>NZ_CP116871.1:1876629-2189401 GCF_031885415.1 Microbacterium forte
GCTGGTCGGCGAAGCGCACGAACAGGAACGACGAGAGCCCACCGATCACCAGGATCAGTGGCGATGTGTACGTGCGCGCAGCTTCGAGCAGGCCGACCGCGGTGAGTCCGGCGCCCGCGAGCACCAGCAGGCGCAGCACCGTGAACAGGCTGGGGCGCAGCACCTGCTGCAGCCCCCGCCACATGCCATAGCGCCAGACAGGGGCGATCGCGGCACCGCGGAGTCCGACGAGATGTCGATCGGAGCGGGGCACGAGCAACCAGCCGATGACTGTCGCGACGATCTGCCCCGCAGCGATGCCCGCGAGGAACACCCCCAGCGAGAGGGTGCCGGTCGCATTCACGGCGAGGATGATCGCGAGCGCGACGATGAATCCCGAGATATCGGTGGCGGCGGTGCGCACGAACGACATGTGCGCGATAAGGAGCCGCCGCACGATCTCCTCGACGGCGAATGCGGCGAGGGCGACCGCGAAGATCGCCGCTTCGAGCGCATCCGAGAAGCCCGTCAGCCAGGCGGTCAGGAACGCACCAGCCGCGAGCACCGCCGACGTGATGAGCAGCATCGCCTGCAGACCGGCCCGGATCGCACGCTGCGAACGCTCCAGCACGACGAGTGAATCGCCGATGAGCCCCGTCACCACGGCCGTCGCGACGATCACGACCCCGTACAGGATCGCGAAGCGCCCGTACTCGTCGATCCCGAGCAGTCGCGCGACGAGTATCTGCAGAAGCAGACCTATTCCCGCCTGCGCCGCTTGCGCGATCACGGCCCCCAGAGCCTTGCGTTTCATCTCGCCTCCCCGCCAGACATCCTCGCACGCACGACCGGATCACGAGTTCGGGTCTACCGCGGGGACCCGGCGCGCCGCACAGTGATCCGACTCGACACGACCTCAGAGCTCGCCGGGCTTCATCGCCTCGGCGTCGATCGCCCGGATGATGCGCACGGTCGCGGTGTCCGGCTTCGGCTCGCCCGTCGTCGCGTCCGCCTTCACACGCCGTTTCGGCGCATATACGACCAGGGAGTGGAAGAGGAAGCGCGCGAAGAACGCGACGATGAGCGACAGTCCCGTCGCGAGGACGCTCGAGATATGCCAGGTCTCGACCATCAATGCCATCACCGGGATGCGCAGCGCTGCCTCGACGTTGTTGAACGTGAACGACGCGGCGAAGCGGCCGCCCAGCCCTCGCGCATCCGTGCGCATATCCGCGAAGACGAATCGCTCCTGCAGGATGAAATTGCCGATGATGGTGACCTCGGCGCCGATGATCGCCGCCCAGATGTAGGGCACACCGGCCTGCGTCAGCAGCCACATGATGCCGAGGTTGGCGACCGCCCCGATCACACCGATCATCGCGAAGAGCGACATCTTGCCGAATCGCAGTCTGGCCAGGTGCGCGACGAAGGTCGCCCCCTGACGCAGGCTCGCCTTGGAGGTTCCGTGGCGGCGCTCGCCGAACTCCATCGGCACCTCGGCGATGCGCAGATCGGTGCGGGCGAGGATCTCGAGAAGGATCTTGAAGCCCTGCGGCCTGAGGGCGGAGAGGTCGAGGCGCGAGCGGTCGACCAGGAAGAAGCCGGTCATCGGATCGGTGCTGCGCGCGAGACGGATCGGGAACATCGCTCGCGTCAGCCACGTGGCCGACCGAGAGACTCCGAACCGCACGGCAGTGCCCAGACCGCTCATGTCGCCCCCGCCGATGTAGCGCGAGGCTGCCACGACATCGGCATCGCCTTCGTCGTGCCGGCGCACCAGTGCAGGAAGCAGTTCGGGCGGATGCTGCAGGTCGCCGTCCATGACGATGCAGAGATCGGATGCCGCGGCCTCGAGGCCCACGGCGACCGCTCCCCCGAGTCCGCCGGTGTTGTCCGTGCGGTGGATGACCCTGACCGGCAGCGGGGCGTCGGCGGCCACCCGCTCGACCTCGGCGGCGGTGCTGTCGGTGCTGTCGTCGACGAAGAGGATCTCCGCGTCGTATCCGGCGAGCGCGACGGCGGTGCGTGCGACGAGCTCGGCGACGTTCTCACGCTCGTTGAAGGTCGGCACGATGACGGTGACCGATGTCCCCACTGTGCGCCCCTCCCCTGTGCCGACAGCACTGCGGACTCCATAGTTCCATGTGTTCCTATGCATGAGGAAACGACGACCTGCTAGAGTGACGGGATGCGGCTGTGGGAGTCGCTGGGCGGATGGGGATCCGCCTCTGGGGAAATACTGATCTGGGGAGATCATGGGGACGCGCATCGGCTATGCCGTGGGTGCTTTCGACCTGTTTCACGTCGGGCATCTCAACCTTCTTCGTCACGCCAAGCAGCACTGCGACATCCTCGTCGCCGGTGTCGTCAGCGATGAGATGCTGCGGCAGGTGAAGGGCATCGAGCCCGTCATCCCGACCGCTGAGCGGGCGGAGATCGTCCGTCACATCTCGTTCGTCGACGACGTCTACGTCGAGACCACTCCGTCGAAGATGGATTCGTGGCGAGACGTGCAGTTCACGCACTTCTTCAAGGGCGACGACTGGCGCGGCACCGACAAGGGCCTGCGGCTCGAGCGGGAGTTCGCGGAGGTGGGCGTCGAGGTCGTGTACTTCCCGTACACGGCGCACACGTCGAGCTCGTCGCTCCGCCGCGCGCTCGATGCGATCAGCGCCGGCGCGACCGTCGGCGCTCCGGCGCTCGCGACCCGCTGAATCGGGCCCGCTGACGCTGCGCCCGCGGCGTCAGTTCGCGACGCCGAGCAGACTGCGTGCCATCCGCGCCACGTGCGGAGGCGTATGCGCGCCGAGCCAGACCGTCCATTGCAGCGCGGGCTCCGCGCACGTCCACTCGATGCACCACGAGTGCACGGCATTCGCGAGGCGTTCGCCTTTCGCATGCTGACGGATGCCGTCGCCGCGCAGCAGCCAGCGCACCGACACCCCCTCGGGCACGTCGATGTGGCGGAACTGGATGCGTGCGGCCGCCTCGAGGAGGATGACCCCCTCGGCATCCCAGGGCAGCCGTGCGGCGATGGCGGCGATGGCTCCGGCGTCGGTCGAGTCGCCGGCGATGAGCACGACCCCCTCGATGTTCTCCCAGTCGGGGTCTTCGAGATGCTCGCACGCGCTGTTCATGCACCAAGTATAGGTAAGGCTACCCTTAGTGAGCAATGATCGATCGACGGCATCCCTCCGCTCGGCGCCCGCCCAGCCAGGGCGCTCTACGCTGGAAGCATGACTTCTCCCGCAGACTCCGCGATCACCGTGTTCGGCGCCGACTGGTGCCGCGACTGCATCCGCACCAAGAAGCAACTCGACTCCCTCGGCGTGGAGTACACCTACGTCGACCTCGTCGCCGACCCTTCGGCGGCCGACATCGCGAAGGAGATCTCGGGCCGCATGAACATCCCCGTGGTGCTCTACCCCGACTCCTCGCACCACGTCGAGCCGTCGAACGCGGACGTCGAGTCGAAGCTCCGGGAGCTCTCGCTCATCTGACCTGAAGCAGGCTCTTCGCGCACCGATACACTGGCGCGATGAGCACCGCGGCTCGGCCCGAAGCAGCCTCCGTCCGCCTGTCCGCCCGCACGGTCGCCCTCTACGCGATCGGCTCGCTCGGCACAGGCGGGTACGCGACCCTCCCCGGGCTGGTTCTGACGTACTTCCTCACCGACAATCTGGGTGTCGCCGCCCTCACCGCCGGCCTCATCGTCACCGGGGCGAAGATCTGGGACGTCATCATCGACCCGGTGATCGGCGCCGCGTCGGACCGTCAGTACGCGAGGACCGGCTCGCGTCGAGGATTCATGGTCGCAGGCGGCCTCACTCTTCCGGTGTTCTTCGCGCTCACCTTCGCGGTGCCCCCGTCCTGGGGCCCGACCGCCGGCGCCGTCTGCGTGCTCCTCGCGTTCCTCGCCACAGCGACGTCCTTCAGCCTGTTCCAGGTGCCCTACGTCGCACTGCCCGCCGAACTGACCTCGGGCTACGACGAGCGCACCCGGCTGCTCGGGTGGCGCGTCGTCGTGCTCACCGCAGCCATCCTGCTCTTCGGCGCCGGCGGCCCCGAGCTGAGGGGCGCCACCGCCGACCCCGTCGCGGGATACCTGCTGATGGGCGTGGTGGCGGGCGTGGTCATCGGCGTCGGCATGCTCATCGCGTCACGGACAGCGGATGCCGCCGCCCATCACATGGCCGCGGACGAACGCCCCCCGGCGGTCGCTCCGGCAGGACTCCGGGAGCAGTATGCCGCCGGCGTGCGCACTCTACGACGCAGTCAGCCGTTCCGCGCCCTCCTCGGCACGTTCGTGCTGCAGGCGCTCGCGACCGGGACCATGCTCGCCGGCGCGCAGTACGTCGCCACATGGGTGCTGCGCTCCGAAGACGCCGTGACACTCGTGTTCCTGGCGCTCGTCGGGCCCGCCCTGCTCGCGACGCCGGGCTGGACGGTCGTCGCCCGGCGCCTGGGCAAGGAGCGGGCGTTCGCTCTCGCGAGCATCCTCTTCCTGATCGCCGCCGCATCACTCGTCCTGGCCGTCTGGACGCCGGGCCCCTGGATGTACGGCTCGATCGCGGTGGCCGGCATCGCCTATGCCGGGCTGCAGTCGCTGCCGATGGCGATGCTGCCCGATGTGATCTCACACGACGAGCGCCGCACCGGAAGAGGCCGGGCCGGCACCTTCACGGGCGTCTGGACGGCAGGAGAGACCGTCGGGTTCGCGCTCGGAGCGAGCACGGTCTCCCTCACGCTGGCCGCGACGGGATACGTCTCGAGCGTGGCGGGCACGACCACGCAGCAGCCGGACGCCGCGATCACCGGCATCGTGCTCGCATTCAGCATCCTGCCCGCCCTGCTGATGGCGGCGAGCCTGCTCACGCTTCGCCGCTACCGCCTGCGCCGCGCCGACATCGACGCCTGACCGGAGTGCGCGACATAAGCTGGGATCCCGCCCGAAGGAGACGCCGATGACTTCTGCGACAACGCCCGCCGCTTCGACGAAGACCCCGGAGCTCGGAGAGGCCGAACGCGATCGCCTCGACGCCGCGATCGACGACCTTCAGGGCGGCACCCGCACGTGGTCGGCCCTGACGCTCGCCCAGCGGGTCACCCTGCTGCGCGCCGTGCGCTCGAGCGTCGCCGCCGCTGCGGAGGACTGGGCCGACACCGCAGCCGCGTCGAAGGGCCTCGACGGCCGGCATCCGCTGCGCGGGGAGGAATGGCTCAGCGGACCCTACAGCGTGCTCGGCGCCCTCGATGCCTACATCGAGACGCTCACGCGCCTCGCGAACGGCACCAACCCGCTGGACGGGATCACGATCGACCGGGCTCCCGGCGGACGCACCCGCGTGCGGGCCTTTCCCCTCACCGGCATCGACCGGTTCCTGCTCTCCGGCCACACGGGAGAGGTCTGGCTCGAACCCGGCGTCACCCCCAACGGCGCGCGCGCCGCGGCAGGGCTCGCGCAGCGCACCCCGTCGGACTCGGGGGGCGTGGGACTCGTGCTCGGCGCCGGCAACATCACCTCGATCCCGGTGCTCGACGTGCTCTACGAACTGCTCGCTCACAATCGCACGGCGCTGCTCAAGGTCAATCCGACGCAGGACGCGCTCGTGCCCGTCTACAAGCGAGCGCTCGCGCCGCTCATCGGTCCTGGGCTGCTGCGCATCACGCGCGGCGGGCCCGACGTCGGCGCCTACCTGACCGGCCACCCCGACCTCGTGCACGTGCACATCACGGGGTCGGCCGCGACCTTCGACGCCATCGTGTGGGGCACGGGGGCTGCGGCCACGCGGCGGCGCCGTGAGAACCGTCCGCTGCTGAAGAAGCCCATCACGGCCGAGCTCGGCGGGGTCTCGCCCATCATCATCGTCCCGGGCGAGTGGACGGACGCCGATCTCACGTATCAGGCGGAGCATGTCGCGACGATGCGTCTGCAGAACAGCGGACACAACTGCATCGCCGGCCAGGTGGTGATCATGTCGTCGGATTGGGCGCAGGCCGACGACTTCCGAGCCGCTCTGCGCCGCGCCTACGCGAACGCTCCGGACCGGCCGATCTGGTACCCCGGTGCGACCTCGAGGATGCACCTCGCGACCGATGCGTACCCCGACGCCCTCGTGCTCGGCGATCGTGTGCTGGTCGAGGTCTCCGACGGCGACGACGCGACAGCGCTGCAGAGCACCGAGTACTTCGCTCCGGTGCTGGGCGTCGTCTCGGTGGCGGGCACCGGCCAGGAGTTCCTCGACGCGGCCGTGGCCTACGCGAACGACCGGCTGCAGGGCACGCTCGGCGCGAACCTGCTGATCGACCCGTCGACCGAGAAGGCACTGGGCGCGGGATTCGACCGGGCGATCGCGGCCCTTCGCTATGGCTCGATCGCGATCAACGGCTGGACGGCCTTCGGCTTCATCACCCCGACCATGACCTGGGGAGCGTTCCCCGGCAGCACGATCGCCGACGTCGGCAGCGGCATCGGCGTCGTCCACAACGCACTCCTGCTCGATCGCGTCGAGCGCTCGGTGATCCGCGGACCCTTCCGGCCGTTCCCGCGTTCTCTTCCGGTCGTCAACGGCGGCGGGCGCCTCACCATCCTGCCCAAGCCGCCGTGGTTCGTCTCCTCCCGGACGGGCGCAGCGGTGAGCGAGGGCCTCACGCGGTTCCGCGCGCACGGCGGCACGATCGGGCTGCTGAAGACCCTGACCGCGGCGCTGCGCGCCTGACGCGCGACCGGCCGCCGCGGGCTCAGCCGGCGAAGCGGTCGGTCGCGGCGCGCAGCGCGCGCTGGATGCCGGGCTCCGTCGCCGAGTGTCCGGCATCGTCGATGACGACGAACTCGGCCTCCGGCCAGGCGGTATGCAGGTCCCAGGCGGTCATCATCGGAGTGCACACGTCGTGACGCCCCTGCACGATGACGGTCGGGATGTGACGGATGCCGTCGACACCGGCGATGAGCTGCCCCTCGGTCCACCATCCGCGGTTCACGAAGAAGTGGTTCTCGATGCGGGCGAAGGCGGTCGCCGTGTGCGGGTCGGACATCGCCTCGATCTGCGCGGCATCCGGGCGCAACGTGACCGTCGAGGCTTCCCACCGCGACCAGGCGACAGCCGCCGGTTCGTGCACGGCCGGATCGGGGTCGAACAGACGCCGGTGATAGGCCTCGATCATGTGCGAGCGCTCGAGCACCGGGATGGGCGCGATGTACTCCTCCCAGAGGTCGGGGAACAGAGCGGCGGCGCCGCCCTCGTAGAACCACTCCAGCTCTGCCCGACGGAGTGTGAAGATGCCCCGCAGGATCAGCTCGCTGACGGCATCCGGATGAGCCTGCGCGTAGGCGAGCGCGAGTGCACTCCCCCACGACCCGCCGAACACCTGCCACCGCTCGATGCCGAGGTTGCGGCGAAGCAGCTCGATGTCGGCGATCAGGTGCGCGGTGGTGACGAAGCGGAGGTCGACATCGGGGGCGCTCGCGTGCGGAGTGCTGCGCCCGCACCCGCGCTGGTCGAGGAGCACGATCCGATACACCTCAGGGTCGAAGAACCGACGCTGCCACGGCGACGTGCCGCTGCCGGGGCCGCCGTGCAGGAACACCACGGGTTTGCCCTCGGGGTTGCCGCTGGTCTCCCAGTACATGCGGTGCCCGTCGCCGACGAGCAGTTCACCGGAGTCGTACGGTTCGATGGGCGGATACAGCGCGTCGAGTTCCATGGTCAGAGTTCTCCGGGCGCCGCCGTGAGCGGGTCGGCGCACACATCGAGTCCGTACTTGTAGCCGCTCGCGAACCACCCCTGCCGCTGCTCGCTGGTGCCATGCGTGAAGCTCTCGGGGTTGACCGAACCGGACGACTGCTCCTGGATGTTGTCGTCGCCGACCGTGTTCGCGGCGTTCAGCGCGTCGGTGATCTCCGCCTCGGTCGGCTCCAACAGGTAGGGGACACCGTCCGGGTCCTTCTCCTGGGTCATCTGCCCGATCCAGGCGCCCGCATAGCAGTCGGCCTGCAGCTCGATGCGCACGCCGTTGCTGTCCGGGCCGGTGCCGTTGTTCGGATACTGATTCATCACGTCGGTGATGTACTGGATGTGGTGGCCCCACTCGTGACCCACGATGTAGAGCTGAGCGAGATCGCCGGCGGATGCCCCGAACTGCTGCTGCATGAGGTCGAAGAACGTGGGATCGATGAAGACCGTCTCATCGGGCGGGCAGTAGAACGGGCCGACCGCGTTCGACGCGGTGCCGCACGAGGTCGAGGTGGCTCCGTCGACGATGATGAGCTGCGGCGGGCGGTAGCCCTCGACGTGGTCCTCCCAGTAGCCGTCGAGCGCCAGCTGCGAGGCCGCCACTCGGCAGTCGACGTTCTCGTTGGCGTCCTCGCCGGTGAGGCAGTTCTCGATCACGCTGCCGCCCGCAGGCTCGGTGCCCCCGCCGGTGCCGCCACCGCCGCCCAGCAGGCCGGTCAGGTCGATGCCCAGCAGTGGTCCGGCGATCAGGGCGATGATGCCGAGCAGGCCGACACCGCCCGCTCCGGCGACGACGGCGCCGCGGCCGCGTCGGCGGGCGGTGTTGCCGGAGACATCAGCGTCAGGGTTGAAGGTCATGCCACGAGGGTACTCTGCACGGCGGCCTCTTCACGGTCGTAGGCTCGAGTCATGACGACCACCATCACGCTCACGGGTGCGGGCGGACAGATCGGCTACGCACTGCTGTTCAGAATCGCCGCCGGAGACATGCTCGGCCCCGACGAGAAGGTGCGACTGCGGCTGCTGGAGATCCCCCAGGGGCTCGGCGCCGCCGAGGGAGCGGCCCTCGAGCTGCAGGACGGCGCCTTCGGCCTGCTCGAGCACGTCGAGGTCACGGACGACCCCGCCGTCGGCTTCGACGGGTGCGACCTCGCTCTGCTGGTCGGCGCTCGTCCACGAGGACCCGGGATGGAACGCGGAGACCTGCTCGCCGCCAACGCCGGCATCTTCGGCCCGCAGGGCGCCGCGATCGCGGCCCACGCGTCGTCCGACGTGCGCGTCACCGTGGTGGGCAACCCGGCGAACACGAACGCGCTGATCGCCGCGGCCGCGGCCGACGGCATCCCTGCAGAGCGATTCACCGCTCTCACCCGACTCGACGAGAATCGCGCCAGGGCACAGCTGGCGCAGACGCTCGCAGTGCCGGTCGACACCATTCGTCGTGTGCCCATCTGGGGCAACCACTCGGCGACGCAGTTCCCCGACGTCTCGCACGCGACAGTGGCAGGAGAACCGGTCGCGAAGGCTCTCGAGGCCATCGTCGGCGATGTGCCCACGTGGCTCGATGAGACCTTCATCCCTCGTGTCGCGAAGCGAGGGGCCGAGATCATCCGGGTGCGCGGCTCGTCTTCCGTGGCGTCTGCCGCGAACGCCACGATCGAGCACGTGCGCGACTGGGTGCACGGCACCGACGACTGGACCTCTGCCGGGGTCGTCTCGCACGGCGAGTACGGCGTTCCCGCTGGTCTGATCTCGTCGTTCCCGGTGCGGTCGATCGACGGAGAGTGGCAGATCGTCGAAGGGCTCGAGATCAGTGAATGGGCCCAGGCTCGCATCGACGCCTCCGTGGCCGAGCTCGTAGAGGAACGAGAAGCGGTACGCGCGCTCGGGATGCTCTGAAAGGTCACCGCGCCGGCTCCGATCAGGGCAGAATGGATGCCGGAGGTGCGCGATGAGCGAGACGATCGATCCCATGAAGGCGACGGCATCCGTCGACGAGGCCCTGACGAGTCCGCTGCATCTGCCGCACGCGGCCGCGGAGTGCCCCAAGTGCTTCACCGAACTGCAGCAGAACCGCGACTTCTGGCTCGCGCGCCCCGACGGGTCACGCCTGGTCGGACTCGTCGTCTCCCGCGAGGGCATGCCGTCGGTGGTCGAGCAGCGCGACGACCTCACCCGGTTCGGGGTGCCGATCGAGGGGTTCCGTCACCCCGCTCCCGACATCCTCGAGAGCTGGAGCGATCGACTGTCGCGCCTGATCGGCACGCTGAAGACCGGAGACGTTCTCGTCGTGGCGAACATCAACGCTCTGGGGCGCGACGCCGAGGAGGGTGCTCGCACCGCCAAGGAGCTGCGTCGCCACGGCATCATCGTCAAGGTGCTGAGCCACGACGCACGTCACCTCGCCGACGCGACCCGCTGAGCTCAGGCGGCCAGTCGGCGCACTCGCCCACTGACCGCCCCCGCCAGATCACTGATAGCTCGGCGGCACCCACAGCAGCTGTGCGGCGACCAGCCCGCGGTCGCGGCTGACGATCTGGGCACGGCCGGGGATCGCCGGGATCGCCTTGACCTTGCCGATCAGCTGTCCCTCCTCGGGGTTTCCCGAGAGCAGGATGCCGGTGGCGCCCAGGTCGGTCATGCGCTGGATGATCGGATCGTAGGCGGCACGGCTCGCTCCACCGGTGCGACGCGTGAGGATCACGTGAAGACCGAGGTCTGCCGCCTGCGCGAGCAGCGGGGCGAGCACCGCGACGGGGTTGCCCTGCGACGTCGACACGAGGTCGTAGTCGTCGATCAGCACGAAGCCCTCTGCGCCCTTCCACCACGACCGTGAGCGCAGCTGGTCGGGCGTGACGTCGGGGCCGGGGATGCGGCTCTGGAAGAACTGGGCGAGCTCGCTCATCCCACCCTCGGTCATCTCGTGCGAGGTGAGGTAGGCACCGAGGTAGTCCTGCGGGATCTCACCGAGCAGCGCGCGACGGTAGTCGACGACGAAGATCTTCGCCTCGGTCGGACCATAGAGACGCGTGATCTCGTGCACGACACCGCGGAGCATCGACGACTTGCCCGAATCTGCGTCGCCGTAGAGATAGAGCAGCGGCTCTTCGAGCGGGTCGATCGAGAACGGCGCGAGGTTCGCCTCGTCGATGCCGAGCAGGATCTCACGCGGCTCCGAGCCGTCCGCCGACGCGGCGGCGGCCACTGCCCGGAGGTCGGCGTGGCTGATGCGCGAGGGCAGCAGACGCAGCTTGGGGCCGGCGGGGCCGTGCCATGCGGATGCGACGCGGGTGACGAGATCGTCGATGCCGCCGGCGAGCGAGGATGCGTCGTCGACGCCGTCGATGCGCGGCAGCGCCGTGAGCATCTGCAGGCCGTTCTCGTTGAGACCGCGACCAGGGATCGCCGTGACGTTCTCGGCGGCCTTGCGGTTGACCTCGGAGTCCGTCGGGTCGCCGAGCCGCAGCTCGATGCGGGTGCCGATGAGGTCCTTGATGTTGGCACGGACCTCCATCCAGCGCGACGCCGTGATGATGATGTGCACGCCGTAGGTGAGTCCTCGCGCGGCGATGGCATGGATCTGCGGTTCGAGCATCTCGAACTCCGCACGCAGGGTTCCCCAGCCGTCGACCATGAGGAAGATGTCGCCGTATCCGTCATCGGCGAGTCCTTGGGCGCGGCGCTGTCGGTAGGTGTCGATCGAGTCGATGCCGTTCTGCCGGAAATACACCTCGCGCGCGTTGAGCAGGCTGGTGACCTCGGCGACCGTGCGGCGCACGATGTCGGGCTCGGAGCGCGTCGCCACGCCGCTGATGTGCGTGAAACGCTGCAGTCCCGTGAAGCTGCCACCGCCGAAGTCGATGACGAAGAACTGCACCTCCTGTGGTGTGTGCGTGAGGGCGAGGGCGACCAGCGCGGTGCGGGCGAGGGTGCTCTTGCCGCTGAGCGGCGCACCGACGATCGCCATGTGACCGGCCGCGCCCCCGAGCGAGATCGCGAGATTCTCGCGCCGCTGCTCGAGCGGCACATCGACGATTCCGAGCGGCACGGTGAGCGCCCCAGCACCTCTCCACCGCGGCGAGATGAGTCCGAGGGCGGGGTCTTCGACGAGATCGCCGAACAGCTGATCGAGGGTGGCAGGGGTCTCGAGCGGCGGCAGCCACACCTGGTGGGCCGCCGGCCCTCGTCCGCTCATCATCTCGACGGCGATCTCGAAGCTGTTGCGCTTCTCTTCGGGCTCGGCGTCGACGACGACCTCGGGCTCCTCGACCGTCGTCTCGGCTCGCCACACCGGCGCCGCGGTGAAGAGCTCGACCGCGGTCGAGCCCGTGCTCTGCGCAGAACCGGATGCCGCACGGCGCCGACGGCGGGGCGGGGGTCCTGACACGTAGGCGGCACGGAACTGCGTCATGGTCTCGGTGTCGGACTTCAGGATTCCGGCGCCGGGCTGCGTGGGCAGGTGATAGGCGTCGGGGACTCCGAGGACGGTGCGCGATTCGGCGGCGGAGAAGGTGCGCAGACCGATGCGGTACGACAGGTGGGTGTCGAGTCCGCGGAGCTTGCCCTCTTCCAGACGCTGCGACGAGAGCAGCAGGTGCACCTGCAGCGAACGGCCGAGTCGGCCGATGTTCACGAAGGTGTCGACGAACTCGGGCTTCGCCGACAGCAGCTCCGAGAACTCGTCGGCGACGATGAGCAGCGCAGGAAGCGGCGCGAGGTCGGTGCGGCCGCCACGACGGGCCTTCTCGTAGTCGGCGACGTTGGCGAAGGGTCCGGTCGCCCGGAGCAGTTCCTGACGCCGAACCATCTCACCCTGCAGCGCATCCTGCATGCGGTCGACCAGCGAGATCTCCTCGCCGAGGTTCGTGATGATCGCCGACACGTGCGGCATGTCGGCCATGCCTGCGAAGGTGGCTCCACCCTTGAAGTCGACGAGCACGAAGTTGAGCTGCTCGGGCGAGTGGGTCATCGCGAGCGCGAGCACGAGCGTGCGGAGGACCTCGGACTTTCCCGAACCGGTCGCACCGATGATGAGGCCGTGCGGGCCCATGCCCTGCTGAGCCGACTCTTTGATGTCGAGGATCAGCGGGCTGCCGTCTTCCGTCTGCCCGATGGGCACACGCAGCCGATCCCGCTCGAGACGCGGCGACCAGGCCGCATCGAGATCGAGATCACGGACGTCGGGGAGGCCGAGCAGCTCGACGAGCTCGGCCTGATCGGTCGCGCTCTTCTTCTTCGTGATCGTCGTGCCGCCCGAGTAGAGGGCGATGAGTCGCCGGGCGGTCGCCTCGGCTTCGACGATGCTGATCGCGTCGGCCTCGAAGGGGCGAGCAGGCACCTGCAGACTGACGAGCTCGGCTCGGCTGCCCTTGTCGCCCGGCGCGAACGCGATGCGCAGGGCGTTCGGGTCGTCGAGATCGCCCCACCGGGAGGGGAGGTCGATCACGGTCACCCCCTGCACGCCGTCGCCGCTCGCCAGCACGTCGTTGAACGAGGTGGTGATGCCATCCGTCAGGATCACGATGTGCGGCGCCTTGACGCCGGAGCCGTCGCGGGCGAAACGCGGCCGCTCGCGCACCTCAGCGGGGAGCATGTCCTCGAGCTCTGACAGCTGAGAGCCGATCATGCGTGCGGCGCCGAGACCGTCCCTGACCGTGCGCGAATGCGTGTGCGGCATCCACTTGGCCCATTCCCACTGGGGCAGCACGGCCGCGTCAGCGGCGATCACGATCTGCACCGTGTCTGGGTCGTGCATGGTCGCGAGGTGCAGCAGCATGGCGCGCGCGAGGCCGCGGGATTCGGTCTCGTCTCCCGTGATCTCGACACGGGCGTAGTCGCGCAGCGTGATGCCGAGCGAGAGGTTCTTCTGGATCTCGTGCGTCAGCATGAAGCGATGCGCGGCCGATGCGGCGACCGGGTCGAGCTGCGCGAGCGGGGGCAGCTCGGGCGCCTCGAGCGAGATGCACAGCGGCTGGTCGCTCGTGCCGACGCGCACGGAGAGGAAATCGGGGTCGTTCACGCCGCGCTCCCACACCCTCGTGCGCTCTTCGGCGATGTAGGGCAGGGCCGAAGGCGCAGGAAGGTGCCAGTTCGCCGCGCGGCGCTGCTGCCGCGCCGCGACCCTCACTGTCTGGCGCAGCTCGGTCAGGTACGCGAGGTACTCCCGACGCTCGCCGAGAGTCGCAGCCTGACGCTGCGATCGCTGACGCCAGCCGTTCACCGCGACGAACCCGAGCGACGACAGCAGGAACATGCCGCCGGTGAGCAGACCCGTCACCGACTGGTTCGACATCGTGACCATGACGATCGCACCCACACTGCCCAGCATCGGCAGCAGGGATCCGAGGATCCCCATGCCGCCGTCATTGGGCTGAAGCTCAGGGGGCGCCTGAACGGGGAGCTTTCCGGAGGGGACGCGGGGCGGCGCGAGACGGGGTCCTGTCATGCTCTCTCTCCGGCGCTGCTGTCCGTGGCCAGCAGGAGGCTGATGGTGAAGCTGCGGTTGCCGATCCTGACGCGATCCGCGTCGTCGAGCAGGACGCGCTCACCGGCGACGAGCTCGGTCGTCTGCCCGTCGTCGGATCGGATGTCGGAGCCGTTGGTGGATCCGAAATCGGTGACCCAGGTGCGGCCGCGCGAGTGCTCGAGGCGCAGGTGCGTCTTCGACACCGAAGAGTCGGGGTCGGTCACGATCACGAGTCGGTCGTCGTGCACACTCGCCGCAGGTGCGCGTCCGAGGTTCGCCGCGAGCGGCAGCCCGAGCTGCACGCGCTGCCCGGTGTCGAAGATCAGGAGCAGCGCTCCGGACTCGGATGCCTGGGCGGCGGGATCGGACTGCTGTGCTGCGGCCGGGGCGACGGTGAAGAGCGGCCTGTTGTCCCCCTGCGACACGGGTGCGGGCGTCTCGGTGCGGTGCGAGGCCGCGCGAGAGTCGGTCGGCTCGGAGTCCTCGTCGATGACGGACGGGTGTGCGCCCAGAGGCACGACCTGCGGAGGCGCCAGAGGGGCGGCGGCCTCGGCGACGGAGACCTTCTGCTGTGCGTCCGCGGCGGCACGAGGCGGGACCGAGACCACGACGGTGCCGGCGACGCGATCGGCCCAGGACTGACGGCGACCACCGCGATCCCACGCGCTCGACGCGACGACGACCCAGCTGCCGACCGCCACCAGGAAACCGGCGCCCGTGATGATCGCGCGCACGAACTGGCGCCCGACGCCCGGCGAGTAGGGCCGGTCGCCGCGGGCGGCGCGCAGACGAAGCACGGCGTTGCCGAGGGTGAGTCCGGTGCGCGCTTCGAGCACGCAGAGGAAGATCGCGAGCTCGGCGGCCGTGAGCCCTGCGAGCAGCATGCTGCGGGTGGTGATGAGCACGATCGCCGCGCTGAGGATCACTGCCGCGGCATCGAGTGTGAAGGCGGCGATCCGCGCTCCGGTCCCCGCCGGCGCGCCGACGAAAGCCGGGCCGAGCCCGTCAGAGGGGCGTCTCGTCCTGGCGCGTGTCGAGACGATCGGCGTCGGTGCGGGAGGCGTGGATCCCGACCGCAGCGGTGCGCCGTCGACTCCGGGCGGAGCCGCGATCAACGCCGGCGGCAGCGCGGGGATCTCACCAGGCTGGCCGGGTCCCGGATGCACGGGTGGGATGGTGCCACCGCCCGGCCAGGGCTGTGGTTCGCCGTTCCCGATCATCCCGCCATCATTCCACGAAGGAGGGACAGCGCATTCGCGTAGAGGAGCGCCGCGGGGAGGGCGAGCGCGACGGCGAGCCATTCGAAGGCGTCTCCGAAGCGCGACCAGACGAGCGAGCTCGCGCCGCGCGAGATGGGGATGATGACCGCGACCGCGGTGAGACCGACAGCGAACAGCACAAGGGCACCGAGCACCTGGAAGCCGTCGCCCATCGCGGCGGATGCCTGCAGACCGGCGACCAGGAACACGACGGCGGCGGCCGCACGGGGAAGCCAGCGGAGGATGCGCGAGGTCGTGTGCCGGGGTGTCAGCAGCAGCGCGAGGCCGACGCAGACGAGAAGTGCGATGCCTCCGGAGATCACGAAGGGGTCGTCCGGCCACGGACGCAGGAACGCGAGGGGGGTCATCAGAGCGGCGACGATGCTGAGCACGGCGGTTCCGGCGATGAGTCGTGCCGAGGAATCGTCGACGACGGCGATGATGCGCTCGGGTCGCAGGAGACCGACGGACTCGGGGATGGCTCCGCGGACCGTCCAGCGACTGGTCATGAAGTGCTTGTAGTCGATGAAGTACCCCTCAGGGAGGTTCACCAGGCTGCTCGGCAGAGCGCGCAGTCCGAGCGGCACGAGTCCGAGCGAGATGGCGGCGGCCTCGGCCGGTCCCCAGCGCAGCAGCAACGCGAGCCCCCAGACCGCGGCGACGCCGACGAGGAGCACGGTCGCGGTTCCGGCGGCCGCCCGCATCGGACGCGCTCGGGCAGAGACGGCGATGACCGCCGTGGTGATTCCGGCGGCGAGAAGACCTGCGGCGGCGGAGAGGTGCGCGCTCGCGTCGAGTTCCGCCGGGATCAGGAGAGCGCCCGCGGCGAACGAGAGGAGGACCGGGGCGAGGACCCCGAGGATGCCGCGCACCCCTGCCGCCGAATCCCGGCGCGACCATGCGACCGCTCCGCTGACGGCACCGACCACGAGGAAGAGACCGATCAGGAGTCTGAGCAGCGGATCTCCGGCCCCCTGTGCGAAGACGGCGACGAGCAGCAGCCCGCTGACCGCGAGCATCCACCATCGAGCACCGTGGTCTGCGCGTGACGCCCGTTCGTTCGTCACCGCAGGTCGGGCCTGCGGCGCCAGCGCCGTGCGGTCGATGAGCGCATAGAGACCGCCATCGACGAGGTCTTCGCACTCGGTGTCCCCGGGGATCTCGAACCCGCCGGGACCGATCGTCACGAATCGATCAGCCGTGGACAGTCCGCTGAGGATGAGTGCGTCGTCGAGGGTCTCGTCGAACGGAAGCGAGAGATCGAATCGACGATCCTCGCTCTGAAGAACGATCCGACGCCGCTCTACCGTTTCGACTGACATACCTGAACCCTATCGACCGTGTGCGGCTCTCGCCGCGGCCCATCCGACCACTGATCACCCTGATGCCGAGGGCGTGCACGGCATCCGCCGCCCACGCTCTCCGCCGCCCCGTGGATCAGTCTGTGTGCTCGTCACGGGAGCCGGCCTGCGCGCTCTTCGCACGCGGACCACGCTCCTCTTCATCTTCGAGCTTGGGGGCGATCGGGCCTCCGAGTCCGGAGCGCTTCGCCTTGTCCTCCTCGTCGGCTCCGCCGGCGCCCATCATGCCCATGCCGGGGCGACCACCGGCCGCACCGGACGAACCGGCACCGGCCGAGCCCGACGCAGAACCGGGGCCGCCCGCGCCGCCCACGCCACCCACGCCACCCACGCCACCGACGCCACCGCGAGCAGTGCCGCCCGCGGCCGTTCCGCCGGCAGCGCCGGACGCGGAGTTGCCGAGGAGCCCGCCGCCCGACTTGAGCCCTGCGCCGGATGCCGAGCCGCCGATTCCTCCCATGCTGCCGACACTGGCGATCTTCGAGCTGGCGGCGATCGCCGCCGCTCCCGCACCCCCTCCGACGACGCCACCCAGGCCGCCACCGCCACCGGGCAGGAACGCCCCAGGAAGCGAACCGCCCGGGGACGCACCAGAACCAGGGCCGCCGGCCCCACCGGGGTAACCGCCACCACCCGTGCCGATGGGCGCCCCGGGGAGCACCCCGCCGCCGGGGTGATCGACCGAAGGGTCGCCGTCTCCGCTGCCCGAGCCGTCGGGGTCGACGCCTTCCACCCCACCGGGATAGGTCGGCTCCCAGCCGCCGGGATACGTCGGCTCCCCACCGCCGGGGTACGTCGGCTCCCAGCCGCCGGGATACGTCGGCTCCCAGCCGCCGGGGTTGAGGCCGCCGCTTCCACCCCCGCCGCCGGGGTGCGTCGGGAACGTCGGCGTCGAGGGCTGCTGCCCGCCGCCGCCGGCCCCGGGACCCGAAGGCGACGACCCTCCTCCGGGATAGGTGATCTGCGGACCATCGATGCCCGTCCCTGGGTCGACCGGCTTCTCAGGCGGGGTGGGTACTGCGACGCGCGGATCGAAATCCGCCAACGTCGAGGATGCCTTTGTGAGCGACTTCGCCGACGGCGAGAGGTCCCTCTCGATCTGATCGACGATCTTCTTCGCTTCCTCCTCACGCTGGTTGCCGAGGAACCCGCCGATCACATCGAGGGCCTTGTCGGCGGCGAGCGGGCCGAGCACCGGGTGCACGACGACGGATCCCACCTTGGCCGCGTTCGCCCAGAACGGATCGACGGTGGCTGACGGGAGCTCCGCGGCCGCGGCGTTGCGGCGGTAGGTGTTGGCGTGTTCGATCGTCTCGGTGAGATGCCCCACGTACGTCTCGATCATCCGGAAGTTCTGCTGCAGCCGAGCCAGCGCGCTCCGCGCAGCCTCTGCAGAGCTTCCCTCCCACGCCGCCGACTCGAGCACAGTGCCCAATGCGCGGTCCAGCGTAGTGAGTGCCGTCCGCAACGACGCCGCCTTCGGAATCCGCCAGTCCTCGAGCCCCCGGATCCGTTCGAGCTCGGTCTCGTAGGGCCCTGCCCCTTGACTACTCACGATGGTCTCCCCCTTGTTGTGTCGTCTGTCGCCGAGACGATCTCGTCAGGACCACGGCGAGCACCACGCCGCCGATGACGAGAATCGCGATCACGACTCCCCCGCCGACCAGGAACGGCATCGCGTCGACGCCCTCCGACGACGCCCCGCCGGCCGGATCGCTCGTCGGCTGCGAGGTGGCTTCCGCCTCGAGCAACCGGGCTTCCTCGTCCACGGTGGCCTGATTGGGAAGAGCGTCCTCGTTCTCCGCGTCGAAGAGCGGATTCACATCCGGATACTTGGTCGGGTCGACCGCGAGCATCCCCGTGAGCGAGATCGCTCCGTACCCACCGCTGTTGTCCCACTTCGGCTCGTGTTCGCCCTTTGTGCCCGTGTTGTGGATCAGGCTCTGGATGAGCTGATTCGAGGTGGCATCCGGATATTTCTGCTTCACCACAGCCAGGAAGCCCGCGGCGATCGGGGCAGCGAACGACGTGCCTGACCGCAGCTGCTGTGCGTCCCAGGAATCAGCGGTCCCCTGCGCGATGACGTCGAGTCCGGGCGATGCGATGATCACGTCGTCGCTCAGATTGGGCGACGGCTCTGCGAGCGCCGGGTCGTACGTCGAGTACTGGATCTGCCCGTCAGGACCGAACGCCTGAACCGCGATCACCCCGTTGTAGCTCGACGGCCAGTCGCCCACTCCGCCGACGTTCGGGAGAGAGCCGAGCACCACCACACCGGCCGCGTGCGCCTTGGCCACCGCATACGACGCGTCGACGAGCCCCCCCAGAGAGACGGAGATGATGTCGGCGCCGTCATCCACCGCATCCGAGATCGCCTGGGCCAGGCCCGACGCGAGGTTCCTCTCTTCCCGGGTGTCGCCGTCGCCGATCAACTCGCCGTTCTCCTGAAGGCATGTCGAATCGACGTCGTTGCCCTGGGGCGCACTCGAGGTGACCATCGAGTTGTAGTAGAGCACCTTCGCGCCGGGCGCCACGCCCCTGATCGGCGTCCCGCCGACGGCTTCGCCGGTGCCCAGGATCATCGACGCCACATTCGTGCCGTGGTTCGCGGCCACATAGTCGGACGACACCGCGTCGTACCTCTCACCTGAGGCATCGAAGCAATATGACTCCTCGCGCACCTCGAGGTCTGCTCCCCGAAGTCCTGGCGCGTCAGGATTCACCTGCGTGTCGACCACAGCGATCGTGACTCCGGCCCCGTCGAAACCCGCATCGATCGCCGCCTGCACCTTGCCTCGAGTGAAATACCAGAGCCCGCCTTCCGACGCGTCTGTGGCGGCGGCAGCCGGGACCGCGACCGCGATGCTCAGCGCGACCACGCCGATCACTGCAGCGATCGACCGCCGCACTCGGGTCATCAGTAGTCCATCTCCTCAGGCTCCTCGGCGGCGGCATCCGTCTGCCCGCCGACCGGCGTCTGCTGGCCTGCCGGCGTCTGCTGGCCTGCCGGCGTCTGCTGGCCGGCGGAGTCGAGCAGGGTCAGGATCAGTTTCGCCTCATCCGCGAGCGCGGCATCCTGCTCTGCGATCTCCGTGACCGCCTGTCGGATCGCCTGGTTGGCGTCGTTGAGAGCGGCGATCGAGTTCTCCGTGACGGCACCCATGCCCTGGGCGACCTGAGTGACGGCCACCCGGAACTCGGCGGTGGCCTTCGATGACCCGCCCTCAGACACGGCCACCTCGGATGCGGCAGGGAACTGCTGCATGTCGCGCTCGATGCGCTTCAGCTCGGCGAAGATCTGCTCGAAGTCGAATGCGATGGCCATCGACAACCCCTCCCTGTTGACTACGGCGATTCCCGTGACATCTGCTGCGCCCTCCGACTCGATCGCCGAACAGCACAGCAGACGGCGCGGGCCCGGCGCATCTCTGCGTCGGGCCCGCGCCGGAGATCAGGCTCCGAAGCGCCCGGCGGCCGACTTGTCGGTCTGGACGTACTGGCCCGAGATCTCCTCGGTCTTGCCCGCGATCTGCGTGAGAAGCTGCTGCATCTCACTCAGCGAACGGTTCCACTTGGCCTGAGCCTGGTCGTAGGCCTGCTGCGCGGAACCATCCCACGCCGCACGCAGCTTGCCGACCTCGGACTCGAGACGGTCGAGCTCTGAACGGATACCCTGCGACCCGCTGCGGATCTGCGCTGCCAGAGCGTTGACCTGCTCCGGGCGAACTGACATCGACTGCATCATGTTCTCCTTGAAATCTCTGTGGTCGTCGCTCAGGAACCCATCATCGAGCCGAGGCCCGAGATGGTCTGCTGGTGAGCTTCTTCGGTTGCGGCCTGGTCGCGCTCGGTGCCTGCGAGGGCATCCTCGAGCGTCACGAGGACCTCGTTCAGCTGACGAGCCTGCTCGTCCCAGCGGGACATCAGCGTCGTGAACGATGCGGCAGCCGCACCCGTCCAGAAGCCGCGCAGCTGCTCGATCTCGCTGCGGACCTTCTTGGTCTGCTGGTCGATCCCGGACTTGGTCTCCCGCACCGCCTGGGCTCCGCGGCGCAGAGCCCCTTCTTCTGCGGAGATGACATCAGCCATAACTCACTCCCTCCGGTCCTCACGGACACACGTGCGGGGGAGCGCATCCCTGTGTTGGGACGACTTCGAAACAACCCCCCACGATTCGTTTCAGGAGCCAGGCTAGATCACATCGGCGGGATGCGCCATAACACCAGCTGTATCCGCACAGCATTCGTGCGTTCGATGGAGAAATCGTCCCGCCTCGCGACTACGCGTTGCCGCACGCCTCAACTAGGGTGAAAGGCGGAATGCGCAGCCACGGGTCTCCTCCCGCTCGGTTGCACACCATGGAGGGGGCATCGTTCCATGACTCAGAGCGCAACGGCAGGCACCGTGCTGCGGCTTTCCGTCGTCAGCGACGACCGCCGGCTTGATGTCGGCGTGCCATCGCAGATCCCGCTCGTCGAGATCATCCCCGGCTTCGCTCGGAGTCTCGGCGTGCTCGACCCGACGCTCACCCATGGCGGCTACTCGCTGCAGCGAGCCGACGGCACACCCCTCGACCCCGCACGCGGAGCCGCAGCGCAGGGCGTGCACGACGGGGAGCTGCTGACGCTCGTGCGGGGCGGCCTGATGCAGGAGCCGCGTGTGTACGACGACGTCGTCGAAGCGGTGATCGACGCCACGGCCGAGCAGCACGGCTCCTGGACGCCGGCAGACAGTTCGCGCACCGCCCTCTTCGTCAGCCTCACCTTCCTCGCCCTCTGCGCGCTCCTGCTCGTCGCGACCCCGCCCACCTCCCTTCTGCCCGCGATCATCGCGGCGTCGGGGGCGGTCGTCCTCAGCGTCGCGGCCGCCGTGCTCATGCGCCTCCGTCAGCCCGAAGCCGGGCACGCGCTCGGACTCACCGCCGCGGCCTACGGCGGACTCGCGGGCTACCTCGCCGTTCCGGTGCAGAGCATCTGGGGCTGGCCGCTCGCCGCGATGGGACTGGGCCTCGTCATCGTCGGCGGCCTCGGCCTCGCCGTGACCCAGGAGAAGCCCGAGATCCATCTCGTGCCCATCGCACTCGGCGCCTCGATCGGCATCACCGCGACCACGGCCGCGATCTTCGGCGACGCACTCGCGCCCTACGCGATCATGCTCGCGACCACCGCACTGCTCGCGAACGGCATCCCGTGGCTCGCGCTCAGCTCCACGCGCATCCGGGTCATCTCGCCGCAGAGCGACGCCGACATGTTCGCGGCGCCGGAGCCGATCGACGCGGACGAGGTCAAGCGTCGCGCAGCGGCAGGGACGCGCACCCTGATCGCACTCCGTGCAGCGCTGGGCCTCGCGGCCCTGACGGCGACGCCGTTGGTCGCTGCGAGCGGCGTCTTCGGCGCCCTGCTGTGCGTGCTCGCGTTCGTCGGGATGATGTTCCAGTCTCGGCAGATCTACGCCCGCCTCGGCGTGCTCGTGCTGATGGCGATCGGCGCGATCGGGCTCGCCGTCACCGGTGTCACGGTGGCACTGGCCCTGCCCGACGTCCGCACCTGGATGCTCCTCATCCTCGTCGTCGCCACCGTGATCCTGGTCGGGCTCACGCTGCTGACGCCGAAGGCGCGTCTGCGGCTCACGAGGCTCGGCGACACGGTCGAGGTCATCGCCCTCGCGCTGCTGCTGCCGCTCGGCGTCACGACGGCCGGGCTCGTCTGACCCATGGCGACCAAGAAGGATCTGATCGAGGCCCAGGGCTTCAGCAGGCGACGACTGCTCTCGGCGTTCACCGGTGGAGCCCCCGGGGGCAAAGAGCTCGACCCCGCGAAGCCGCTGCGCGCGGTCGTCGCCGGAGTCGCGCTCACGATCGGCGTCATCCTCGTCGGGGTGTTCTGGGGGATCATGCAGCCTGGACTCCCGGGCGACTGGCAGAACAACCGTCTGATCGTCGCCACCGACACCGGGGCCCGCTACGTCTCGGTCGAGGGAACGCTGTACCCGGTGATCAACACGGCGAGCGCACGACTGCTGATCCCTGCCGGCGAGTTCAAGGTCGTGCGCACGGATCAGGCCGCACTCGACGGCATCCCGGTCGGCCCCTCGATCGGCATCCTCGGCGCACCGGACGACCTGCCGGCCCCGAGCGCCCTGATCAACTCGTCGTGGACGGCCTGCATCGACGACACCGCTGGTGCGTCTGTCTCGCTGTCGAGCACGCCGATCGCCGAGATCTCCACCGGGACCGGCGCCGTCGTCCAGCGCGGCGACGAGCTGTTCGTGATCGCCGACGGTCTCCGATACGCCGTTCCGTCGGACGACGCCAACGCCGTGCTCCGCGCCGTCGGACTCGGCACCGCCGACATCCTCGAGGTCGACGGGCGTTGGCTCAATCTCTTCGAGTCGGGCGAGGATCTCGAGCCGATCAGTCTCAACGCGATGGGAGCCTCGGTTCCCGGCACCGATCTGACGGCGGGGACGATCGTGCACACGCAGGGCAGCCCCGCGGAGGAGCGCTATGTGGCGCTCGCGACCGGCGAGATCGCTCGCCTCAGCCCGCTCGCCTACCAGCTCTACCTTCTCGGCAGCGGGCAGGAGGCCGGCGCCGAGCAGGAGGTGTCTCCCGCGGAGATCGCAGACGTGGAGACACGTCCGTTCATCGGCGGTGAGGACTGGCCGACTCTCCCGCTGACGACGCTCGCTGCGGGCGAGACACCGTGCGCGATGGTCACCGATGATGCTCGCACCGTGCTCGGAGCGACCACGACCGAGCTGCCGGAAGAGCGCTCCGGCGTCGACGTCTCGGTCGGCGGCGGCGCCCTCGTCGAAGTGAGCGGAGCGTCTGACGACGCGGCGGGCCTGGCCGTGCTCATCGACGAATCAGGCACCGCGTTCGCGATCCCCGGTGCCGCCGCGGAACAGAGCGCGGAGGACGCGGCGAGCGGCCCCATCGCTCAGCTCGGCTACTCCCCCGACGACGTCGGGCGTGTGTCCGACGCGTGGATCGAGTTCTTCGCCGCCGGCCCTGCACTGACCTCCGAAGCCGCCAGAGAGTCGCCCGGCTCAGGGACGAAGTGATGCGTCGACGCAGAACCGCCCTTCCCGCCCTCCTGGTGGGCGCGATCGCGCTCGGCGCCGTCTTGACGAGCGCGCCGGCATCGGCGGCCACACTCGGCTCGACCGTGCCCGCAGCCACTGCCGGAGAGGCCTGCACCCCGGGCACCAGGGTGTTCACACCCGAGGCCCCGCCGGCCCTCGCTCTGCTCGGCGCCGAAGACGCCAACCGCGTCGCCACAGGCAGAGGAGTCGTCGTCGCCGTCGTCGACTCGGGCATCGATGCGGGAAATCCGCATCTCGCCGGAGTCGTGATCGGCGGTGTGGATCTCGTCGGCGACGGCGAGCGCGCCGATGGTCTGAGTGACACCACCGGGCACGGCACCGCGATCGCCGGCCAGATCGCGGCACAGCCGGTCGACGGTTCCGGGGTCGTCGGGCTCGCGCCGGACGCCCGTCTGCTCTCGGTGCGGGTGTTCCGCAGCAACCAGCAGCAGGACAAGGACAAGGGCTTCGGACCGACGTCGCAGCGCATCGCGGACGGCATCCACTGGGCGGCCGACAACGGCGCCGACATCATCAACGTCTCGATCTCGCAGGAGACCGACTCCCCCGACCTCCGTGCGGCGGTGGAACACGCGTCAGCCGTCGGAGCCCTGGTCGTGGCGAGCGGCGGCAACAGGGCATCGGACCCCGATGCGAAAGACGGCGCTCGCTACCCCGCAGGTTACGAGCAGGTGCTCGGAGTCAGCGCCGCCGACGCCAGCGGCCGCGCGAACGATGCATCGATCCATGGCCCGCAGGTCGGCGTGACGGCTCCCGGGATGAATGTGCTGAGCGCGGCGCTCGGCGGTGGAGACTGCATCTTCGCCGCCGACGCCCCCGCATCGAGTTTCGCGACCGGATACGCCAGCGCGGCCGCGGCTCTGGTGGCCGAGGCGCACCCCGAGGATCCACCGGCCGGATGGGCATACCGGCTCACCGCCACGGCCCTGCGAGACGACGCCGACAACCGTGACGACGTCAACGGATGGGGATTCATCCAGCCGTTCGCGGCCATCGAGCTGCTCCCGGACGAGACGACGCGAGGGCCGGTTAGCCCCTACTTCGACACCAGCGAGAGCGCGGCGCGCCCGCCTGCCGCCGCCGTGAATCCCGACCACGGCGCATCGCCGTTCCTGCTCACACGGGAGGCCGCACTCTTCACGACCATCGGCGGAGCGACCCTGCTCGGTGTGCTCGGCATCCTCATCGTGCTGCGCCGCCGCAGAGAGCAGCCTGCCGTGGATCCGGTGGAGATCGAACGTGAGGGCGGGCTGCTCAACGTGCCCGGGCCGGGCTCCGCCGATACGGGCAGATCTCTCTGAACCGAGCGACGCGCTCGAGGCCCTAGGGCGGGGGCAGTCGGATCATGTACGGTGGGACCGTCGGACGACGCTCACCCGGGGGGGAAACTGCATGGCTCACGACAACGACGCGATCTACGAGCTGCACGATCAGCTCATGAAGAAGACAGTCCAGATGCGCGAGGCGCTCGAGCAGACCGGCTCCGAGACCGCCGAGGATCCGACCGGACAGGTCTCCGTCCGGTTCGACGATCCGTCGATCGAGATCACGATCGGCACCTTCTGGCGCGCATCCATCCGCCCAGAAGAGTTGTCCGGCGTCATTCTCGAGACCGTGAACACGGTGCTCCTCGCTCGTCTTCACGCGTGGGGAGCCAGCTTCAGCGACGACGCTCCCGAGGTCGCGGCGCCGCCCGCGCCCTCGCCCGCCATCGCCGCGAACGAGATCAACGAGCTCGTGGAGTCTGCGGACGGCGACGTCTTCCACCGGAACGTCAATCGATTCATCGAGACATTCTCGACGCAGTTGAACTCGACCCTGTCTCAGCTCAGCGAGCGCGCCGCTCAGGTGCACGGCGGCGAAGACAGCCGCGGCAACGCTCAGGTCGATCTCGACAGCAGGGGCACGATCGTGGGGCTCCGACTCGACGAGACCTGGCTGCGCACCGCCGACGGCCGAGACGTCACCGACGCGATCCGCTCCGCTCTCTCGAAGGCCCAGACCTCCGTCGCCGCGGCGACGCCGGCACTCCCCTTCGAGGGCACTCCGCTCGCGCAGTACGCCGAGGGAATGGCCGATCCGGTCGAGATGATCAGAATGCTGACAAGGGGAGGCTGAGACGATGCTCTCACCGGAAGAGATCAGGGTCGCATCCGAAGCTCTCAGCAGCGATGCGACGGTGTGGGATGGCGTCTCGGCGACGCTCTCGACAGCAGCATCCGCCACGGGATCGATGCGTTCCTCGGATGCGGCGTTCTGCTGGAAGGGTGACGAGCTCTACGCTCAGTACACCGAGATCGTCGACGCGGTATCGACATATCTTGCGGACGGATCGTCCGCGGCGGCTGACGGCGCTCAGGTCCTCCGCGAAGTACGCGACCTGTTCATCGCTCGCGAAGACGAGACGGTCAGCACGATCAACGGCGCATGGGACGTGCAGCTGTGAACCAAGTCCGAATGAACCTGCGGGTCGACCGCAACGTCTGGAGGCGTCAATGTCCATCCCTGTGAGTGGTTCGGGAACCCCCGATTGGGGTCAGCTGGTCGAAGACATCGAGCAGCGAATCGAAGAGGCACGGAACAACGTCAACAACCTTCTCTCGAACGTCTGGGATTGGCTGCAATGGGCGGCCGACCGCCTGTTGGACGCCTGGAACTGGCTCACCGAGCGTCTCGGCGAGTTCTGGGATGTCATCTCCGCCCCGTACGAGCGCCCCGGCTACCGTGAGCAGATCCGCGCCCTTGCCGGCACCTGGCGCTCGGACCTCGCCACGCCGCTCTCGAACGCGAAGGATCAGATCGATCCTTCCGCTCTGCAGACCGACGAGGAGTGGGGCGGAAAGGGCGCTGAGCGCTACGAGCAGACCACCGCCGCACAGCGGACGACTCTCTCGGACTTCGAATCCGCCATCGTGAACCCGGTGGCGGGCGGACTCGAGAAGCTGGCAGGCGGCCTCGACACCTTCACGACGCTGATGTGGACCACGCTGGGAACGCTGGTCGCCGGACTCATCTCCGGCATCGCCGCTCTCGCGACGCTGATCGCGGCACCCGCCGGGATCCTTGCGATGGTCGGCGCGCTCGCCGCGGCGCTGATCCAGATCGCCAGCGCCAACGTGCAGCTCGACAACGCCATCGACTCGGCCAAGAGCCAGATCGCGGGCGTCGCCGCGAAGGCGACCGGATGGCCCGACTTCGCAGCCAGCTGAGGCGAGCTGTTCCGCAGAGGAGAATCGCATGACGTCTTCCACGAGTTCTCCGCCTGACCGAGTTCGTCGTTCCGCGCGTCTGCGGGGTATCGTCGCGGCGATCCTGGTGGTCGTCAGTCTCATCGGCGTGCTGCTGACCCTCGACCTCTGGAAGGAGACAGCGGCGCCGGGGATGGTCTCACTCCCCAGCAACCTGCTGCTCAGCGCCGCGTTCCTCGTCGCCGCGGTTCGGGCCTTCGTTCTCGCTGCGAGAGGCGGGCACACAGAGATGAGCGCGGCGACGGACCGCCTGATCGCGCTGGTCGGGCTGGTGGTGGTCTTCGCGATGGTCTTCTCCGCCATCACCGCCGTGGGCTCCGACGGATGGGCCGTGCTTCTCGTCTATGCCGTGGTGCTCTCCGCTGCTCTCGAAACCCTCCTGATCCTCAATTGGAAGGCGCGCTCCCTCCAGGGCCCTCTGGCGGCCCAGCGGCCGGTGGGAGAGCCTCGGCGCTGAGCGATGCGCCCATCCGGGTGAGGGTGTCAGGCGAAGACGACGAAGCCCAGTGCCACCAGTCCGGCGACCGAGACGACACAGGCCGCTGCGAACGCGAAGAGGGTGGTCACGCTCCAGCGCAGTCCCTGCTTCGTGACCGAAGGCAGCTCCGGGTCCACCGCGCGGGTGGGCGCGGCGGCGCCGATCACCACGGGCGGCGCGGAAGGGCCCAGTGGCGCGGGACGCGGTCGGTAGATCGCCGGCTCCGGAGCATCGGTCGGCGCCTCGAACGAGACGGCTGCGGCACTCGGATCGGTGACGGGATCGGTGATGGGATCGGTGACGGGGGCGGGATCGCCGACGGCGTCGCCCTGTTCGGGCCGTTCCGATCGCTTCCTGCGCACACGGCGCGGAGTCCGAGAGACGAGCACGGTCGGCTCATCGGGGAGCTCCTGCTCCCGTTCCGCGTCGCGAGCACCGTCCGGCACATCCGACCTCGAATCGGACCTCGACGGGCTCCGGTCGACGACGACGGTCGCCTCATCGAGAGGATCGGCTGGTTCCCCGAGGGCACCGGCTGGTTCGTCGACCGCGATCGGATGGCGGTCGACGACGACAGTCGCCTCATCGACATCGCCAGGCGCCTCAGAATCGTCGGCCGCGGTGGAATCGTGGGTCTCCGCTGCGCCGTCCGCGACAGCCGCCTCCGATTCGCTCGGCGCTGCTGGCGAACCGACGACCACCCCGCCCCGGCGCCGATCGCGACGGGTGAGCATGACGGTCTCGTCGACCTCGGACTCGTCGTCGGTCATCTGGCGCGGACCGGGATCGTCGTGCCCTCGAGGCTCGAGTCGGTGAGAGAGGCGGATGCGGCCTCGCGACCGGCCGTGCTGTCGTCCGGACGCGTGTTCGCTCCTCCCGAGACCACGTCGATCACGACGACCGACACGTTGTCGCGACCACCCGCTTTGAGCGCCCGGCTCACGAGAGCCGCAGCGGCCGACTCGGGTCTCCCGTTCATGGTCAGGGTGGCTCGGATCGCTTCGTCGCTCACCTCGCCGCTGAGGCCGTCTGAGCAGAGCAGCAGCCGCTCACCGTCGACCACCGGCAGCAGCCAGCTGTCGGCCGTGCTGTCCGGCGCCCCGATCGCCCTGGTGATGACGTTGCGCTGCGAGAACGACGAGAGATCCTCTGCGCGGAGCTCACCGGCATCCACCAACTCCTGCCCCAGCGAATGATCGATCGTCAGCTGGGTCAGCTCGTTGGCGTGGTGCCGGTAGACGCGAGAGTCGCCGACGTTGAAGACGAGCCAGTGCGGTGCGCCTTCGTGGTCGACGAGCGCGACACCCGTCACCGTGGTGCCCGCCCCGCGCTTGTGCTCGGCGGAGATGTCGTCGACGACGGCCGAGGCTCGGCTCAGCGCGTCGCCGATGTCGGCGACCTCGATCACCGACCCGCGAAGAGGCTCGAACGCATCGACCACCGCGGCGCTCGCTCGGTCGCCGGCCTCATGCCCGCCCATGCCGTCTGCGACGAGGAAGACCGGGGATGCCACGAGCAAGGAATCCTCGTTCGCGGCGCGTTTGAGCCCCGTGTCGGTCAAGGACGCGACGTTCAGTACGACCGACGAGACCGTCACGAGTCGCGCTCCGCCATCACGTGCATTCCCACTTCGCCGAGGATGAACCGGCCGTTGCCGGTCACGCTCTCGCCCGGATCGAGCAGCGTCTCGGTGCCGTTCTCCTCGACCACGACGACGCCGTTCGTGGCGTGCAGATCGGTGAGGCGCCACTCGTCGTCGTGCACGACGAGGCGAGCGTGCGTCTTCGACAGCGTGCGGGTGGTGTCGGAGATCGCGAGCCGCTGCTCGCCCGGCTCGCCGATCGGGTTGCGTCCGATCACGACGCTCGCCCCCGACAACGAGAACTTGCGTCCGTCGTCGAGCACCAGCGAGCGACGCACACCGCGCCTGCGGGCGACGACGACCGTCGCGTCGAGGTCGTCGACGACGACGTCGTCCGTCGGGCGCGGGGTGACGACCGTCTTGTCGACATCCGCCGCGAGCCCACCCGACGGCATCCCCTGAGACTGTGGGGCAGGCACGGCAGGCGCATCAGGCGCATCAGCGGCGGGCGCGGGCGGTGCCTCTGCGACCGGGACGTCTGCGGCGGCAGGGACATCTGCGGCGGATGACGGGACCGGACGGATCGTCGGCATCTGCGGTTGTTCGGCCGAGTGCCCGCCGTCGCGGAACGACGGCGGCGCGGGTCGGACCGCGCGCTGCGGTTCTCCGACGGGCGGCGAAGAAGGCGCGTGCTCTCCCGACGTCCCGAACGGGGCCGCAAACGCGGATGCGGGTGCCGGAGACGCAGGCGCGGATGCGGGCGCCGGGGACGCAGGCGGCTGCACCGCGATGTCGCCAGGGGCGGGTGCAGGAGACGCAGGGGGCTGCGGCGTGCCCGCGGCCACGGGGTCGCCGCCCATTGCCGCCATGATCCCGGTCGTCGGGTGCGGATCGGCAGGAGTCGCAGGCGCAGGCGCAGGGGGCTGCGGTGCAGGTGCTGCCACAGGCGCAGGAGACTGCGGTGCCGGAGGCTGCTGCCCGTAGGCGGGAGCGGGTGGCTGCTGCCCATAGGCAGGAGCGGGTGGCTGGGGCGGCGCGAACGACGCAGCGGGCGCACCGGCGGTCGGGGGCTGCCCGGCGACGGGAACGGGCGGCGCTCCGGGAACAGGCGGCGCTCCAGGAGCGGGCGCAGCCCCGGGAACAGGCGCAGCCCCGGGAACGGGCGCAGCCCCGGGAACGGGCGCAGCCCCGGGAACGGGCGGGGGCCCGACCGGCGACTGCGGTCTCTGCGGCGGCGCTCCCCACGCAGAGGCAGCGACGGCGTCGGCATCCGAGGGAGCGCCGGGCGCAACGGCGACGGCGTGCGCGTCAGACGGCGCGTTCGCACGGGTCGGCGCGGCGTAGTCGGGGAACACGAGCGCGGGGGCATCCGGCTGACTCGGAGTGTGCGGAGCCAGCGACGGGATCGTGTACCCCGACGCATCCCTGGCAGGCGCGGCAGCGGGCTGCGCGGTGCGGCGAGGACCAGGCTGCAACGCGGCCAGTCGTTCGCCCTCGGGGTGCGGCGGGGTGCCCCAGGCGAGGATGGTCGCCCAGACCGGAGGCAGAAGGATGGCGAGCACCGTCATGCCGGCGCCCCTGCCGAACCTCCGATTGATGCGGTGGGTCGCGACGACCTTGAGGTAGATGCCGTACAGCTGCACGATCGGGATGAAGTAGAAGACCACCGACCACGCAGGAACTCCGCCTCGCGCCAGGATCTCGGCCTCGTTGAGGACGGGCACCCAGCCCTTCCACCCCTCTCCGTCGATGCGCGGGAACAGACGCGACAGCGCCAAGGCGTACCAGACGTAGACGGCGAGGCCGACGAGCACGCCGACACCTCCCACGATGGCGAGCATCGTCACGTAGCCGCTATCCACGGGTGCGATCATGAGTTCCCCTTCTTCCGGTCGCCGAACGACCCGGTGAATCCGAGCGTAGCGAGAGCGGGCCTGGCTCCGGTGTAACCTCCACCGCTCGCAGCCCGCATGCGTCCCATGAACGACGTCGGCCGCACACGCCTGACGATGCGGTGCCACCACTTGCCGGATGCTGCCAGCTCAGCCCGCTCGGCATCCACGATCGCCCAGGCGGCGCTCGCATCGTCGTTCGTCGGAGGATGCTCGGCGAAGACCGCGCGATCGACGAGCACCGCCAGGCGGTCAGCGGCCTCGCGGTCGGTCGACAGCGCGCGCTGGGTTCGGGTGCCCTCGGCGTCCATCGCCACGTCGTGATCGGCGTATACGTCGACCAGCTCCTCCCAGGCTCCGGCCAGCCGCACCTCGGGGTCTTCCGCCGTGCGGCGGGTTCGGGCGCGCTGTCTCTTGGCGAACAACAGCACCAGGAACGGCAGAGCGAGCAGCGCGAGAGCGAGCAGGCTGAGTCCCACGGCCCTGAGGATCGGCAGCAGGAAGGCGAGCACCTCCGACTGCGGCGCCTCGAGCGGGGGTGCGTCGTTGTTCGAATCGCTCTGCGCCTGAGGCGGGTCGAGCGCCTCGGACCGCGGCTGCTCGGGCACGGTCGGGTGCTCCGGCAGCTGCTCGCCCTCGGTGATGGAGCTCGGCAGCATCGCGTACTGCGGCGTGGTGTCGACCGGCATCCACTCTCCACCGGACCCCCTGACCTCGACCCAGGCGCTCATGTTGGCGCCCGTGCAGGTCTCGGTGCAGGCCGGAATGCCCGGAACCTCTTCTGCCGCCGCGAGCCGTGCCCCGATCACGACTCGGGACTCGAGACCCCAGTGCTCGGCGAGCAGTGCAGCCGCCACCGAGAACTGCTCGTCGTCGCCGACGGCGGACACCAGCAGCTCGGGTGCGGCGTCAGACCCCGCCCTTCGCTCCTGCTCGACCATGTCGGTGAACAGCTCCTCGATGCGAGCGGCGGAGTGCCCCGCATAGCTCGGCGCGAACGCGTATCCCTCGGACTCTTCGAGCGAGGCGATCCACCCCGTCGCGGCGTCGTCGTCGATGAGCGCATGGCTGAGGTAGCCTCGCGCTCGCAGACGATCGATGATCTCGAGGTATCCGGCTCCCGTGCGAGGCTGCTCCTGCATCTCGGCCCACTCGGTGAGCGCGGGATACAGGTCTGTGTCGAGGTTAGAGGCGGAGCCCTGAAGCGCGGCGACCTCGCCGGGGGCACCGGGGGCGTCCACGAGCACGGTGTAGCGGTCACCGGGGACGAGCCCTTCTCCGCCGCCCGGCGCCTCTGCCACGGTGATCGCGGTGTCGCCGCCGGAGTTCACATGGAAGCCGTCGGCGAGTGCATCCGCCCGCGCGCCGGTGAAGTCGGGCGCCTCGGCGAGACCCGCGGGCGACGGCACCCAGATGCCGCGGTACGCGTCGCCGATCGTGATCTCGAGCGACATGCGACCGGCGCCCGGCATCGCCGTGCGGGGCAATCTGCTGAACCGGTCCTCGGGTGCGATGTGGAAGTCCTGGCCGTCGTACGAGTCGAGGGTGACGAGCCTGAGGCGCTCGATCGCGCCGGGGTCGCCCTCCATCTGCACGACAGTGTCGTCGAGAGTGCTGCCGGCGAACCACGAGCGGTAGGCGCTGAGCGGGCTCGCCTGCTGCTGCACGACGACCATGGGCTCGATCTCGTCGCGCAGAACCGAGCGATCGTTCCACCCGGCCGCTGCGGGTGCGATCGCGAACCCGGCGACCAGGGCGACCACGGCGAGCCCCGCCGACAGCAGATGACGCCGGATGGTCAGCCACACAGGCGTCGCCCGACGCGAGATGTTCGCCGCGGCGACGGTGCGCAGCGCCTGCGCACGCTGCAGCCGCGAGCGACCGACCAGCCAGACGAGAGAGGTCACGAAGAGCGCGACGCCGATCAGCCATTCCCGCGGCGCCGGAAGCGCCACGCCCAGCACAGAGACGGGAGCCGTCGTGCCGCTCACCCCGAAGGCGATGCCGAAGACGCTCATCGCGGTCACGACGGGAACCGCGATCGTGGCGCGACGACCGCCCTCGAGCACGAGGAGGGTCGCGATGAACGTGCCGAACAGCATCACGACGAGGAACGGGATCAGCACCGCCTGATACTCGCCGAGCGGCGGGTTCAGCGTCAGCATCTGCTTCCACCCGAGTGCGATCCCGAGCACGGCATCCCGGAGTCCGCCGAGGAAAGCAGGGATCGACGAGAGTGCCGAGGGGATCGCGAGCGGAACCGCGACGACCAGATAGGTGCCGGCCGCCGCGAGAGAACCGATCAGCATGCCCCACCGGAGCACCCGCGTCAGCACGGCGACGGCCATGCCGAGCAGTCCGCCGATCAGGCCGACCGCCAGAGCGCGCGGGGCCTCGTAGACCGGCCACGCGGCCGCCGTCGCGAGGCCGACGCCGACCAGCACGTATCCGAGAGCCCAGACAGTCAGGGCCGAGAGCGCGAACGAACGTCGCGACCCTGCGACGCCGCGCCGGGGGCCTGCCGCGCTCATCGCAGCGCTCCCCGAGCCAGCATCTGCGGAAGATCGCCCAGCGCGCCCAGGGTCATCACCGCGAGCTCGCGTGCCGTGCGCATCGTGGGCTGCTCGCCCAGCTCGCTGCGCACCGCGACAGCCTCGACCGCCGCCGGCAGCTTGACCGCGGCATGACGCAGTCGCTCGAGCGGCATGCGCGAGCCCGTCATCAGGAACCCGATCGACAGGTCGGGGTAGGACTGCGCGGTGAGTGCGGCGACCGCCTCGAGGCGCATCACGCGGTCGGCAGGGTCGATGGTCGACGTCGCGTCGAGCAGCGCCTTGGGCGTGACAGTGGGAAGTGTGCGGATCGACAGCACCTCGGCACGGCTGTGCTCGGGGATCTCGTTGCTCACCGAGAAGAGCACATCGCGGCCGTCGCGCACGCCCTGAAGCGCCAGGGATGCGGCAGCGCTGACCGTGTTCTCGAACTCGTCGTCGCTCTCGTACGACTCGGTGTCGAGGTCGAGGATGATCGCGATGCGGGCATGACGCGACTCCTCGTACTGGCGCACCATGAGCTTTCCGGTCTTCGCGGTCGACTTCCAGTGCACGTGCCGCTGCGAGTCACCCACCACGTATTCGCGCACCGCATGGAACGAGAGGTCGGCATCGACCAGTGTCGAGCTCGGTGTGCCCTCGAGATCGCGGATCAGACCCGCGCTCGTGCTGGGCAGAGGAACCGTGACAGGGTGCACATGGATGCGCTGGACGTCGGGCCACCGCAGCTCGCGTCGGAGGATGCCGATCGGGTCGCCTCGGGTGATGGTCATGGGTCCGACGTCGATGACACCGCGGCGGTGCGCGGCGATCGTGAGCTGCTCGCGGTGGTGGGCGGCGGGGCGCAGCAGTGGAACGTGTGCTTCGACCAGCCCCTCCCCCACGGGGACGTCGACGATACCCGGCAGCGAGAGGCGCTCGCTGTTGTTGCGCACATCGAGCGTCGCGCCGATCTCCGCCCCCGCGACCACGCGATCGCGGTCGAGCGTCAGCTCGATGCGATAGTCGTGGGTCCCCAGGATGAAGGGGACGCACGCGATCAGCAGCACGAGCGCGATCGCAGCCACCGCCCATGCCTCGACCCACCCGAAGAGCAGTCCGGCGGCGATGCAGAGCACGAGCGCCACGACGACCAGCATCCCGGCCGACGTGACCGTCTCGCGCACCCACGCGACAGCCGTGCGGGCCGCGCGACGCGTCGTGCGAGCGGCACGACGGACACCGAAGACGGCGCCGCGGACGGGCCCTCGTCGTGTGCGGTCGTATCGCGTGACCGTCGACGTACGCGTCGACGTGCTGGTGCCCGCCGTGGTGCGCGTCAGACGGGACTCGGTGCTGAAGCTCACGCAGTGCCGTTCTCGCGCGGCGGCTCGACGTCGAGCAGGATCTGCCCCACCACGGCGACCGCGGTGACGCCGTCGAATTCGGCCTCCGGTTCGAGCACGAGGCGGTGGGCGAGTGCCACGACCGCGAGCTCTCGGACGTCGTCGGGGGTGGCGAACGTGCGGCCGTTCTTCGCCGCCCACGTCATCACGAGGCGCGAGAGCGCGATCGCACCTCGCACGCTGGCGCCGAGGCGCACCTCGGAGGCGCGACGCGTCGCATCGACGATGCGCATGATGTAGTCGGACACCAGCGGATTCACATACACGCCGCGCGTCATCTCGGCCATCGTGAGGATGGTGTCGGTGCCGACGATGCCGTCGAGCACATGCTTCGGCTGTGCGGCGCCCTGGAGGATGCGCATGGTCGCGGCCTCGTCGGGGTAGCCGATCGACGTCTTGATCATGAAGCGGTCGAGCTGCGCCTCAGGCAGGCGGTAGGTGCCGCCCTGCTCGATCGGGTTCTGCGTCGCCATGACGAGGAAGGGCGAAGGAACAGGACGCGTGACACCGTCGACCGTGACCGTGCCCTCTTCCATGACCTCCAGCAGCGCCGACTGCGTCTTCGGGCTCGCCCGGTTGATCTCGTCCGCGAGCACGATGTTCGCGAAGACGGGGCCGGCGTGGAACTCGAACGCCCCTTCCTTCTGGTCGTAGACGGTGATGCCTGTCACATCGCCCGGAAGCAGGTCGGGGGTGAACTGGATGCGCGTGCTCGTGCCCGTGACGGTCTGGGCGATGGCTCGGGCGAGAGCGGTCTTGCCGGTGCCGGGGAAGTCCTCGAGCAGCACATGCCCGCCGCTGACGGCCGCGGCGAGCGCCAGCTCGATGACATGCCGCTTGCCGAGGATCGCCTGTTCGACGTTGGCGGCGAGGATCGAGAACGTCTCCGCGAACCAGGAGGCCTGTTCGGGAGCGATGGTCACGGGAGCGACGGAGGGAGCAGGCATAGGGCAACCGTATTCGTCTCGGGCACCTGCGCGGTGCAGGGCGGTGGGGTGTAGGGAGTCGTCATCTGAGCGCGCTCATCCCTCGGGGTCGGCCGGTTCGGCAGGGCCTGACGGGACGGGGGCAGGCGGGTCGACCGGATCCGGCTGCGTGCACAGCGGCGCGCGGTGCGTGATCGACTTGAGCGGAGCGTAGGCCCCCGTCCAGGTGATCCTCGCGTCGATCACGGAGGTCCCGTCGACGATGTTCGGGGTGAGGATGGTCGAGTACGAACCGCGCGCAGCGCGGCTGACGACGAACAGGTCACCAGGGTTCGCCGGTACGCACTCCTGGAACTGCACGACCACCACCGTAGGCACGGTCCTCGCGGTGATCTCGATCGGATCGGAGCAGTAGGTGGTCAGCACCGAGTGGCAGGAGCGCGCGACGACCGGCAGCGGCGAAGCATCGGGGCTCAGCTCGAAGTTCTCGAACCACGATCCGTACAGGTTGTACCGCGCGATGAAGCCGTCTCGCGCACCGATCTCGGGCGGCGACTCCAGGCCATAGGAATAGCGGTTGCCCTCGACCGAGGGCTGGGTCGCGACCGTGTAGTTGGTCTTGCCCTTCGGGCCCTCGACGAAAGTGAAGGTGAAGACCTGCGTGGTGTTCGACTCGGACACGCCGAACCCGTTCGAGGCACAGGCCTTGACGTTATAAGTGGAGTATTCGGCGAGTCCGGTCAACGCGGGAGAGGACGACTGCGCCTCCGCGCCCGAGATCCGCAGCCGCCCGTTTCCGTCGGCGCTGCAGCTCGCATCGCCCGAGCGCCACGCAAGGTAGACGACGTCGATTCCGAGGGCGCTGCCGTTGGGCTGCGCAGCGACGCCGGAGACATCGATCGACGTGTTGGAGGTCGCTTTCGCCTGCGTGCCCGCGGGGTCGAAGTAGACGGTTCCCGCGGCCGTGACCGACGTGCGGAAGGCGCCGCCCTCATTGCCGCCGTCGCCCGTCGGCGGCTGGAACTGGCTGATCGGCACGATCGTGATGTTCTGCGGGCCGGGAGACAGCGCGATCTCGGCCGAGGTCGTCGCGCCGGTGCGGTTGATGACCTGGCCGGTCTCCTCGATGCGGAAGGACAGCGAGTCGTCCGACGCGGCGATCGCGAGTTCGACGATGCCGCGTCCGCGTTCGGTGCCGTCGGGGCGGTAGACGGGCGTGGCGGTCGCGTTCGACACCTCAGGGGCGGCATACGCCCAGCTGGTGTGCGGTGACGTGGCCGCTGAGGTTCCGACCGCGTTGACGGCCGCTGCGGTGAAGACATGCGGCGCTCCGTTGACGAGCCCGTTCACCGTACAGCGGTAGACGCCTCCCGCCGGGCTGCATGACGCGTTCGCCGGGGAGCCGTCCTGCAGGATCGTCACACCGGTGACGCCGGGGTGCGCGCGCCCCGCTTCGCCGAGCGGCACGTCGAGCACCACGGTCGAGCGGGTGAATCCGACGGTCGTCACGCTGGCGGGCGCTTGCGGGAAGCCCTGCAGGTCGAGGGTGAGGGTTCCGGTGCCGGTGCGTCCCTGCGCATCCGACACGATGAACGGGATGATGCACTGGCCCCCGGGCGCCTGCCCTCCGCCGGGCCAGGTCGCAGTGATCGACGTGCTTCCCGAGGTCGAGACCGATGCGACATCGCACCGCGAGCCCCCGCCGAGCGACATCAGTCGGAGCCCGGATCCGGGCTTGCCCGCGAACGGGTCGTACTCCCCCGCGACGTCGACGACATCGATCGTGCAGCTCGGGTTCGTGACGATGCACTGCGTCGTGAAGGTCGCGCCCCGCGGCGCATCGGGCGGCGCCGCGCCGACGACCAGGCGGACGGATGCCGACGGCTCACCGTACTGCGGCACGGTGACGCTCACGTTCTCGGTGTTGCCCGGTCTGGCGTCCGCTCGCGCTTCGATGGTCAGTTGAGAACCGGTGCGCGTGACGATGAAGGCCGACCCCGAATACACGATCCGGTACTCGAGCGATCCGGCGTCGCCCTCGCGGCCTCCCTCCCAGGCGGCCATGTTCGAGTACATGTCGACCGTCTCGGTGGTTCCGGGAGCGATCGTGTGCGAGATCGACGACAGCAGCAGCTGAGGCTCCGCAGGGCGGATGCTGATCGGCACATCGATGAACGACCAGCGCTCCTGCCCCTGCAGCCGCACCTGAACGAGGCAGGTGTCCGACCAGGGCGCTTCCCGGCCGGCTCGGTAGGTCACCTCGCCCGAGCCCTCGGCTGAGCACGACGCCGCCGCGCGCTGGGCGCTGAACTGGCCGGAGCCCACCTCGACGGCATCCGAGGCGATCAGGTCGACATAGTCGGCCGCATCGAACGAGACAGACGCGTCCTCGTCGACCACGACGGGGGTGGTGCCGGGCTTCAGCTGCACCTGCATGTCGTCGAAGGCGGGAATGCGCAGGAACCCGTAGGCGACCACGTCTCTGCCTCCCGACCCCTTGCCCTTGAGCTGGAACGGCACCAGCGCGCCGTCTTCCGGCGCTGCGCCCACGATGCGGTCGCCCTGCACCGTGAATCCGGGCTGGTCACCCCACAGACTCAGCGTGAGCGAGGAGGCATCGCCCGACGGCCAGCTCACACGGTCGGTCACGACGTCGATCCCCCGCTCCGGGAGGTCTTCCCGGTCGCGCGCGGTGAGCACGGTGTCGGCGACGCTCGGCTGATCGGCGACCGCGCCGTCGGTCACGGTGACCACGATGAGCCCCTGCGACGTGCTCGACGTGCGCGAGGACTTGACGGTGTAGAAGTAGGAGTTCGTGCCTGCCGTGTCTCCCGCACGGAGAACGACGCGGCCGTCTTCGAGAGAGGTGTCCGAGTCGATCAGCGCATTCAGGCGGTCGTACAGCGGGTTGCCCTTGACCGGAGGCGCGTTGGGCACGAGTTCGGTGATCTCGAGCTCGCTCTGCGCCGGGTCGAGGTCGTTGAGACGCGGGTCCAGCACGATCGGAGTGGTCGATCCTGCCTCGACCCGCACGTAGTCGCTGAAGGTCACGGGAGCCGCGTCGTCGATGTCGGCGTCGAGCACGCCGACGCGGACCACGCCTGTCCCCTGCTCGCCCTGAGGGTCGCGCACCGTGTAGCGGAACGTCACCTGACCGCCGTCGACGCCGGCCGCCGGTGCCCGGTAGACGATCGCGTCTCCGTCGGCCGAGATCGTCGCCGTGCCATAGCCCTTCTGGGGCTGGTCGATGCCCGCGAGGACCACGCGGTCGCCGTCGCTGTCCATGCCGGTCGCAGGCACCGGCAGCGACACCGTCTGACCGCTGAGGACCCGACCTGTCAGTGTCGAGGGTGTCGGCGCGCGGTTCGTGCCCGGAGGAACGACCGTGACCGTCACGACGCCGTTGTCGGAGAGAGCAGGATTGCGCTCGAGCGACACCGAGTACGTGAGGCGGTAGGTGCCCGGCGTCGTGGGTGCGAGGTATCGCAGCGCGTTGCGATCGGCGAAGACGAGCTCTCCGGACTCACCTGAGCCGGTCACCTCGGGGAGCACGACCAGGGGTTCACCGCGCGGGGCCACGTCGTTCGCCGCGACGTTGATGCGCGTGAGTGAACCGGCACGGACGGTGATCGCATCGGGGAACACGATCGGCCGGGTGACGGTCGACGGCGGAGTGAGGAAGACCGTGACCGTTCCCTGCACCGCGGCTCCGGTTCCGTCGGCGACCGTCACGGTGGCCTTGCCGATCACTCCGGGCTCGCCGTCCTCCGTGGTGCCGTTGACGCGGATGCTCTCGTTGCCGACCACACGCACGCCGAGCTGCGGCGTCGAGCTCACGGCATCTGCCAGCATGAGCACTCGCCCACTGGTGTTCTGCACGGCACGGAGCACATCGACGGTCGTGTCCTCGCCTTCGCGCACGAACGCGGTCAGAGGTGCCATCGCGAGGCCTGCGGATCCGTCGACGGCCGTGATGCGGATGACCGCCGACTGCTCCGCCTGGGTCGAGACGTCCTGGGCGGTGTAGGTCACGACGTACTGACCGGGTTCGGCCACCGTCATCTCGACGGTGCCCGACGCCGCGTTGGGGTTGACCTCGAGGCCCTGAGCGGTCGCGGCGGTCTGCACGGCGTCGACCAGACGGTACGAGCCGGATCCTCCGGACAGGTGGTCGGAGATGCGGACCGACTGCAGCTCTCCGACACGGGCGGTCAGCGCCACGGGCGAGGCGACCAGGGCCGGGCTGCCGGTGACCTGGACATCGAGGGTCTTCTCGGCCGTCGCACCGTGCACATCCTCGACGACGACGGTGACCGAGATCACCGCATCGGCGGCGTTGGGGTCGGTGTGGCGGATGGCCACCCGTCCGTCTGCCATGGGCACGACCATGACGGGCGACGAGGAGTCGGTCTCGTAGGCATCGCTGAGCACGAACGGGTCGCCCTCGGGGTCGACCCAGCCCGACAGCGCAGAGACGACGGTGCTGCCACCGGGAAGGAGCTGCGGTGTCGGCCACTCCTGCTGGCACGCGTCGACCCCGCACCACACGGGCGCGGAGTTGGCGTCCTCGTCGACGACGGTCAGCGTCACTGTCGCCGGCGACGACACGGCGGCACCGTCGGTGACCGCATAGGTGAAGCTGGCCTGCCCCGATCCCGCCGTGACATTGACGACGAGCGACTGCCCATTGGCGACGAGAGTCAGGTCGCCGAACGCGGGATCGCCGAGTCCGCCCGACACCGAGTCGGGGTCGATCGACAGCACGTCCTTCTTGTTCGGATCGTGGTCGTTGAGCAGCACCGGCAGGATCACCTGTTCACCCGCGCGCACGCCGAACGCGTCGTCGACGGCGACGGGCGGCATCTGCTCGGCCACGTCCTCGACGATGATCGTGCCCTCCTGCTGCTCGGTATCGTCTTCGATCGCCCACTGCTCGAGCGGGATGAGGACGCCGTCGGGGGCCGTCCAGATGAGTCCGGTGCCGATCTCGCTCAGCACCGCGCGATCACCGTTCTCCTGGAACACCGGTTCGATCGTCGACGAGTCGAGGGCCCCGTCCGGAACACGCAGCGGCACGCTCTCGCCGTCCGCCCACAGGGTTCCCGCACCGGTGTCGAGCCAGGCCGCGTAGGTCTCGCCTGCCACGACGACAGGAGTGGCCGGGACGCCCGACGCCTCCGCGACGCGCTCGGGCTCACCCGAGGCGAGGTCGACGGACACGAGGCCGTCGGAGTCGGCGATCACCACGACCTCGCCGGAGTCGGCGCCCTCCTGCAGGCGCGCATCCTCGGCGACATCGAGCTCGATCGGCTCGTCGCGCCCCTGGAGCCACAGCTCGCCGGTGCCCGTCTGGAGCATCGCCCAGCGGTCTCCCACGACCGTGAGGGTCAGACCCTCGGCGGCATCCGGAGCTGCGGAGACGGACTCGGGATCGCCGAGGAAGCTGTGCTCGTCGATGTCGAACCGCCGGATCGCGCCCTCGTCCGAGGAATAGAGCACCAGCAGTCCTTCGGGCGACAATCCGATCGCGTCCGCCGTGTATGTCGGAGGATCTTCGCCCTCTTCGACCTCGACGCCCGCGAACGGGTCGACGAGAGCGGTGGCCGCGCCGGCGTCGAGCGTGGTCACCGACACCTGACCGGTGTCGGTGCGATAGGCCACGTAGGCCCCGGCGGAGAGGATCTCCCGCGTGCCCGCCGGTGTGGGCTCGGAAGCGATCGGCGTGCCCTCCTCCGACGAGTCGGAGAGCAGATCGGCGGGGCTCGCAGGGTCGACGTCCCAGCGCTGCCTGTTGCCCTGCGCATAGACCACAGCCGCGGAGCCGTTCTGCCAGACCGCCTCCGGGTCGTCGACGTTGCGCACCGTGTCGATCTCGGCGAGCTCGGTGTTGACGCGTGCGTACTGACCGCTGTCGCGCATGACCCAGACCGACGACTCGAGCCGGGGCACCTCCTGCGACTGGTAGCCCTGCGCGGTGATGGCGAGGGTGAGCACCACCGCCAGAGCGGCGATGCCGGAGATCGCCGTGATCAGGCGTCCCCGTGATCGGGGGTTCGCCTCCGCACGCGCGCGATCGCCGATCGCCATCACAGAACCCCGGTGAGGTGGAGGGCGCCGAGACCGACTGCGGCGAGCACCGCGGCTCCGATCAGCGCGCCGATGACACCGGCGACGAGTGGGGAGCGGGTCTTCGCACGCGCTGCGGGCAGGTCGTCGCGATCGCGCGGCATCGCCTGCTGCCGTGCGGCACGTTCGGCACGTCGCGAGTCGGGTGCGACCGTCGTGATCACCGGGCCACGGGCCGTGGCGTCCGAGAAGCTGACGGGAGCCGCGGCGGCCCACTCGGCGGATGCCGCCTCGAAGGCCGTCGGGTGGAGTCCGAGCTCGTACTGCGCCCAGCGGAGTCGTTCGGCGAAGTCGGCCATGCTCGCGAACCTCTTGGCGGGATCACGGTGCATCGCGGTCGCGAAGATCTCGTCGATGATCGGGGGGATTCCGTCGACGGGCACCGCCGTGTAACGCGCCTTGATGATCCGATCGGTGAGCTGATCGCGTGAATTGGAGCCGCGGTCCGCCCTCTCGAACGGGCTCCTTCCGGCGAGCAGCGTGTACAGGGTGGCGCCGAGGCTCCAGATCTCGCTCGGCACCGACCCGGAGACGCGCTCCTGCAGCACTTCGGGCGAGCTCCACGGCACCGACATCGCGATCGTCTCCCCGTCGCCCTCGTCGATCACGGCTGCGGCGATGCCGAAGTCGGCGAGCACGGGAGCCCCGAGGGAGTTGATGAGCACGTTCGACGGCTTGATGTCGCGATGCAGGAGCCCCGCCCGGTGCACCGTCTCGAGCGCACCGGCGATACGCACCCCGGTGTCGAGCACGTCCGCGAGCGCCAATGGCGCCTTCTTGTAGCGAGCGCTCATGGTGTCGGGGCAGTACTCCATGGCGAAGTACGGACGGCCGTCGGCAGAGATCGACGCCTGATAGATCGTCACGATCGAGGGGTGTGCGCTGAGCCTCGCGGAGATGTCGGCCTCGACGTTGAAGGTGCGCAGCACCTCGCGGTTCACCGCATCCGCCAGCAGCACCTTCACAGCGGCGACGCGACGCGGCATGTCCTGTTCATACAGGAAGACGTCGGCGAACCCACCGGAGCCCAGCGGGCGCACATAGCTGTACCCCGCCAGCGTCGGCGGTGTCGATGCCATGCGCGTGGCCACCCATGCTCCTCACGGTCGGATGGGAGACCGCGCTCTGCATTCGCCCTGCGCGCTGCGCTGGACGATCCCCCCGATCAACGAGTATATCGAGGGCATGGATGATCTCGAAGGCGGTCTGGGCCGATGCTGCTGGTCAGGCGCGCCAGCATCCCACCACATGGTCGTCGACCATGCCGGCCGACTGCATCAGGGCGTACATGGTGGTCGGCCCGACGAACCTGAAGCCTCGACGGCGCAGCTCTTTGCTCATCGCCGTCGACTCCGGCGTCACCGCCGGAACATCTGCGAAGGACGCGGGGCGGATGCCGGGCGCCGGCGCGAACGACCACATCAGCTCATCGAGCTCGCCCTCTGCCATCGAGCGGACGATACGCGCGTTGCCGATCGTGGCCTCGATCTTCGCCCGATTGCGGATGATCCCCGCATCCGCCATGAGGCGCTCCACGTCGGACTCATCGAACTCGGCGACCAGCTCAGGGACGAATCCGGCGAAGACCTCGCGGAAGCGGGGGCGCTTGCGGAGGATGGTGATCCACGAGAGCCCCGCCTGGAAACCCTCGAGCGCCATCTTCTCGAACAGCGCCCGATCCCCATGCAGGGGCGTGCCCCACTCTTCGTCGTGATACCGGCGGTATTCCGGGTCGTCGCCAACCCAGCCGCATCGCTCGCGTCGGTCGGGGCCGGCGATCAGTGACGTCATGTGTCCACGCTAGCCGTCGCCACGGACACCCGGGACGGATCGCTGCGCCGGCGCTCGCATGCCCTCAGAAGAAGATGTCCGGGGTCTGGGGTTGCGGCTGAGCGGCGGTTCGCGCGGTTCCGGATCCGAGCGCGTCGATGAAGGATGCCGAGAACGCGTCGAGTGCTTCAAGGGCCGCGACGGGCTCCTGTCGCTCGATGGCGTCGAGGGCGCCCGAAAGGAGGTCGCGGCGCGAAGTGCGATCCGCGTCGAGGTCCACGCCGTGACGACTCGCGGTCTGCGAGTCCACGAACAGCCGGAGGGGGTCGATGTGATCGCGGACGATCCTCGTGCCGAGGCGGCCGAGTTCCCGCGAGATGAGGTGTTCGGCGAGTTCGAGGTATCCGAGCAGTTCACAGGCGCCTTCGGCGAACCGAGGAGCCTGTTCGCGCATCGGCACGGGCGGGCCGCTGCACGTCTTCTCGACGATCAGGCGACCGACGACGTGAGCGCGCTCGACCATGTCGACGGACGACCATTCTGCGACGCGGGTCCCTGCGCTCGGCGACACCTGCACGAATCGCATGTCGACCAGTCTCTGCAGAGCCTCGCGCACCGGGGTGCGCGACACAGCCCAGGCATGGGCGAGCAGGTCGAGACGCAGCCGCTGCCCGGGAGGAAGACGGCCGCTCACGATCTCGGCGAGCAGTCGCTCGTAGGCGAGACCGCTGAGAAGCTGCGGCCTCAGCTGTTCCTCGAGGGAGCCCGTGGGCATGGTCTTGCCTTTCTCATGGTGCCGAACACCGGTGGGGGGGATCGTGCCGGATGCGCTGTGACAGTCACCAGCCAACCCGCCGGGCTCGGCTCTAGGACACCTTGTGACGTCAGATACGAATGTGGAGAGCCGACAACCAGTGGTCGCTGTGCGGCGATCAGTGCTCGGTGTTCGGTGCTCGGTGTTCGGTGTTCGGTGCTCGGTGCTCGGTATTGGGTGCCACGCAGTGGTGACAGCCACGTGATGATGAGTGTCACGCGAGGGAGGGTGTCACGCGAGGGAGGGTGTCACGTGACGGCGCGCGTCAACCGATGGGTTCCGGGCTCGTGTTCTACCGCTTCTACTCGAAGTTCATCGAGCGAAACGCGCTCAGATGCGAAGTGAGGTGCGGCGCACTCGAGCGGGTGACGGCAGGCTGAGTCGTGGGGTGCGCCACTGCTGGGCGGGATCCCACCATGCCGGTCCGCGCACTTGCGGGAGGCCGTCGTTCATGCGGATCTCCCACCCCGAGGTGCCGAGGGAGCGGTGGTGCCACCAGCACAACGGCACACCGTTATCGGTGTGCGTGGGGCCGCCCCTGGCGTGCTCGGTGACGTGGTGGATCTCGCACCATGAGGCGGGGACGTGGCATCCGGGGATCAGGCACTCTTTATCGCGGGCGATGATCGCCCGCCGTTGATGCACGGTGAAGATCCGATCCGTGGTCGTGATCCCGATGATCCGCCCCTCGTCCATGAGCACGCGCTGAATCGCTCCGCTGCACGCGACCTGCGCCGCGACGGAGACGGGAACATGAGCACCGGATCCGGGGATCGTCGCCCACCCACCATTGCCGCGCGCCCCGGCCGCAGCGCCGGCACCTCCGAAGGTAGCGCCTCTGAAGGCGGCACCTCCGAAGGCAGCACCGGTGGCAGCGCCTCCGAAGGCAGCACCGGTGGCAGCGCCTCCGAAGGCAGCGCCGGTGGCCTGAGTGGCGTGGTGGGCGAGGTCGTTGGCGTCGACGGTGACGACGACGACCGGTGATGCCCCGCCGAGGGTGGGCATGTCCTTGTGCCGGGCCGCGATCCCGAGAGCTGCGGTCAGGGCGTCGTGGCGTTTCTGAGCCGCGGTGCGGTCGTCGAGCACAGACCGCGGGTCGGAGTTGAACGGATCGGTCTCCTCCGGATCGCGCCCCCTCTCGGCGTCAGCGTCGACGCCAGAACCGGCACCAGCACCAGCACCAGCAGGAGAAGAGTCGGTGTCCCAAGAATCGGTGTCGGCATCGGTGCCCCCGGTCGGGGCGAAGAACACCCCCGGCATCGGCGGCCCGTCGCCCTTGGGGTTGAGGATCGCGTCCAGGATGAGCTGCAACTGGGCCGCGGCGTCCGGGGTCAGGTAGCCACGGATCGCATGCATGCCATCTTTCACCCGGCCGATCGTGATCCCCCGACGACGCCGCGCATCCTCGTCTTTCGGTTCCTCACCATCCGGATCGAACATCGACGCGAGATCCTCCGCCAGAGCCTTCAGATCCTGCGCCGTCGGCGACGGACCCGCCGTGTCGTCATCCGCATCCGGGACCTCATCGACATCCGCATCCGTATCCGTATCCGCCTCGAGGCCGTGACCGCGGGCGCACCCCGCCAACGCGACATCCGCCGCCAACCGCTGATCGACCGTGAGCCGATCCCAGACCTTCTCGATCGGCGCCGTTGCCGCCAGAAACCCCGCGACCCCGACTACCCCGTCCAACAGCGCCAGTCGCATCTCCGCCCACCGCGCCGGCATCCTCTCCCCCGCCAGACTCATCGGCCGCCGCACCAGATCGACCACCCTGTCGACCCGGGTCGCACCCCGCACATCCACACCCACCGTCCGCTGCAACAGCTCATTCAGCCCCCGGCAGCCCGCCGAATGCGGAAAGTCGCCCGGATCCCCCGTCGCGATCGTCTCCACGATCACCGCCTCGGCACGCCGGAACACGGCCCCCGCCCCCTGCAACACCGCGACCCGGTCCGCATCCGACAACCCCGCCAGCGCATCATCGGACAGCACCGCATCGAGGTCGGCGACGACCCGATCCAGAAGCTCCGCAGTGCTGTTCATACCCCCCAGTCAACCGGGGACCACCGACATTCGAGACCCGCAACGGCCCGCTTTTACCCCAGATCAACGCCATATTCCAATCTCTCAATACAGCGCACCGATGCCGCGCACACCACAGCCACGGGAGCGTCGGGAGAGCGAGAAAGAACGGCGAGGGAGAGACACATGGAAATGGACACGGAGACACGACTCGAAGGGAGAGCACCCGGAGGAAGAGGGCACTCCGACGACGAGGAGAGCGCCGGGCAGGAAGCGAACACCCGGCGAGGACGGACCTCAAGAGGGTGAGAGCGCCCTGACGACGTGGAGAGGAGAGCAGAGGAGCAGAGACGACAGAAGGAAAAGAGAAGACGGAGGAGAGAGAAGAGAAGACGGAGAAGAGAGAAGACGGAGAAGAAGAGGAAGAAGAAGAAGAAGAAGAACAGAGAAGGACAACAGAGAAGGACAACAGAGAAGGAGAACAGAGACGAGAACAGAGAACGAGAACAGAGAACGAGAACAGAGAACGAGAACAGAGAACGAGAACAGAGACGAGAACAGAGAACGAGAACAGAGAACGAGAACAGAGACGAGAACAGAGAACGAGAACAGAGAACGAGAACAGAGACGAGAACAGAGAACGAGAACAGAGAACGCGGTATAAGAGAACCCGGGAACAACACCCTCGGAGAACGCACCCGCGGGATGGAGACCCGCAGAGAAGAAAACCCCGGGGAGAACGCCCCGGAAAAACACCCGGAGACAGCGAGAAGCCCCGGGGTGTGACACCCCGGGGCTTCTCTCCGACCGTCAGTCCGCGAAGGTGGCGGCGTCGATCACGAAGCGGTAGCGCACATCAGAGGCGAGCACGCGCTCGTAAGCCTCGTTGATCTGCGCGGCCGAGATGACCTCGATCTCGGAGGCGATGCCGTGCTCGGCGCAGAAGTCGAGCATCTCCTGGGTCTCAGCGATGCCGCCGATGTTCGATCCGGCGAGCGAGCGCCGTCCGCCGATCAATGACGAGACGTTGACCGAGAGCGGTTCTGCGGGGGCTCCGACGCAGACCATCGACCCACCCACATCCAGCAGACCGAGGTAGGCACGGAGGTCGACGACGGCACTGACGGTGTTGAGGATGACGTCGAACGATCCGCGCAGCGAGCGGAACGTGTCGGGATCGCTCGTCGCGTAGTAGTGGTCTGCCCCGAGGCGAAGCCCGTCGTCCTTCTTGCTGAGGGTCTGCGAGAGCACGGTCACCTCGGCGCCGAGCGCGTGGGCGATCTGCACGCCCATGTGGCCGAGTCCGCCGAGCCCGACGACCGCCACCCGCGTGCCAGGGCCGACGTTCCAGTGCCGCAACGGGGAGTACGTGGTGATCCCCGCGCAGAGAAGGGGTGCGGCGACGTCGAGCTCGAGGGCGTCGGGGATGCGCACGGCGAACGACTCGGTCACGACGACCTGCTCGGAGTATCCGCCCTGCGTGATGGTCCCGTCGCGATCGACGCTGCCGTAGGTGAAGACAGCGCCGTTGGAGCAGAACTGCTCGTCACCGCGCTGGCAGTTGCGGCACTCTCCGCACGAGTTCACGAGACATCCGACCCCGACGCGGTCTCCCACGGAGTGCTTCGTGACGTCGGCCCCGATGGCGGCGACGGTGCCGGCGATCTCGTGGCCCGGTGCGAGCGGGTAGCTCTGCGGACCCCAGTCACCGCGCACGGTGTGGATGTCGGAGTGGCAGATTCCGGCGAATGCGATGTCGATCAGGATGTCGTTCGGGCCGAGTTCGCGGCGCTCGATGACGGTCTTCTCGAGCGGTGCGGCTTCGCTGGGTGCGGCGTAGGCGTTGACACGGGTCATCTCGGACTCCTCGGGTCGGGTCGGGTGGGCCAGATCGACACTACTCGCGGCGCCCTGTGCGCCACCCCTGTGCGCCACCCCTGTGTGATCGATACGTTGGGGCTACGACTCCGGAGGGGAAGTCCCATGCACCGCTCGACCTTGACCGCCCGACTGATCACCAGCGTGATCGCTCTCGTGCTCACTCCCATCGCCCTGATCCTGCTGTCTGTCGGCGGACAGACCATGATCCTCACGTTCTTCGCGTACGCCAGCGACGGCGACCTCGCGTCGCTGACCGGACCTGTGCTGCTGCAGATCCTCGGTCTCGCGCTGCTCATCCTCGTCGTGCTCACCGGCGTGTGGAGTTCAGCCGGCCTGATCGCCATCGGCATCCTCAGCATCGTGCCGCTGATCGTCGCCGTCTTTCCCGTGACCCTGTCATGGCTCTACGGCATCGCACCCAGGGAGTGGGTCGACGGCTTCGTATACGGCCTCCCTCTCGTGGTGCTCGCCGCGCTCGGGGCGATGGGCCTGGTGCTCGCCCTCGTCCGCCGGGATCCTCGACCGAAGGGTGCCGCGCTCGGCGTGGTCGGCCTGATCGTCGCCCCACTGCTGCTCGCTGCGGGCGCCTGGTCGATCACCTGGGGAATCGCCGAGGGTACGCTGTTCGCCCTGCAGCGGTTCGAGTTCGACGTGCGCCCCGGGCCAGGCTTCGCAGTCGTCGCCGGGGCTCTGCTCGTCATCGCCGGTATCACCGTGACCCGCTGGTCGCGATTCGCACTCGTCGTTCCCGCCCTCGTGCTCCTCGTCGGCAGCATCCTGCTCGTCGTGGCCCGCGATGCCGTGATGCCTGCGCTCTTCGAGCTGCCGCGAGGCATGAACACCGTCGCACCGAGCCTTCTTCTCTACGGCGGAGGAGCCGCGGCCGGACTCATCTATCTGACCTTCACAGTGGTGCTGCTGCGCGTCGTCGCTCACGCGCGATCGGCCGGAGCGCCCGGAGCGCCCGGAGCGACGACACCCGACACCACGGTGCACGCGCAATACCCACACGCGCAATATCCACAGACGCAGTACCCACCAGCGCCGATGCAGCATCCGTACCCGCCGGTCCCCGGTCAGCAGCCGCCCGCTGCGCCGTACCCGCCGCAGCCCGGCCCGTGACTCACCGAGCCGCCGCGCGACGGCGGCTCCGACAGAAAGGAACCGGCCGGAATCCCACGATTCCGGCCGGTTCCGAGCTCTGCGAAAGCCGCGTCAGCGCTTGGCGTTCTTCTTCAGCGTCTTCTCCAGCACAGGTGCATCGCCGGATGCTGCGAGCGCCGCGTAGTACTCGCGGGCCTCGTCCTGGCGCTCTCGCTCTGCACCGGACGCGATGGGCGCTCGGACGTGCTCGGGCTCGTATGCGAACGCATCGACCAGGTCGAGGGCGTACGGGCGAAGCCGGGCGCACAGACGGTCGATGTACCGCGAGACCGCAGCGGCGCGCTGCGTCGAGAGACGTCCGTTGATGAGGTGCCACGCGAGGTGCTTCTCGATGAGCTGCAGGCCGAAGAGGTCGCGCAGCCAGGTGAGGACCTTCTTCGTGTCAGCGTCATCGACTCGGTGGACGGCATCGGTGAACGCCTCCCACTGCAGCAGCTCGCCGTGTGCGCGGGCCGCCTCGATCAGCTCGGCCTGGTTCTCGTTGAACAGCTTCGCGCCGAGCACCTTGTCCTTGCCCGCAGGGCGCAGACGACCGGCGATGTCGGCGACCATCTGCTGCACGCGCTCGGCGAGCAGCAGGTGCTGCTGCTCTTCGCGCAGGCCGTTCTCGACGGAACGCGAGACCTGCCCGAGGTCGACGACCGACTGGCCGAACTGACGCAGGCCGGCACCGTGGAAGAGCTTGCCCGCGGTCATCCCGACGGCGAACTTGGCCAGAGCCGCAGCATCCTTGCCGGTGAACTGCTTGGCGTAGTCGGTCAGCAGCCGCTTGCCGACGAGCTGAAGCAGCACGTTGTTGTCGCCTTCGAACGTGACGTAGATGTCGAGGTCGGCCCGAAGACCCACGAGGCGGTTCTCGAACATGAAGCCGGCGCCGCCGCAGGCCTCGCGCGCCTCCTGCAGTGTGTCGAGCGCGTGCCAGGTCGACAGCGGCTTGAGTGCAGCGGCCAGGGTCTCGAGATCCTCGCGGTCGTCGGGGGTGTCGGTGCGACCCGAGAACACCCCGTCGAACTTCTGCAGGAACTCGTCGTGCGCGAAGATCTGCGCATACGTCGTCGCAAGCCGCGGGAAGAGGCGTCGCTGGTGCTTGCCGTAGTCGAGGAGCACGACCTCCTGCCCGTCTGCCCCGTCGAACTGACGGCGCTGCGTGGCATATGTGATCGCGATCTTGAGCCCCAGAGCGGATGCCCAGCAGGCCGCGCCGTCGAGCGAGACCCGACCCTGCACGAGCGTGCCGAGCATCGTGAAGAAGCGACGGCCGGGGCTGTCGATCGCGCTCGAGTACGTGCCGTCGACCGCGACGTCGCCGTACTTGTTGAGCAGGTTGGTGCGGGGAACGCGCACGTGGTCGAAGCTCAGACGGCCGTTGTCGATGCCGTTCAGTCCGCCCTTGAGCCCGTCGTCCTCTCGTCCGATGCCCGGCAGGTCGATGCCGTCATCGCCGCGCAGCGGCACGTAGAAGCAGTGCACCCCGTGGTTGACGCCGTTCGTGATCAGCTGGGCGAACACCGTCGCCGCGACGCCGTGCAGTGCGGCGTTGCCGAGGTACTCCTTCGTCGCGCCGCGAAACGGCGTGTTGATGACGAACTCCTCCGTCGCGGGGTCGTACGTCGCGGTCGTGCCGACTGCGGCGACGTCTGACCCGTGCCCGATCTCGGTCATCGCGAAGGCGCCGGGGATCGAGAGATCCATGACTCCCGGCAGCCACTTCTCGTGGTGCTCGGTCGTGCCCAGCTGCAGGATCGCTGAGCCGAACAGCCCCCATTGCACACCCGATTTGATTTGCAGGCTCGGATCGGCGACGACGAGCTCCTCGAAGCCGGCGATGTTCCCGCCGTTGTTCTCTTCGCCGCCCAGCGACTTCGGGAACGCGCGGTGCACGGCCTTGTTGTCGACGAGCAGGTGCAGCTGGCTGAGCACGCGCTCGCGGTGCTCGTCCTTGCCCAGTTCGTCCTTGCGCCAGAACGCCGAGTCCTTGATCATCTCGCGCGCCTCGCGGCGGGTGTCGGCCCACGTGCCCATCAGCAGGTCGGTGACCCGAGCGACGTCGATCCGCAGGTTCGCGTCTGCGTTGTCGGTGTGGGGGCGAGTCGTCTTCGGACGGACGGCGGCGTCGACCATGAGCGTTCCTCTCAGAGGGAAGTAGTGATACGCCCATGGTAGGTGTGCCACAACCAGGAGCGAACTGCTGTGTACGCATCCTCCAACTGCCTGCGGGCACATCGCCCCGACGGATTGTCGTCAGACCACAGTCCGCGCGAGACCGCGACCTCAGGCCTCCACGCCCGACGGCCGGGGCGGGGCCGTCTGCGCCTGCTCCCACCGCCGTCTCGTGCCGGAGCTCAGACGCGCCCAGGTCCGATCACGGATGAAGATCGAGTCGATCGCGATCATCGTGAGCGAGAACCAGGGCAATCCCATCAGCACGCCGATGCCGATGTGGAACGAGAGGATGCCGACGAGGCCGATGAGACGCGTCGGCCGCGTGAGCAGCATCAGTGGGAACGCCACCTGCAGGATGATCGATCCCCAGGTCGCGGCGACGACCATCGGCCCCCACGTCGTGACGAGGTCGCTCAGAACCGGCCACGTGCCGAACCGGGCGGTCTGCAGCGGGTTGTACACCGCGTAGCCCTCTTCCCAGGGCGCACCGCCGGCTTTGTACAGAGCGCCGGAGGCGTAGACGAAGCACACCTGGGCGGTGAGCGCCACGAGGGCCAGATTGTGGAAGACGGTGCCCAGAAGAGCCGGCTGGCTCCCCGGAGCGAACCACTCGCCGTTCTTCGCACGACGTCTGGCGTCGAGCGACCACCGAGCGGCGGGGTCTGCGAAGAACATCAGCAGCAGGGCGATGCGGAACATGTTGTCGCCCTGGTCGCCCACCATGTCGTTGGCTTCGATGAACCCCACCCAGAGGCAGAAGAACACCGGCAGGACGATCCGGAAGCGCCAGCCCAGCACGAACAGAACGGCCAGCACGCCGAGCAGCAGATAGAGAGCGGTATAGAGGACGTCATTGCCCATCGCCGCATGGAACGCGCTGAAGATTCAGATCTTCGGGAACTCGCTGACGGGTTCGGCGAGCTCGCCGTTCCACGCCGACCCCGAGCCGAACGTATAGAGACGTGTGCCGAAGTTCGATGCGAGCAGGCCGATCGCCGTGATGCCGAAGAGGATGCGGGTGACCGCCAGGCCGTAGAGGGCCTTCTTGCCGTTGAAGAGCCAGTCCCCCACGAACGCAGAGATCCGGTCGATCGCCGAGAGGACCATCGACCACAGCCCGCCGATCATCGACGAGACGAAGCTCAGCAGACGCGTCACGAAGGAACGGGGCGGCTGCAGCTGCGGCTGTGGTGTCGCAGAGGGAGAAGGAGCAGGCGAGACCGACGGAGCAGGCGCCGGAGGGGCGGATGCCGGCGCCGGCGCTGTCACCGTCGAGCGGGAGGTCTGAGACCCGGCATCCTTCTTCTTCTTCGCGTCTCGCTTGGGCGCGGTCCTGATCGGCGCGCTCACGGCTGGATCCTCTCGAACTGGGCGCGGAAGGTGTCGGCGAAGTTCTCGCGACTCTGCCCTTCCTCTTCTATAGGCAGCCGCCACCCGGTGGTCGAGAACGTGGGATCGGGGCGCTGCGCGCTCGGATCGTTGCGGTCGGCATAGGGGACGACGTTCTGGCGGCTCACGCGGTACTGGACCTGGACGACTGCATCGGCACCCCAGATCGCATAGGCCACCTGAGTGGCATAGGCGGTCGACAGGTGCTCCTCGGCCATGTACGCCTCGGTCGACGGCTTCTCGCCCTCGAGCTCATCGAAGGAGCGCACCATCCACTCCTCCCAGCCCTCCTCGGTGAAGTCGAGTCCCACGACGGCCTTCTGATCGTCGTCCAGCTTGTTGAACGCGTTCATCTGACCGCTCGCGACCTCACTCGACTGGATGCCGGCGCGAGGCGGGAACAGGTTGTAGCGGATCATCGAGAGCTCGACGTCGGTGGCGCTCACCCATCCGGTCTCGATCTCCTGGCCGTCCTTCTCTATGACGGCCCGGACGTTGAAGTGGTAGTCGCCGTTGATCGGCTCGGGAGCGAAGACGCTCCACGACTGACCGAACATGGGCAGCATGTAGCCGGCGAGTACCTCCTGAGTGGGGATCTCTCGCAGTGCCGAATACGGTGCGATCCAGAGGAACGACGCACCCACATGCCACAGGGTCAGCAGACAGGCGGCGAATGCGATGAGCTTCACCCACCAGGTCGGGCGCGGTCGCGGGGCGGCCACGGCAGTCGCCGCATCCTGCACTTCCGGTGAGGTCTCAGTCATCGTGCTCATCCACATCCTTCTCACCGCTGCAGGTCGGGGCCGCCGCAGCGACGGCCCCCGACCTCTCAGCGTTCCTGCACTGCGTTACTCCGTCTGGGCGAGCGGCCGTCGGGAACGCGCGACCCTCGTCATCCCGAGCCCGAGCATCAGCAGCAGCGCCGCCAGCGCGATCCACCCACCCTGGATCTCGCCACCGGTGGTGGCGAGGCCGGACGCCACGACCTGGAACGAGGCCGAGACGCTGCCGGAGGTCGCTCCGGTCAGGGTCACTGCATGGGTTCCGAGGTCGGTGCCGGACGGGATGGTCCAGGTGAAGGTGACCGTGCCCTGCGCATCGGCGACCTTGGTCCCCAGTGCGATCGGCTCGGAGGTCATCACTCCGGTGACGGACTCGCCGGGCTTGAACCCGGTGCCGACCGCCGTCTGCTTCTCGCCGCGCTCGAGTGAACGCAACCGATCGGCAGGTTGATCGCGCCCCTCACGTTTCGACGGACGAAAGGCCATCCCGACAGCATGCAGCCGCGAGCCCTCGGAACGACGAAGACCGCCCCGCAGGTCGATGCCTGCGGGGCGGTCTCAGAGGGGCGGGCGAGTGCTAGAGCGTGAGCCCGTGACCGAATCGGAAGAGCGGATCTGCGGTGTCGAAGGGCACGTCCGGACGCGAGGCGACGACCGCCGCCATCGACCTCGGCAGGTCGAACGGCAGCCTGCCCTGCGCGCCGGCGACGCCACTCAGCACGTCGAGCAGCGCGGCCGCGGAGACGCCCCAGTTGACGGTGACGGCAGCCGCGGCATCCGTGATCGGCTGGAGGATCGGCGGACGATCGGCGAGCACGTCGACCACGGTCGGCACGGCACCCGCGATCGCACGCACGTGATCGAGCACCTCGTCGGGGAACTCGAGCGAGCCCGCGTGGAAGAAGTTCTCGAAGATGGTGTCGCGCTGCTCGAACGGGGCCTGCAGGCGGATGACCGCGAGATCGGCCTCGTCCGGCGTCGCGACGACCTCGCCGTAGGCCGCCGCGACCTCGGCGTCGATCCCTTCGACGTAGAGCTTGAGCCCGGTGGCGAACGGCAGCGCGCCGTCGTTCGTCAGCACGGTGACGGACGCTCGTTGAGCCGCCTCTCCGGCGGCACGGAACTCGGCGCGGCCGACGATCTCATCGGCCGCGTCCTCGTCGACGAACGGATCCTCGAAGAGCCCGAGCTCGAACTTCTCCCGCAGGATCCGTCGTGCCGAGACATCGAGTCTCTCCTCCGAGACAGAGCCGTCGGCGAGGAGCTCGAGCAGCAGCTCCGGGCAGTCCTCGCCGCCGAACTGATCGACGCCGGCATCCAGCACCTTGAGCATGCGCTCGCGCGGCGTCAGGTCTTCGACGCCCCACGCCCGAGCGGGGAACGGCTGCCCGAAGATCTCGGCGTCGTTGATCAGTCCCCAGTCGGTGCACACGACCCCGTCGAACCCGAAGCGCTCGCGCAGCAGGCCCGTGATGACCGATCTGTTGAAGCCGAAGCCGACCTCTTCGTATTCGGTTCCCACGGGCATGCCGTAGTACGGCATCATCTGTCGGGTGCCCGCGGCGAGGGCGTCTTCGAAGGGCTTGAGGTGCAGCTCGAACTCGTCGCCCGGGTAGACCTGCTCACGGCCGTAGGGGAAATGCGGATCCTCCCCGTCGAGTTGCGGCCCTCCTCCCGGGAAGTGCTTCGTCATCGTCGACACGGATCCGGGGCCGAAGGAGTCGCCTTGGAATCCACGGATATATGCCGCTCCGAGAATGCCTGTCAGTTCAGGGTCCTCCCCGAAGGTCGCGGTCTGCCGTGCCCACCGTGGTTCGGTGGCGAGATCGACCTGCGGATGGAGCGCCACACGCAGACCGACGGCCGTATATTCCTGTCGAGCGATATCAGCGAAACGCTCCACCAGCTCAGGGTCTCGAGTGGCTGCGAGACCGAGTGTCTCCGGCCACTGCGAGAACGGCCCTGCGAGGATCGATGCCCCGGGGTTCTCGCTGAACGAATGCCGCGGGTCGGTCGACAGAGTGACCGGGATGCCGAGTCTCGTCGAGGCGGCGAGCCGCTGCAGCTCGTTCTGCCACGCCGCGATCTCGCGCCCGGTGGGCGCGGCACCCAGCAGATTGAAGTGCGTCATGTTCTTGACCTCGACGAACTCGCGCGCGCTCGGGGTGCCGAAGATCGGGTTCGCCTCGTCGAGGTCGCCGATCGCGATCATCGTGTGGAAGAACAGCCCGGCCTTCTCCACGATGGTCATCTCATCGAGGAGCAGCTGCACGCGCTCATCGATCGCCAGACTCGTGTCGAGCCATGGTCGCGCGGTGATGACATCGGTGTTCGTCATGGTCACTTGACTCCCTTGATGCGGTAGACGAGAACGGCGCCGGCGAGCGCGACGAGCGCCCCGAACAGGTACCAGGTGGTGTATCCGCCGAGCGGGGTCGCCGCCCCGAGTGCGATGATGCTCGGCGCGATGGCGGGAGCGATCGACTGCGGAAGAGCGTTCGCGATGTTCAGCACGCCGAGGTCCTTGGCGACATCGTCGGGATTCGGCAGCACCTCGGTGGCGAGGGCGAGGTCGACCGACAGGAACGAGCCGGCACCCAGGCCGATGATGGCCTGCGCGACGATCACGACCGGGATCGAGGGTGCCAGGGCCAGGATCACGAGGCCGACGACCATGATCACTCCGGCGATCGCGACGAACGGTCGCCGCTTGCCGATCCTGTCGGACAGGAACCCTCCGAGCGGGGCGGAGATGGCCATCGCCGCCATCGACGCGAGGTTCGCGATGAGGATCGTGCCGACCGCCCCCTGCTCGTCGAGCTCGAACTTGTTGACGAGGTACAGGGGAAGGAAGGTGGCGATGCCCGCGTAGCCGAACATGACGAAGAACTTGGTCAGCCAGGTCCAGCCGAAGTCCGGGTGCTTGCGGGGGTTGAAAACGAACGAGCCGAAGAACGTGCCAACAGTGAAGCGTGTGGCCGGCTTCTCGGTGAGTCGACGATCCTTCAGCGTGAGCACGAACACGACGACCAGGATCAGCGCGATCGCACCGGGGACGAAGAACCGCTCGAAGTCACCGGGGAGGAAGTTCACGATGAAGCTGCCGGCGAGGATGCCGATGGGTGTCGTGATGCCGATGATGCCCGAGACCTTGCCGCGGCTCGAGACCGGCACCTGGTCGGGCAGCGTGGCATTGGCTGCAGCGAGCACCGCGTTCATCGACGCCTGCACGAGGCACCAGGCCAGCAGCACGACGAGCACCGAGGTCGCGGCGCCGATGATCGCGAAGCCGCCGAGACCGACGATCGCTCCGCCGAGGATCCAGGGGCGGCGCATGCCCCACTTCGAGGTCGTGCGGTCGGAGAGACGCCCCACCAGCGGGTTCGCGATGAGCGCGAATGCAGCGCCGACTCCCATCACGAGGCCGAGGCTCGCCTCGGTGTTCGTGGGGTCGAGGCGCTGGATCTTGAACGCCATCGACACCATCACGGGGGTGAGAAGCGCCAGGTAGACGCCGAAGTTCACGGCGGCGAGTCCGGGCGTATATCCGCGGGGCGTCTTCAGCGGCGTGGTGCCGGGGACTTTGAAGCCGGTGGTACCGACGGCAGCCGCAGTCGCGGCCGATGACAGCTCTGTCACGGGGGATCCTTTCGGGCAAGGTTCGTCGGTCATCTGCGACCGGACGTGAGGAAGACGATACACGAATCTCGACCGTTTGGTAAGTGAATGTCTACCGACTGGTAATGAGAGAGAATGAGGGGGAAGGGGGAGCGATGACGACAGCGACGACGACAGGCTCGCGTCAGGCGCGCGCCGCGGCCACGCGCCAGCGGATCGTGGACGCCGCCCGCGAGTTGTTCATCTCGAACGGGTACCGCTCGACGTCCCTGCGCGACATCGCCGCCGCGGCATCCGTGAGCCACCCCGGCCTCCTCGGCCACTTCGCCTCGAAGGACGACCTGCTCGCCGAAGTCGTCGCCGGATTCGAGGAGGAGAACGAGAGGGCGTTCGATCTGGTCGGGGCGGCATCGGACTCGGGCGAGCTGATCTTCGCCGACGTTGCACGGCGCAACGCGCGCACCCCGGGTTACCTGGAGCTCTTCGCCGCACTCACGGGCGAGGCGTCGGCCCCCGAGCATCCGGCCCACGAGCGGATGCGACAGCGATACGCCCGTCTGCGTGAGCTGAGCTCGGAGGTGCTCGAGGACGCGGCGCTGCACGGTACCATCGACGCCGGCAGAGATGTGTCAGACGAGACCACCCGTCACATGGCCGGCTGGGACGGGCTGCAGCTGATCTCGCAGTACCTTCCCGACCGCGTCGATGTCGTGCAGATGCTCGAGGAGCGCGAATCGCTGTGGGCGCTGCCCGTCGGTTGGCGCGACCCTGCCCAGCCCGCACCCGCAGACGTGGCCGCGGGTCCGTTGCCCGCCATGTCGGCGGCGCTCGTCGAGGGCGCTGGCGACAACGAGCCCGGTTATGCAGTCGGTCGACGCCGTCGGGCGCAGATCCTCGCGGACGCGATGCATCTGTTCTCGCGGGGAGGATACGGCGACACGAGTCTCAGCGACATCGCCAAGGCTGTCGGGGTGTCGAAGTCGACGCTCCTGCACCACTACCCCTCGAAGGAGCTGCTGCTGAGCGCCGTGCTCACCGAGCGCGACCGCGCCATTCAGGAGCGCAGCGAGGACGAGCATCCCGAACGCGCCGGGGCCGCACTGCGCGATCTCCCCACCGGCGCGCGCGTCAGCGCACTCGACGAGCCGGGCCTGATCGAGGTGTATGCGGTGCTGTCGTGCGAGGCCGTTCCCGCGACGCACCCCGCCCACGACTACTTCGCCGAGCGCTTCGAGGAGGTCATCGGCTACTTCGCCGAGCTCTTCCGGCTCGCGCAGGTCGACGGGGACCTGTCGGAGCATCGCGACCCCGAGCACGAGGCCGTCTGGCTCGTCGCGATGTGGGACGGGCTGCAGTATCAATGGCTGTACGACAGGGACGCGGTCGACATCACCGCCCACCTGCGCGCCCATCTCGACGACGTTCTTCCGCTGCGCTGACGCGTGCGACGTCCTGCCGGAGGCCTCAGACGGCGTCAGGCCGCGGCGATCACCGCGAGCACGCCCTCGCCGTAGGCGTCGCGCTTCTTGGCGCCGATGCCGGTGATGCCGTCGAGGTCGGCGAGCGAGGCCGGCCGGTGCTCGGCCAGAGCGCGCAGCGTGGCATCGCCGAAGACGATGTAGGCGGGAACCCCCTGCTCCCGTGCGGTCTCGGCACGCCACGCGCGCAGCGCCTCGAACAGCGGACGGTCGCCGGCGTCGAGAGCATCCGCCGCACTCGCCTTGCGGACCCGCGGTGAGGACGCCGGTCGCCCGATCGTGTCCTTGCGCAGCGGCACAGGGGTCTCGCCCTTCAACACGCCGACCGCCTGCTCGCCGGGGGCGAGCGTGCCGTAGTCGCCCTGCGCCACGATGATGCCGCGCGCGAGCAGCTGACGGACGACGCTGCGCCAGTCCTGATCCGAGAGGTCGGCGCCGATGCCGTAGGTCGCGAGCTTCTCGTGGCCCTGCTGGCGGATGCGCTCGGTCGAGGCCCCGCGCAGGATGTCGATCAGGTGACCGGCGCCGAACGACTGGTTGCGCTCGCGCTTGAGGCGCACGATCGTCGAGAGCAGCTTCTGCGCGGGGACGAGCCCGTCGAAGGTCTCGGGCGTCTCGAGGCAGGTGTCGCAGTTGCCGCAGGGCTGGGATTCCTGTCCGAAGTAGCCGAGCAGGTTCTGGCGACGGCATTCGACCGTCTCGCACAGCGCGAGCATCGCGTCGAGGTGCTGTCCCATCCGCATCTTGAAGGTACGGTCGCCCGGGCTCTGATCGATCATGCGCCGCTGCTGCACCACGTCGCCGAGCCCGTAGGCCATCCACGCGATCGACGGTTCGCCGTCGCGGCCCGCACGCCCGGTCTCCTGGTAGTACCCCTCGACGGACTTCGGCAGGTCGATGTGGGCGACGAAGCGCACGTCGGGCTTGTCGATGCCCATGCCGAAGGCGATCGTCGCGACCATCACCACACCGTCTTCGCGCAGGAACCGCGACTGGTTCTTCGCCCGCACCTCGGCGGGAAGGCCCGCGTGGTACGGCAGGGCGTCGAAGCCCTGCGCCGCGAGATACGTCGCCGTCTGCTCGACCGACTTGCGGCTCAGCGCATAGACGATGCCCACCGAGCCCTCCGGCTGCGCGCGGATGAAAGAGACCAGCTGCTTGCGCGGATCGACCTTGGGCACGATGCGGTATTGGATGTTCGGCCGATCGAAGCTGGCGACGTAGTGCTTCGCCGTGTCGAGCCTCAGTCGCTCGGTGAGCTCTTTGTGCGTCGCACGGGTGGCGGTCGCCGTGAGCGCCATGCGCGGAACGCCGGGGAACCGCTCGCCGAGGTCGCCGAGTGCGAGGTAGTCAGGGCGGAAGTCGTGGCCCCACTGCGACACGCAGTGCGCCTCGTCGATCGCGATCACGCTGAGTGTGCCTCGTTGCAGCAGCGCCGTGGTCTGCGGCGAGGACAGCCGCTCGGGGGCGACGTAGATGAGGTCGAGCTCACCGGCGACGTACGCCCGTTCGACCTCGCGCCGCTCGTCGATCCCCTGCGTGGAGTTGAGATACGCGGCGTTGACGCCGTTGGCCCGAAGGGCGTCGACCTGGTCGTGCATGAGGGCGATGAGCGGGCTGATCACAAGACCCGTGCCCTCGCGCACGAGAGCGGGAACCTGATAGGTGACGCTCTTTCCGCCACCGGTCGGCATGAGCACGACCGCGTCGCCGCCGCCGATGACCTGATCGACGATCGCGGCCTGGTCGCCGCGGAACTCGTCGTAGCCGAACACCGTGTGCAGCGCCTCGGCCGCCGACGGATAGCGGCTGGGGGTGGCACGCCGCACCGCGGGAGCGGATGCCGCAGAGGACGTTGCGGCGGATGCCGTCGCGCGGGACGCCGACCGCCCGACCTTCGTCGTCACGGGCGTCACGGGACCGGGACCCCAGTCGAGCGGAGGCTCGAACCCGGCGCCCTGCGGCTCCCAGTCCATGGGCTCCGGCGGCTCGGAGGGCTCCCATCCTGCGCCGTCCCAGGGCTCGTCTGCGTACGGCAGATCCTCGTACGGGTCACGGGGAGTCTGCGGCATCCCTCCAGCGTAACGACCCCCGCCGACCTCGGCCCGCCCCTCCACAACTCCACGGGCGTAGGTTGGACGCAGACGCCTGAAGGAGATCCCGATGACCGACATCACCGTCACCCGCGACGACGCAGAATCCCGCTACGAGATCCGCTCGGACGGCACGCTCGCCGGCTACGCCGAGTTCGATCTGCGCCCCGGCGCGATCCGCTTCATCCACACCGAGATCGACCCCGCATTCCAGGGGCAGGGCCTCGCCGGCATCCTCGCCGAGAGGGCGCTGACGGATGCCGCCGCCTCCGGCGATGCGATCGTGCCGCTGTGCCCGTACATCGCGAAGTACCTGACGACGCACGAGATCGCCGGCGCCGAGATCCGCTGGCCGAAGCGCCCCGGTACCGCACCGGCCGAGGCGTGACCGGATTCGGACCTGGGCGAATGGCCTGGCGGGAATGGCCTGATGGGGATGACCTGACTCCAGGGCTCGACTACTGCAGACAGGTGCCCATGTAGTACTCGAACAGGGCTTCTCCTGATGCTTTGGCGTTGTCGTCGTACGCCTCGATGACCGCGGTGGGATCGTCATCGATCGATTCCGCACCCACCGTGAGGTAGTCGGTCCAGGCCGTCAGGTCATCGGCGAGCTCCGGGGTCGGCTCGAGCTCCTCGACGAGGCTGAGCCGCGTCTGCACGTCCGCTTCCGTGTTCATCCCCGGGACCAGCGCGACGAACGCGACCGCCGCCGCCTCATGCTCGTCATGGAGCGGGCCGCAGAACCCGGCATCGCCGCCTGAGGCGCAACCCGACAGCACCACCGCCGAGGCGCCGAGGGCGAGCAGGATAATGGGAGAACGTCGAGACATCATGGGGCGAGCCTAGGAGTCCACCGGAGTGCCGGTGCGCAGACGCCCCTGAGCGAAGGAGAATCGGATGACCGTTATCGCGACCCCATCCGATGACGTCCACGGCGAAGCACGGATCGGCGAACGTCGCATCGTCCTCGAACCGCGCGAGGTGCCTCTCGGCGGGGTGCGCGGCATGAATGTGCTGCGTGTTCTGCCGCACCGCAACCTGCCGACGATCGGGGCCTGGTGCTTCCTCGACCGGTTCGGACCGGCCGACACCCGCATGCGGGTCGAGCCGCACCCCCACATCGGATTGCAGACGGTCACCTGGCCGCTGGTCGGAGAGATCCGTCACCGCGACTCGCTCGGCAGCGACGCCGACCTGCGACGCGGGCAGCTCAACCTGATGACCGCCGGCAACGGCATCTCGCACTCCGAGTACTCGATCGGCGATGACCCCATCCCCCTCGACGCCCTGCAGTTCTGGGTGGTCCTGCCCGACGGCGCACGCCAGGGAGCGGGCGGCTTCGAGCGCCACACCGATCTCCCTCAGGTCTCGCTTCGGGCCGACGAAGGCTCGTCGGCCACGGCCACCGTGGTTCTCGGTGAGTTCGCCGGCGTCACCTCACCGGCCACCGTGCACACACCCATCGTCGGCGCCGAGATCGTGGTGCCGGCCGGCACCCGCGTCCGGCTGCCGCTGCGCCCCGAATGGGAGCACGCCCTCATGCTCGTCGAGGGAGATGCAGACGTGGCGACGCACGGGATGACCCAGAACGAGATGCTCTACCTGGGCGACTCGCGCGGTGCCGTCGAGGTGACGAGCGTGCAGGGTGCGTTGCTCTTCCTCATCGGAGGCGAGCCGTTCGCCGACGAGATCGTCATGTGGTGGAACTTCGCCGGACGTGATCACGACGAGATCGTCGAGGCGCGCACCGAGTGGGAGGCGGCATCCGCTCGCTTCGGCGTCGTCGAGGGGCACGACGTGCGCATCCCCGCACCTCCCCTGCCCGACGTGCGGCTCATGCCCCGCGGTCGGAAGATCTGACTCCACAGCGCATGACGACGCCCCGCGCTCCGAAGAGCACGGGGCGTCGCCTGTGACTGCTACTGCGCGTCGACCGTCACGATCGTGCGCACGGCGGACTCACCGTATTGCACGAGTCCGAGATAGCGGGTGCCGGCGGTGAGGCCGGTCCAGCTGAGCTCGTAGCTCGTCGCCTGGCCGCGCACGGCCTCGATCGGGTTCGGGGTCGCCGTGAACGCCCCCTCACCCTCGGGCTGCACGTTGGCGTAGGTCATGTCCCACGTCATCGGCGCCGAGGTCGAGTAGACGTTCGCGACCACCAGGTAGGTGCCGGCCGTCGGTGCAGGAAGCGTCACCCGCTCGTCGGCCGACCCCGTCGCCGACTGCCAGCGCTCGTAGTAGCGCAGGTCGTCGGGGCTCACGACCCGATAGACCGTGAGGTCGAGGTCGCTGCCCGTGTCATCCGACGAGTCGAGGTCGAAGCGCGAGAGCGTCGTGCCCTCCGGCACGTCGACGATCCACGACACGTCCTTGTTCGCGTCTCCCGATGCCTCGTCACCCGAGTGGCCGACGACCCGGCCGTCCGGGTCTTCCAGCAGCGTGAACGGCGTGAGGCCCGACACCCCGAGCGCGAGAGCGCCGTCGACGCCGGGAGTGATGTCGACCGTGGTCGAACCGTCGACTCCCGTGCCCTCGACCTCGGCCGGAGCATCCGCCGTGACGGGGAACACCGCGATCGGCGACCGCACCGTGTTCTTCTTGCTCGTCCAGGTGAGCGATCCGGTCGCCCACTGCTCGACCGGTGCGCTCTGGTTGTCGAACGTGACCGTGTAGGTCGCGGTCTGCCCCGGCTTGTCGAACTTCAGCGTCGACGGCTCCACCGTCACGTTCACGCCGGGCAGATCGACGGATGCCGTGAACGTGCCCTTCTCCGTCGCTGTGACCGTGCGAGTGACCGTCTGCGCGCTGGCGAGCGATCCGATCGAGAACGACGCGACGTTCAGGTCGCTGCCGTCGATCGGCTCGCCGGGGAAGTCGGCCAGGCCCTTGCCCTCGAGGAACGCCACCCAGTCGGGCACGTCGTTCAGATAGAGCAGACCCGGGTTGAAGTAGCGCTTCGGGTCGACCTGACCCGCGCCCTGCTGGAACGGGTCCTTGTTGGCAGAGCCGTCGGGGTTCACCGTGTCGTATGCGGTGGTCATCATCGCGGACTTGATCTCGGCGGGCTTGGCGTTCGGCCGCTCGCCGAGATAGAGCGCCGCGAGACCGGCGATGTGCGGAGAGGCCATCGACGTGCCGGACAGGATGCCGAACGTCGGCGCCTCTCCGGGAGCGTTCTGCGTGGCCGCGAGGATCGCGACACCCGGGGCGGCGATGTCGGGCTTCATGATGTCGCTGCCGTCTGCCAGCATCGGGCCGCGGCTCGAGAATCCGGCGATCTGCGGCACGGGCGTCACCACTCCGGTCGTGTTCTCACCCACGAGCGTGATCGGACGGTCGACGCCGCCCTGCACGTAGGCGAGCACCGCTGCGCGATGCACCGAGGCGAGGTGCACGGTCGGCACGGCATGGAAGTCGTTGTCGAGCGAGTCGGCGGCACCGGGCACGTTGACGAGCACGACGCCCATGCCACCGGCATCCTTCACGACCTGCGACTTCTCGGCGCGAGCGTTGCCGCCTCGGTCGCAGACCACGATGTGACCGGTGACCTTCGCGACATCGAGCGTGCCGGGGAGGCACAGCGCGGCATCGGCGGCGGCCTGACCTGCAGCCGGCGCATCGCCCGCGTAGATCGACGGTCCGGTGACCGTCGTGCCGAAGGGCACGCTCACCGACGCACCGGCCTGGGCGAAGCCGTCGAACTGCACGGTGCCCTCCCACGTGGGGATCGTCGAGGCGGCGACCGTGGTATACCACGGAGACGCGTGATCGGCCGTGACCGGGTCGGGGCCGTCGTTGCCGGCGCTGGTCGCCACGAAGACGCCCGCGGCGGCCGCGTTGAAGAACGCGATGTCCTCCGGCGCGAGCACGGTCGACGCCGCTCCACCGCCGATCGAGTAGTTGATCACGTCGACCCCGTCGGCGACGGCCTGGTCGATCGCGGCGATCAGGTCACTGCCGGCACAGATGTCGTCGGTCGTTACCGCCTCGTCGGGTCCGACGTAGCAGGCCTTGTAGGCCGCGACCTTGGCACCGGGTGCGACCCCCGAGATCCTGCCGAAGTCGACGTCCTCGATCGAGGCCTTCACACCGAAGTTGCCGGCCGCCGTGCTCGCGGTGTGCGAACCGTGGCCGTCGCCGTCACGCGGCGAGAGGTAGTCGTACTGGAAGTCGAATCCTGCCGCCTCGGCGCCGGTGTAGAAGTACTGGGCGCCGATGAGCTTCGTCGAGTAGTCGCCCTTGTCCCATTCCTGGGCCTCGACCATCGTTCCCTGGAACTGACCGCCGTCGGACTTGTCGAAGTAGACGTAGGTGCCGTCGGTGTACGGCTGATTCCCCTTGTGGCGCTTGTCCTTCTTGGGCTGCTTCTTGAGGTTCTTGCCCTCGAACGACGGGTGCTCGGGGGCGATGCCGGTGTCGATGACACCCACGACCACGCCCTCGCCGGCCTTGTCGACACCGCCGGTCTGCTGCCAGACGCCGCCGCGGCCCTTCTTGTCGTCGCCGAGACCGAGGAAGTCCGTCGAGGTCTGCGCGTCGGGGTGACGGATGAAGTCGGGGTAGACGCCGTAGACGTCCTTCGACGCACGGAGCTTGTCGACCTGCTCTCCCGACAGCTCGGCGCTGAAGCCGTTGAGCACCACCTGGTAGGTGTTCTCCGGGGTGACCCCGACCTCTTGCGCTATCGTCTGCTGCTCGGACTCGAGATGCTCGACATAGCGCTGCGAATCCTGCGACTGCCTCTCGAGCTGCTCGCCCTCGGCCGGCTTCGTCGCCTTGAGGCCGTTGACGTCGCCGGTGTAGCTCGCGAGTGGATCGGACTTCAGCACGACGATGTAGTGACCGGGCGTGCCTTCGACCGGAGTGGGGTGGTTCACCTCCTCCGTGCTTGCGTAGCCTGCGGTTGCCGTCGATGCGATGAACAGCGTTGCCAGGGTTGTGGCCGCTGCCATCCGGAGGGGTGTTCGACCCATGCGCTTCTCCCGATGATCACGGTGCGACTGCGTTGCCGCACCGCCGTTCAAGCTACGCCGGGCTTCCGTCCACACACCAGAGTCGGGGATTATTCCTGGACGAACGGCCAGCCGTGTCGCCGATGGTCGACAGTAGGCTGGACGAGTGGCATCCTCCCCCGTCCTGACGACCCGCGTGCTGCTGGTCTGCGCCGCGATCGGCGTCGCCACGGGCCTCCTCGGAGGGATCGCCGGCTGGATCACGCTCCCTGTTCTCGCGGGCCCGGCATTCCTCTACGGCCTCGTCCTCGGCTCGCACGTCCTTCCGGGCATCATCGCCCAGGAGGTGCTGCGCCGCCCCCTGGTCGCGCTCGTCACGCACGTCATCGCCGCGCTCATCTCGAGCGCCTTCAACCCGGCCTGGACGCTGCGCTTCATCGGCACCGCGCTGCTGTTCGGCGCGATCCAGGAGGGCATCGCCGCACTCACGCGGTACCGCTCGTGGGGGGCGTGGCGCTTCTTCATCTCGGCCGGGGTCATCGGTGTCATCGTGGCGGTCGTGGTGTTCTTCGCCGCTCACCTGGCCGTGCTGCCGCCATGGGCGCAGATCGCCTATCTCCTGATCTCGGTGCTCGGCCCCATCACCTGGACGGCCGTGGGGTTGGCGATCGGCGGCGCCCTGAGCCGGGCAGGCGTGGCCCGGCGCTGAGCGTCGATCGCGGCCGATCCGGCGCGTGGCGATTCAGGTAAGGCTCAGCTAAGTTAGAACGGTACCGATCCGCCGAAACCGGGGTTATGCCGTGCGCTCATCCGCGCCCCTTCTCAGCGTGCGTGACCTCTCGATCACCCACGCCGGTGCGGTGCGCCCCTCGCCCCACGACGTCACGTTCGACATCGGCACCGGTGAGGTCGTGCTGCTCCTCGGCCCTTCCGGTTCGGGCAAGTCGACGCTCACGCTCGCTCTCAACGGGCTCGTCCCGCATGCCGTGCCGGCGACCATGACGGGCGCGGTCCACGCCGGCGGCGTCAGCACGGCCGAAGGCGACACCGCGTCGTTGAGCACCCACGTCGCGATGGTCTTCCAAGACCCGGATGCGCAGATCGTCACCGGCACCGTCTACGACGAGGTCGCGTTCGGACCCGAGAATCTGCTGCTCCCCCTCGACGAGGTGCACGCCAGGACGGCGGACGCTCTCGGTCGCGTCGGCCTGTGGGAGCGACGGGACGAGAACCCCGACCGGCTGTCGGGCGGCGGGCGTCAGCGCCTCGCGATCGCGTGCGCACTGGCCATGGGGTCGCCCCTGATCGTGCTCGACGAGCCGACCGCGAACCTCGACCCGCAGGGCATCGACGATGTCTATGCCGCACTGACCGATGTGGTCGCCGCCGGCGATCGGGCCATCCTGCTCGTCGAGCACAACCTCGACGCGGCGATGGGCTTCGTCACCCGCACGATCGTGCTCGACCGTGCCGGACGCGTGGCGTTCGACGGCCCGGCGGCCGAGATCATCCGCACGCACGCCCCCGAGCTCATGGCCATGGGGGTCTGGTTGCCGGGTGCCACTCTGGCTGCACTGCGGATGCAGGATGCGGGGGCGCACTTCGACGAACTCCCCCTCACCCCCTCCGAGCTCGCCGCGGCGCTGACCGTGACGCGGGTGAACCACCTGCAGAGCCCGGGCGCGGCCTCGTCCGCCGCCTCCCGCCCGAACCGTCTGCAGGACCGAGGCACGGATGCAGGACCAGATGACGCTGTTTCGGCCGACGTTCGTGCCACGGTCCTGCAGACGGACGCAGGTCGCGGCTCGACGACCGAGACCGGCGACACCGGCGACACCGCACCGATCATCAGCGCCCGCGGTCTCACCGTGCGCCGCCACCGCACCGAGATCCTGCACGGCATCGATCTCGACATCGAGCCGGGAACCCTCACCGCGATCATCGGCACGAACGGCGCAGGCAAGACCACCCTGCTGCAGGCCCTGGCCGGAGTCGTGCCGCCGCCGAAGCGCCAGGTGACGGTCGACGGCATCGACCCCGGCTCGGCGTCGCCGCGTGAGCTCGCGAGCCGCATCGGGTTCGTGTTCCAGAATCCCGAGCACCAGTTCATCGCCCACACGGTGTTCGACGAGCTGGCCCACGGGCTTCGTCTGCGGCACACCCCGGATGCCGAGACGCGCGAGCGCGTCGATGCCATGCTCTCCCGCTTCGGTCTCGAAGCCAAAGCCGACGTGCACCCGTTCCTGCTGTCGGGCGGAGAGAAGCGACGCCTCTCGGTCGGCACGGCCCTCATCACCCGTCCGCAGGTGCTGGCGCTCGACGAGCCGACCTTCGGTCAGGATCGCGCGCGGGCCTCCGAGCTCCTCGCGCTGCTGCGCGATCTGCGCGCTGAGGGAACGACGATCGTCATCGTGACCCACGACCTCCAGCTCGTCGCCGAGCACACGTCGCACACCGTCATCCTCAAGGACGGTCGAGTGCACGCCGCCGATCGCACCGACGAGCTCTTCCGCGATGAGGCGCCGTTCGTCGAGGCGGGGCTCCGGCTCCCGGCGCTGCAGCGCGTGCTGGCCGAAGCGGGGCAGGCGATCGCATGAGCGCGCACGTCTTCGACCCGTACGCCGCCGTCTCGGTATCCTCTCCGCGCCAGTTCCTTTATGCGCTCAACCCGCTGGCGAAGGTCGCCGGAGTCGCCCCGGCCATGGTGCTGCTGATCTTCGTGCGCGACCTCGCCACACCCGCCGCCTTCCTGGTGCTGTCTCTCGCACTGATCGTCGCGGGTTCCCGCGTGACCTGGCGCACGGCCGCGCTGCTGTTCGTCGCGCTGCCGGTCGGCATGCTCGCGATCGGCGTCGGGTTCTCGCTGTGGGTCGATGCGTCGCTCGTCGACGACACCCATGCCGCGCTGCAGATCGGCGAGTGGACGCTGTACCGGGGCGCTCTTGAGATCGGTTTCGCCACCGCCCTCCGACTCGGTGCGATCGTCGCCCTGGCGCTCGTCGGCGGCCTCACCACCACCGGCCCCGACCTCGTGCGCGCCAGCGTGCAGCAGCTGCGCGTGCCCTACCGGATCGGCTACACAGCCCTCGCCGCCTTCCGCTTCGTGCCGCGCTTCGGCCACGAGCTCGCTGTGATCCGTGCCGCGCATCGGGTGCGCGGTCATCACGGCGGCAGCGGTCCGTTCGCGCGCATCGCCCGAGGCTGGGGCTACATCGTGCCGCTGCTCGCCGGAGCGATCCGCCACGCCGAGCGCGTCGCTCTCGCCATGGACTCCCGCGCCTTCGGCGCCCACCCGACACGCACCGAGCGTCATCTCGTGCCGTTCCGCACCCGCGACACCGTCTTCATCATCGCGTCGATCACCGCATCCGCCGCGATCTTCGTGCTCTTCTTCCCCTGGCAGCTGCCCTGAAAGGCGCCCGCATGGCATACAGCAAACTGGTCAAGCCCGAATCGTCCGAGCTCATCCACCTCAGCGTGCTGCGCACCCAGCGCCTCTCCGAGCACTGGATGAGAGTCACCCTCGGGGGAGGCGAGATCGAGAAGTTCCATCCGATGGGATTCGACCAGTGGTTCCGCCTGTTCCTGCCGATCGGCGGCGACGCGGGCCTCGACCGAGTGCCGGCGAAGGCGAACAAGATGTTCGGGTATCTCAAGTTCCTGCGCATCCCCGACGGCGAACGCCCCGTCATGCGCAACTACAGCGTGCGCGCACACCGCCCGGCGACGACGGAGTCAGGCGCCGAGATCGACGTCGACTTCGTGCTGCACGGGTCTGCGGCCGACGGCACGGCCGGGCCCGCCTCGCGATGGGCGGAGACCTGCGCGCCCGGCGAGCACGTGCTGATCATCGACGAGGGACTGACGTTCAACCCGCAGCGCGGAACGGACCGCGTCGTGCTGGTCGGCGACGAGACGGCGCTGCCGGCGATCGCCTCGATCTGCGCGTCGCTCCCCGCGCACGCCACGGGCACGGCGATCATCGAGGTGCCGTCCGAGGAGGACGCGCTCGACTTCCCGCATCCGGCCGGTGTCGACCTGGTCTGGCTCGTGCGCCCGCACGAGTTCGACCCCGGGTCTTTCGCTCTGGCTCGACTGCGCGAGCTGACGCTCCCCGACGCGCCGTTCCACGCCTACGCGGCGGGCGAGCAGTCGCTCGCATCCGGTGCGCGCAAGCACCTCGTGGGCGAGCGCGGCGTAGACAAGAACGACGTCAGCTTCTGCGGGTACTGGAAGATCGGCGCTGCGTCGCCGACGTCGAAGGCAGCCCGCGAAGCGGCAGCGGAGCCCCTCGCATGAGCGGCGCGGATGGCATGCCCGGAGCGGATGCCGCGGACTCGAACCCCTACGCGGATTCGGCCCCCGACGGTGGTGAGCGGTCAGAAACGCATCCGAAATCGCCTTCTGGGATGCAGAATCGACCACGCACCGGTGGCGGACGCTCGCGCTTCCGGTTCCCGACGGCGATCCTCCTGACATGTGCCGCGCTCGGTGTCGCCGGTGGAGCGCTGCTCGCGCCGGCGAACTGGATCTCGACGATCCTCTTCCCCGGTCTCCCGTTCGTCAGCGTCGGGCTCGCCGGACTCTGGCTGCTCCCCTCGGTCATCGCCCTGCGTCTGCTGCGCCGCCCTCTCGTCGGCCTGCTGGTGGGCCTGCTGGCCGGACTCGTCATCGTCCCGTTCTCGGGATACGGCTTCAGCAGCGTCGCCACCAACCTGTGGTGGGCGGCGTTCACCGAGCTGCCGTTCCTCTTCGTGCTCTGGCGCTACTGGGGAACCTGGTTGCACTATCTCGGCGCCGCGATCGTCGGCATCGTCTACCCGGTGCTCGCCTGGACTTCGTTCAACCTCGGCAGCTTCGAGCTGCCCCTGCAGGTCACGTTCTTCGCCGTGATCCTCGCCAGCTGCCTCGGGGCGACTGCCCTCGGCATCCTGATCGCCGACCGCCTGCGGAAGGCCGGCGTGGGAGCACGGCTGCCGCGCTGACCGGGGCAGGACCCCGTCAGGTGCCTGTCGTCCGGACACAGCTTCGGATGCCGACTCGCGGCGTGCCGCGCTCCGGCATCCGGTTCCGGTGCGTCGCTCCTGCCCGCCGAATATGTGCGGAGCGAAGCCGATCCACTCGCCCACGAGCCGACTCGGGGTGGACCCGGCACCACGAGAAAGGGCCCCGGATGCCGACATCCGGGGCCCTTCGAATCTTCGGTGCGTCAGCGCTTGCCGACGATCTGACGACCGACGAGGTCGCGCATGATCTCGTTCGTTCCGCCGTAGATGCGGTGCACGCGGGCATCGGTGAAGGCCCGGGCGATCGGGTACTCCATGATGTAGCCGTAGCCGCCGTGCAGCTGCACGCCCATGTCGAGCACCTCCCACTCGCGCTCGGTCGCCCAGAACTTGACCTTCGCGGCGTCCTCGGCGCTGAGCGTGCTGTTCTTGTAGGCGAGCAGTGCGCGGTCGATGTACGCCCACATCGCGTCGGTGGTCGCCGCCATGTCGGCGAGCCGGAAGCGGGTGTTCTGGAAGTCGGCGATGCGCTCGCCGAACGCCTCGCGGTCCTTCGTGTAGGCGACGGTCCAGTCGAGGGCGGCCTGAGCGGCCGCGGCCGCGGCGACGCCGATCGAGAGGCGCTCGAGCGGCAGGTTGAGCATCAGCTGGATGAAGCCCTGCCCCTCCTTGCCGCTGATGAGGTTCTCGTCGGGGATGAACACGTCGGTGAAGCTGAGCTCAGCCGTGTCCCAGCCGTGGAAGCCCATCTTGCTGAGCTTCTTGCCCTGGTCGAAGCCCTCCATGCCCTTCTCGACGAGCAGCAGGCTGAAGGCGTCGGGACGGTTGCCCTCGCCGGTCTTGACGAAGGTCACGACGACGTCGGCCGTCGAGCCGGAGGAGATGAACGTCTTCGCGCCGTTGAGGATGTAGCCGCCGTCGACCTTCTTGGCGTTGGTCTTGATGCCGCGCAGGTCGGAGCCGGCGCCGGGGTCGGTCATGGCGAGCGCGCCCAGAACCTCGCCGGTGGCCATGCGGGGCAGCCACTTCTCCTTCTGCTCCTGCGTGCCCATGTGCACGAGGTACGGAACAGCCAGATCGTCCTGGATGCCGAAGGCGCCGGCCAGCGAACCCGCGCCGGAGGCGATGACCTCCTCCATCACGACCGTGCGGAATCGGTAGTCCTGCAGCATCCCGGCTCCGCCGAACTCCTCGGGCACGGACAGTCCGATCAGGCCCGCCTCGCCCGCCGCGAGCATGGTCGCCCGGTCGATCTCACCCGCGGCATCCCACCGCTCGATCGCCTCGTTGCTCACGTGGCGCTTGACGAAGTCCTTGACGAGGTCGCGGAATGCCTCGTGATCCTCTTCGTAGATGTCGCGTTCCATTGCGTCCTCCTGAACGTTCGTGCGTCTTTGCTCCGGCGATTCTATGCCGGGTCACCGACACCACGACAGCCCGTTGTGAGAATGCATCCCACAATCCGTGGGACTGGGTACCGCGATTGTCGGATGCCGCAATCGGGCCGATCCGGACATGCGCGAGACGCGGTCAGTGGGTGTAATCGGGAGCGGCGGGGAGCCCGAAGAACTCCTCCAGCGTGTGATATCCGCCCTGGTGGTAGGCGGCCGCGAGCTCGCGTCCGAGGTAGCGCAGATGCCACGGCTCCGGCTTGTACCCGGTGATCCCCGAACCGATCTGCTCGTATCGGACGATGAAGCCGTATTCCCAGGCGTTCGCCGCGATCCACTCGCCCTGCACGGTCGCCCCGAACGACTCGATGGCTCCGCACGACGAGTCGCAGGCCACGAGATCGAGTGCGAGCCCGGTCTGATGCTCGCTGTGCCCGGCACGCGCCGACGAGGCATCCGCCCCGGCCTGGCCGCTGTTGCGCACATGCGATGCGTGGGTCGCGACCTGCAGGTCGTATGACCGGTAGCCGTTGTTCGCGCCGATGCGGCCCGCTCCCTCGGCGGCGGCGGCATCGGCCATCTCTCCGACTGCCGCGGCGACGTCTGTGCGGGCCTGCCCCGAGCGAGTCGTCATCTGCAGCGGAAGGTCGGCGAGGGACGAAGGCGCGAAAGAGAGCGGAGCGAGGGGACGCGCCTTGTTCACGACCACCCAGACATGAGCGGGGTCGTCGAGCGCGATGCAGGGCGCGTTGCCTGCGACGACGGCGGCCCGGAAGCTCTCGCCGCCGCCGAAACCGGCGATGATGGCCGAATCGTCGGCGACCGCTATCGCCTCGAGCACGCTCGGCTCCGAACACGGATCGGCCGCGGTGGTCGCACCGACCTCGACCGCCGGCACCTCCTGCACCACCAGCGGCTCCGGCATCGCCATCTCCGCGGGCGCGGATGCGGCGATGGGCGCGCCCGCGATCGACAGCAGGACGCCGATCGCCGTCACCGCAAGACCGATGGGCAAGGCGGGTCCGCGGATCGGAGAGCGCTGTGCCGCATGCTGAGGCTGCGGCGGGAAGAACATGCTTCCATTGTCCCTTAAGTCCGATCGAACAGAATTCCCACCCCGAGTTGACGTTCCATCGTAAGTATGTTCGAATTATCGGCATGCGGTGGCAAGGGCAGAAACTCGGCGACGTCGATGACGCCGCCCTGCCCGGCCTCGAGGCGCGCACAGGGGTGCTCCGCACGGTGACCACTCCCGACTTCGCGGGCATGACGTTCCATGAGGTGCTGTCGAAGTCCGCGCTCAACCATGTTCCCGGCGCATCGCGCATGCCGTTCGCCTGGACCATCAACCCGTATCGCGGATGCAGTCACGCGTGTGTCTACTGCTTCGCTCGGGGCACCCACGAGTACCTCGATCTCGATGGCGGCTCGGACTTCGACTCTCAGATCGTCGTGAAGGTGAACGTCGTCGAAGTGCTGGAGAGAGAGCTGCGCAAAGGCAGCTGGGAGCACGAGACCGTCGCTCTGGGGACGAACACCGACCCGTATCAGCGCGCCGAGGGCCGGTACAAGCTGATGCCGGGGATCATCGACGCCCTCGCCGCGTCGGGCACCCCGATGTCGATACTCACCAAGGGAACGCTGATCCGGCGAGACATCCCATTGCTGGTGAAGGCGGCCCAGCGGGTGCCCGTCGACATCCAGATGTCGATCGCGATGTACGACGACGAGCTGCAGAAGGCGATCGAACCGGGCACCCCGACGACGCAGGCTCGGCTCGACACGGTGCGAGCGCTCCGGGATGCGGGCTTCAGGGTGACCGTGTTCCTGATGCCGATCATGCCCCACATGACGGACTCCGTCGAGGCGATCGACACAGCGCTGCGACGCATCAAGGAGGCGGGAGCGAATCGCGTCATCTACGGCGCCCTCCACCTGCGCGCCGGTGTGAAGCCCTGGTTCATGCAGTGGCTCGGCGAGTTCCGTCCCGACCTGGTCTCGTCGTACCGGGGACTGTATCCGGGCGTCTCGGCCGAAGCGCCGAAGGGCTATCGCCAATGGCTCGCCAAGCGGGCACGGCCGCTCATCAGGCTGCACGGCCTCGACGGCCAGCACGAAGACGACTACCCGGTGCGCGGCATCCGGGGGTCCGCGCCGCACGGGCGCCCGGCGCCGGCGTTCACCCCGTCGCCTGCCCCTGCGCAGCCGATGCTGTTCTGAGGGAACAGGACGCGTCGGCGGCCAACGCCCCGGGCGCGTAGGCTCGGACGTTATGGCTATCGGCTCCACCATGCACACGTTCGAAGTCCAACTGGCCGACATGGATCGCGGTGTGTACGACGACTTCTCGCTGCGTGCGGCACGGCATCCGTCGGAGACCGATGCGTACATGCTCACCCGCGTGCTCGCGTACGGACTCGAGTTCGCAGAAGGCATCGCATTCGGCGGCGGGATCTCGCAGACCGACGAGCCGGCCGTCCTCGTCCGCGACCTCACCGGCCAGATCAGGGCCTGGATCGAGATCGGAGCGCCCGATGCCGAGCGCCTGCACTACGGCAGCCGACTGGCAGAGCGCACCGTCGTCTACACGCATCGCGATCCCGCGAAGGTCATGGCCCCCTGGGCAGACAAGCGCATCCACCGCTCGGAGGACATCCGGGTCTTCAGCTTCGATGCGGGGTTCATCGACTCCGCCGCACCGCTCATCGAGCGCCGCAACACCATGACGCTCACCGTCACCGAGCAGGTGCTCTACCTCGACCTCAACGGCACGACGTTGACGACGGCGATCCACGAGCACCAGCTCGGCTGAGCGCAGGGCGGAGGACTGCGCTTCGGGGAGGACGACTGCGCTTCGGGCGGAGGACTGCGCTTCGGGCGGAGGACTGCGCTTCGGGCGGACGACTGCGCTTCCGGCGGAGGACTGCGCTTCGGGCGGAGGACTGCGCTTCCGGCGGACGACTGCGCTTCGGGCGGACGACTGCGCTTCCGGCGGACGATTCCGACCGATGAGTCCTCCCGAGGCGCAGATCTCCTCCCGAAGACGTCGCCCCACGCGCCGAAGCAGATCACACGCCCCGAAGAGGGTGAGACCCCGACGCCCCGTGCCGCCGATCCGGCGACGCACACAGCCCCGGCGAACCGGACGAACATGACGAAGGCCCCGCCCCCGCGGATGCGGGGACAGGGCCTTCGTCGGCGGCGGATCAGGCCGTGAGGTCTGACGCGGTCGGCATGCGACCGGCGATCTCCTCGATCAGGTCGTCGTTCAGACGAGCGTTCTCGAACGGAGCGTCGATCTCGGCGCGCTGCAGCAGCTCGGTCATGCGACGCTGACGCTGACGCGTGATCAGCGTGACGACGCGGCCCGAGCGACCGGCGCGACCGGTGCGGCCCGAACGGTGCAGGTACGTCTTGTACTCGTCGGGTGCGTCAGCCTGGACGACCAGATCGATGTCGTCGACGTGGATGCCGCGGGCGGCGACGTCGGTGGCGACGAGCACGTTCACGCGGCCCGACGTCAGACGCTCGAGGTTGCGCGTGCGCTTGGCCTGGTTGAGGTCACCGTGCAGCGAGACCGCGGGGATGCCGGCGTCGTCGAACTGCTCGGCGAGCATGTCGGCATACGCACGGGTGCGGGCGAAGACGAGGGTCTTGCCCGCGCGGTCGACCAGCGACGTGAGGATGTCGGCCTTGTCGCGGTGCTCGATGACGAGCACGCGGTGCTCGATGGTGCTCGACTCCTGGTCTTCGCCCGCGACCTCGTAGACGGCCGGGTCGACGAGGAACTCGTCGACGAGGGCCGCGACCTCACGGTCGAGCGTGGCCGAGAAGAGGAGCTTCTGGCTGCCGTCGGCCGTGTGACGCAGGATGCGCTGCACGGGCTCGACGAATCCGAGCTCGCACATGTGGTCGGCCTCGTCGAGAACGGCGATCCGGCAGTCCGAGAGGTCGAGCTTGCCCTGGTTGATCAGGTCCTCGATGCGACCGGGTGTGCCGATGACGATGTCGACGCCCTTCTTCAGCGCGCCCACCTGGCGGCCCTGGGGCACGCCACCGTAGATCTGCGTGGTGAAGAGGCCGACGCTGCGGGCGATCGGCTGGATCGTGCCGTCGATCTGCAGCGCGAGCTCGCGCGTCGGAGCGAGGATGATCGCGCGGGGCTTGCGGCCGAATTCGCGGCGCTTGCCCGCCTGCGACTGCAGCACACGCTCGACGAGCGGAGCACCGAACGCGATGGTCTTTCCCGAGCCGGTGCGACCGCGGGCGAGGACATCGCGACCCTTGAGCACTGCCGGGATGCTGGCAGCCTGGATCGGGAACGGCGTCGCCGCGCCCATGCCGGCGAGGGTCTCGACGATGTTGGATCCGAGACCGAGGTCGCCGAAGGTCACACCGTCGACCTCGACGGCCGCCACGGACTTCGCCTCGAGGCGCTCGTGCACGACGTCGTCGGTCGGCTCGAACTTCTTGGCGGGGGCCGCACTCGATGTGGCGTTCCAGTCGTTGCGGCTGGGGCGCTCGTTGCGCGACGGCCGTCCACGGGTGTCCGACGTCAGCGGGCGGGGACGATCGGTGCGGTACGCGCCACCGGTCGAGGGACGCGAACGCTCGTCGCGGCCACCCTCGATCGAACGCTGAGTGCGGTCACGGTCGAAGGCACGACGCGCACGGTCGGCGTCGTAGGAGCGCTCAGAACGCTCGGCACCGCCACGGTCATCACGGCGCGGGCCTGCGCCACGGTCGTCGCGACGAGGACGGTCGTCACGGTCGAAGCGGGGACGCTCGGATGCTGCGCGGTCGAAGCGCGGACGCTCGGATGCGCCGCGGTCGTCGCGGTTGAAGCGCGGACGCTCGGAAGCGCCGCGGTCGTCGCGCTGCGGGCGGTCGTCGCGGTTGAAGCGCTGGCCACCGCGGTCGTCGCGGAAGCCACCGGAACGCTGGTCACGGCGGTCGTCGCGACCCGGACGTCCGCCGTCGCGGTGATCGCCATCGCGGAAGCCCTGGCGCTGCGTGCCGGCACCGCGGTCGTCACGGCGCGGACGCTCGTCACGATGGCCGCCGCGCTCATCACGGTACGTGCCGGGACCGGTCGGACGCTGTCCGCCGCGGTCATCGCGGCGCGGACGGTCGAAGCCCGCGGAGGAGCGGTCGTTGTAGCGCGGACGGTCGTCACGGCTGTGCGGTGCCTCACGGCGACCCGACTCGGCACGGTTGCGGATGCCGCGCGACTCGTCGCGACCCGCACGCTCCTGCGACGACCAGCGCTGCTTGGGTGCGGCGCCCTCTTCGGCCGGGCGGTAGCCGCGGTGGCCGACGCTGCGGCTGCCGGGACGACGGTCGTATCCGGCCGCGGGAGTGCGCCGCTCACCGGCATCCGCACGTCCACCGCGTGCATCACGCGAATCGCGGGTGTCGCGCGCGCCGTCACGGCCACCGTTGTGGCGGTCGTGGAACGACGTCTTGTTCGCGCCGTAACGCGGCTCGAAGTTGGCGGAGGGGCGTCCGCCGCGGGGCTTCTTGTTCTTGGGCATGAGTGTGTCCTTCTGAGTTCTCGCCACGAGAACGGCGCCGCGCACATGCGCGGTACCCTGCGCGCGGTGGGATGCGACCACGCGGGGTTTCCGGACTGTCAGCGGCCGGGGCCATTCATGTGATGGTTGATTAGCGTCGAGCGACGCTCACCATCGGCCCCTGGACTCACACTTCTTACACAAAAACGTCCGCGCACTGCGCGGGTGTCCGAAGCCGACGCATCAAGTGTAGCGGTCGCACCTGAAAGACTCCCCTGCCCCATGGCGGATGCGGGTCGCCATACGATTGCGGAGTGAACTCCGCATCCCCCACCGGCACACAGGTGCACCTCCAGCTCGGCGACGTCAGCGCTCAGATCGCGCAGGTCGGCGCCTCGCTCCGCTCCCTCCGCATCGGCGCTGTCGATCTGATCGCTCCGTATCCGCTCGACTCGCCCACCCCCTCCTGCTCCGGCGTGGTGCTCGCGCCCTGGCCGAACCGGGTCAGGGACGGACTCTGGAACGACGAGGGCACCGAGCGGCAGCTGGCGATCACCGAGCCGAAGTTCGGCAACGCGAGTCACGGCCTGCTGCGTTTCGCGGCCTACGACATCGCGGATTCCGCGTCGGCGACGACGCTGAGCGCGACGATCTTCCCGCAGACGGGCTACCCGTATCTGATCGAGACGAGTGTCACCTACGTGCTGCGCGCCGACGGGATCGACGTGACGCACGCGCTGACCAACCGCTCTGCCACCGAAGCACCGGTCGCGCTCGGCACGCACCCGTTCCTCACGATCGGCGACGTGGATCCCCATGACCTCGTGCTGCGGGTTCCGGCGCAGACTGCCATCGACACCGACGAGCGCATGCTGCCCGTGGGCACGCGCCCGGCCGAGGGGGCGCTTCGCGACGGCGTGCGCCTCGGCGACATCACTCTCGACACCGGGTTCACCGACCTCTCGCGCGACGCCGACGGACTCGTCCGGCACTCACTCACCGCACCCGACGGGCGTCGACTCACCCTCTGGCAGGGTGCGGGATTCGACGTCGTGCAGGTCTACACGACCGACAAGTATCCGGGGCAGTCCCTCGCCGTCGCGATCGAGCCAATGACCGCGCCGGCCGATGCACTGAACAGCGGAGTCGGCCTGCGCCGCCTGAATCCCGGTGAGACCTGGACCCTCGAATGGGGCATCACGCTCGACTGAGCTCGACTGAGCTCGACCGCCCCGGTTCACAACTCAGCAAGAAACGCGCCGATGCCCGCCCGGAAACGCTTCCGGGCGGGCATCGAGCTCAGTCGTGCTGAATCGTGGACGGCGGATGCGGCTACTCGCCGCGCTCGCGAAGCTCGCGCCGCGTCAGCTGGTTCGCGTGCGGCCACTCCGAGGCCGGAGCGGCACCTCCGCTGGAGGCGCCCGCAAGCGCCAGGCCATCGGCAGGCACGGGCCCGTCCGACGGCTCGGCATCCTTCGTCGGCGCAGACCCGTCGTCACCCGAACCCGCCTTACGGGCCCGGCGTCGCTCTTTCGCACCCTCCACGAGGTTGTAGAGCGTCGGCAGCACGATCAGCGTGAGCACGGTCGACGAGAGGAGTCCGCCGATCACCACGATCGCGAGCGGCTGCGAGATGAAGCCGCCATGACCCGTGATGCCGAGCGCCATCGGGGTGAGCGCGAGGATCGTCGCGAGCGCTGTCATGAGAATGGGTCGCAGACGCTTCTCGCCACCGGCCTTCACGGCGTCGATGGTCGACAGCCCCTTCTCCCGGTACTGGTTCACGAGGTCGATGAGCACGATCGCGTTCGTCACCACGATGCCGATGAGCATCAGCACACCGATCAGCGACGCGACGCCGAGCGGCACGCCCGTCACGATCTGCAGCAGGATGGCGCCCGTCGCCGCGAACGGCACCGACACGAGCAGCAGCAGCGGCTGCCGCAGCGACTTGAAGGTCGCGACCATGACGACGTAGACGATCAGGATCGCGGCGAGCATCGCGAGTCCGAGCTGCGAGAACGAGTCGGCCTGCTGCGAGGCGACGCCACCGACCTCGGCCGATGCGCCGTCAGGCAGGTCGACCGCAGCGAGCGCCTCGGTGACCGACTGGGTCGCCACGGCGAGGTTGTCGGATGCCGGGGGCACCGTGATCGTGGCGGTGCGGCGTCCCTGCTCGGTGGTGATCGAGGTCGGGCCGTTGCGCTCCTCGACGGTGGCGATGTCCTGCAGCTGCACCACACCGGTCGCGCTCGGGACGGCCAGCTCGCGCAGGGCCTGCGCGGTGGTCGGCGGCTCGGACGCTGCGAGGTAGACCGTCAGCGCGGTGTCGTCGATCTCGACGGTTCCGACCTGCTCCGGGCGCATCGTGTTCGAGACGATCGATCCGACGGCCACTTCGGACAGTCCGCGCTGCGCCGCGGCGTCGCGGTCGACGACCACGGCGAGGTACGGCAGCGCTGCGGCGAGGTTGTCGGTGACCTGTCCGATGCCGTCTCGACCGTCGAGCTCGTCGATGACGGCGGTCGTCGCGGTCTGCAGGTCTTCGGAGTCGGATGCCGAGACCGTGATCTCGATGTCGCTCGAGCCGAGTCCGGCAGACGCGGCGACCGACACCTCTCCGACGTCGGTGAGTCCCTCGATGGCATCCTGCACATCGGCGCGGAGCTTCTCCTGGTCGGCATCCGCGTCGGTGAGCACCGAGTAGGTCACGCCGGCTCCGCCGGAGAACGCGTCGCGCAGAGCGGATCCGCTCGAGCCGATCGAGGCCTGCACGTGGGTGATGCCGTCGATGTCGAGCAGCGCGTCCTCGACGGCGATCGCCGCCTCCGACTTGGTCTCGAGGCTCGCGGTCGGACCGAGGTCCTGCGTGACGGTCATGGTGTTCTGGCCCGAGTCGCTGAGGAAGTTGATCTTCATCAGCGGTGCGGCGGCGAGCGTCGCGCCGAGCACGACGACCGCGAGGATCACGGTCAGCCCGGAGTGCTTCAGCGTCCACCCGAGGATCGGGCGGTATGCCTTCTGGAGCCGCGTCGGCGGCGCATCGGGGTCTTCCGGGTCGATCTGCACGCCGTTCTCGTCGAGCAGCGGCTTTCCCGGGCGGAGGAACCAGTAGGCGAGCACCGGCACGATGGTCAGCGACACCAGCAGTGAGGCGACCATCGCGATCGACACCGTCATGGCGAACGGTCGGAACAGCTCGCCGACCATGTCACCGACGAACACGATCGGCAGGAACACGGCGACCGTGGTGATGGTCGACGAGGTGACGGCCATCGCCACCTCGCGCACGGCCAGCCGGATCGCGTCTCCCTTGTCGGCGTCGCCGACGTAGTGCCTCTTGATGTTCTCGATCACGACGATCGAGTCGTCGACCACGCGGCCGATCGCGATCGTGAGCGCGCCGAGGGTGAGGATGTTCAGCGAGTACCCGAACGCCTGCAGACCGATGAAGGTGATCAGCACGCTGGTCGGGATCGAGATCGCCGTGACCAGCGTCGAGCGGATCGACATCAGGAACACGAGGATGACGATCACGGCGAAGACGAGTCCGAGCAGGCCCTCTGTGGCGAGGGTCTCGATGGACTGCTGGATGAAGGGCGCCTGGTCGAAGATGATCGTGAACTTCGCGTCGGGGAAAGCCTCTTCGAGCGTGTCGAGCGCGGCGATGACCCCCTGCGACACCTCGACGGTGTTCGCCGCCGGCAGCTTGGTGATCGAGATCGACAGGGCGTCCTTGCCGTCGACGCGCGAGATCGACGAGACGGGGTCGGTCTCCTGCACGACGGTGGCGACGTCGCCGATCGTCTCGCTCGTGCCGACGAGCGGCAGCGCCGCCAGCTCATCGACAGACGTGATCTTCGCACCGGTCTGCACGGTGAGCGTCTGACCGTTCTCGGTGATGTCGCCGCCGGGGAACAGCGTGCCGTTCTGCTGCAGCGCCGTGGTGATGGCCTGCGTGCTCTGACCGACCGCCGCGAGCTTCGCGACGTCGGGCGTGATCGTGATGCGCTGGCCGACGCCGCCGATGATCTCCGCGGCGTTGACGCCGTCGACGTCCTCGAGCTCGGGGATCGCGACGTTCTGGAGCTCCGCCTGCGCGTTCTCGGCATCCTCGAAGCCGGTCACGGCGACCTGGATCACCGGGAAGTCGTCGATCGACACCGTCAGCACCTGCGGGCTCACGTCTTCGGGAAGCTGACCCGAGATGCGGTTGATCGCCTGCTGGATCTTCTGCTCTGCCGTCGCGAGGTTCGTTCCGTAGGCGAACGTGGCTTGCACGATCGAGGCGTTCGTCGTGCTGGTGGCAGTGGTGCCTTCAAGGCCCGGAACACCCTGGATCGCCGACTCGATGGGCGTCGAGACGTCGTTCTCGACGACCTCGGGCGAGGCGCCGGGGTAGGTCGTCATGACCATCAGGTTGGGCAGCTCGAGCGACGGGATGAGCTCCTGCTTGAGGTTCGTCAGAGCGAGCCCGCCGAACACGGCGGCGACGATCGTGATCAACGCGATCAGTGCGCGGTTCTTGAGGCTCAGGACGGCGAGGTTCGACAAGGCGGGTTCTCTCTCTGCTGATCAGGCGGATGCTGCGGCGGTGGATGCTGAAGTGGACGCCTGAGGAGTGAGGATCCCGGCGAGGGCGTCGCGGATGAGCTCTTCGTCGAGCGGCTCGTCGTGGATCTGAGAGTGCCAGAGTACGCCGTCGATGAAGACGGCTGCGGCCCTGGCCCTATCCACTCCGTGAACGGGGGCGATGAAGCCGACGATCTCGTCGGACCAGAGCCGGGCGAACTGTCGGACGCGCGGGTCGTGCACGGCCGCGGTGACGACGGCACGGTCGGCCTGCACCGCACGCGCGTCGTCGAGCCCTCGGCGCACCAGGCGGGCGATCCCCTCGGGCGTCACTCCCTCGATGATCACGGCTTGCCGGGTCGCGTCGATGCGCGCCTCGATCTCGACGGCCAACGCCCCGATCGCCGCCTCGCGCAGGTCGTCGAGGGTGGCGAAGTACTGGGTCGTCGAGCCGAGTGGAACCCCGGCGCGCGCGGCGACCTTGCGGTGGGTGAGAGCGTCGACGCCGATCTCGACGATCAGCTCGGCTGCCGCGGTGACGATCTCTCGACGGCGCGCTTCAGGGTCGCGGCGGCGGCGCGTGCCATCGCTCATTCCGGACCCCCAGCGATCACCCCTGTACGGGCGTACATGTACTTTTGTACATTCTGCATTCCGAACCTGGGGGTTCGCTCAGGGCGCCGCTGGTGCGACAGCTGCCGCTCGCGCCGCCTACTCGACCTGGCCGCGCTCGAAGTAGGCGACGAGGTCTTCGTCCAGTTGAGGGACCGTGATCGCCGAGCCGTCGCCGCGCAGCGACTCGGTGGCGAGGATTCCGGCCGCCACCGCTTCGCGCGCGGCCACCGGCGAGGTCTCGGTGGCTCCTCCGTCGCGCACGAAGCGCAGGAACTCGGCGACGAGCAGCGCGTCCGCCCCGTCGTGCCCTGCACCCTCCGACTCGGGGACGAGGAACGTCTCGTCGGCGTCGGCCGCACCGCGGTGACGGCGGTTCCACAACCTGACCTCGCTGCCGGCGGTGTCGCCGACGTTCTCGATGCGCCCCTCGGTGCCGATCACCGTGTAGTTGCGCCAGTAGTCGGGTGTGAAGTGGCACTGCTGGTACGAGGCGAGGATGCCACCGGACAGCCGCATGTTGACCATCGAGATGTCCTCGACGTCGATCACCGGGTTGAGCCCGGTGAGCGACGTGGGCGGCCAGTTGTCGACGCTGAACCAGTCGGGCATGCGCTCGCCCGTGCGATCCCGCCGGTCGGTGATGTCGCCGTAGACGCTGAGCTCGCCCATCGCGGCGACCTGCTCGGTGTAGGCACCCGCCAGCCAGTGGATGATGTCAATGTCGTGCGCCCCCTTCTGCAGAAGAAGACCTGTGGTCCGGCGGCGGTCGGCGTGCCAGTCCTTGAAGTAGTAGTCGCCTCCGTGCCCGACGAAGTGGCGCACCCACACGGCCTTGACGTCACCGATCCGGCCGTCCTGGATGAGTCCGCGCATCAGCGTGATCACCGGCATGTGCCGCATGTTGTGGCCAATGTAGAGGCGGCTGCCCGTTCGGCGAGCGGTCTCGAGCATCGCGTCGGCGTCGGCGAGGTCGATCGCGAGCGGCTTCTCGCAGAACACCGCGACGCCCGCTTCGAGGGCCCGGATGCTGAGCGCCGCATGCGTGTCATCCGGCGTCAGCACCATCACAGCATCGACACCCGAGGTGAGCAGCTCGTCGAGCGAGTCGGTGATGAGAGCATCCGGAAGGAGGCGTCGAGCGTCGTCGCGGGCGCGCTCCGACGGGTCGCAGACCGCGGTGATGCGCGACCCCTGGCCGGGGCGGTGCACCTCCTCGCGCAGTGTGGCGCGCGCGCCGAAGCCGATGATTCCGATGGTGAGATCCACGGTGGTCCTTCTGGGAGTAGAGATGTGCGCGCAGACGGCGGCGTCAGCGCGAGTGAGAGGAGGGGGCGTCGAGGTCGGTCGACGCCCCGGGGAACAGCGACCAGGCGAACTCGTGCAGCTGCCCGGGAGAATCGTCTGCGGCGAGCGCGCGGTCGATGATGATGCGCGCCTGCCTGTCGTAGAAGTCGGTCGGGCCGACCGTGGTCAGCGTGGGGGCGACGAGCTGCGCGTCAGGGGTGTTGCCGACGCCGATCACGGCGACGTCGTGCGGCACACGGAGCCCGAGCATGTGCGCCGCGTTGATCGCCGCGATGGCCGCGAAGTCGGTGGTCGCGTAGATCGCAGAAGGCCGGTCGTCCTTCGACAGCAGCTGCACGGCCGCCGCGAACGCGCTGGCCTGCCCCTCGGTGTATGTGACGGTCCAGTCCGGATCGACCTCGAGGCCGGCACCGTCCATCTTCTCGAGGTACGGCGTGTATCTGGTGACCTGCGTCGGCGCGAGGCGCACTGCACCCTCGGCGGCGAGACACCCGATCGCCGTGTGCCTCTCGAGCAGGTGCTCCATCGCGAGCTCGCACCCCGGGATCGCATCCGACCGCACGACGTCGAAGCCCGCGGGTTCGAGGTGCTCCGAGAACACGACGAGCCGCTGCCCGCGCTGCACGAGGTCGGCGAGCTTGCGCTCGGCATCCTCGTCGATCCCGACGCCGTCGAGATAGGCGACGTCGCTCTCGACCCTGTCCAGGGCCGCATGCCAGTCGCCGTCGGCGAGGATGAGCGTCGTGAGACCGTGCCTGTTCGCCTCGGCGTTCACGGCGTCGGCCACCGCGAGCGACCACGGGTCGCTCAGCATGTGCAGCGAGAGCTGCACCATGCCGCTGCGCCCGGTGCGGATCGTCCGCGCGGCGATGTTCGGTCGATAGTTGAGCTCGTCGGCCGCAGCGAGCACCCTGGCCGCGGTGGCCTCGGCGACGCCCGCCCCCGATGCCGCGCCCGAGCGCCCCGAGAACACGTACGACACCGTGGCCGTCGAGACGCCTGCGCGCTCTGCGACCATCTTCAGGGTCGGCCGCCGTGCGGTCGCCGACTGCTGCCTGCGCTCTGCCATGGGTCAGCCCTTCGATCCGCTGAAGGCGATGCCCTGGATGAACTGCCGCTGCAGGATCATGAAGGTGACCAGCATCGGCAGGGTCGCGAGCAGCGCTCCTGCCATCAGCACCGGGTAGTCGGTGCCGTGGATGCCGACGAGCTGCGAGAGCCCGACCGACAGCGGCATCTTGGCGGGGTCGGTCGTCACGATCAACGGCCAGAGCAGATCGTTCCAGGACCACAGCACAGTGAACACCACGAGAGCGATGATGCCAGGCTTCGCGAGCGGAACCATGATCCGCCAGAAGGTCTGCCACGGATTCGCTCCGTCGATGCGGGCCGCCTCCTCGAGTTCCGCGGGCATCGACATGAAGAACTGGCGCATCAGGAACGTGCCGAATGCACTGAAGATGCCGGGCACGATCAGCGCCTGCAGAGTGTTCAGCCACCCGAGCGCCTGGATGATCTCGTACTGCGGCAGCAGGTACAGCTGCGAGGGGACCATCAGCACCGACAGGAAGACCACGAACAGGGCGTTGCGGCCGGGGAAAGGGATGCGGGCGAAGGCATAGCCGGCCATCGTGCACAGCACGACCTGCCCGACCGTGCGCCCTACAGTGAGCAGCACCGAGTTGGCGAACATCTGCGCGAAGGGCATCGACTCGAAGACCTCGCCGAAGTTCGTGAACACCCACTCGCGCGGCAGCAGGCTCGGCGGCACCTGCGCCGAGTCGGACAGCGTCTTGAACGAGGTCAGCAGCTGCCAGATGAACGGGAAGACCATGAGGATCGCGCCGACGAGGAGCACGACGTGGACGATCCAGAGCCCCCTGTTGCGAGGCTTTCCGGGACGGGCGGCCGAGCGACCGGTCGGAGCGCCGACGATGGCACGCGTGTCGAGCGAGACGTCACTCATAGTGCACCCACTTCTTCTGCAGACGGAACTGCACGACCGTGAGCACGAGGATGATCACGAGCAGCAGGAAGGCGATGGCGGCGGCGTACCCCCGGTCGTTGTCGAGGAACCCCGCTTCGTAGAACAGGTAGACGACCGTGCGGGTGTTGGGCATGGCCGGGTTGCTGCGGCCGAGCATCATGTAGATGAGGTCGAACACCTGCAGCGCGCCGATCACGCTGATGACACTGACGAAGAAGATCGACGGCGACAGCAGCGGGATGGTGATGGAGAAGAACTTGCGCACCGGTCCCGCACCGTCGAGGTCGGCCGCCTCCATGATCGTGTCGGGAATGCCCTGGAGGCCGGCGAGGAAGATGACGATGTTGGTGCCGAGACCCGCCCAGATGCCGACGACCGCGATGGCGACGAGGGCGGTGTTCGGGTCGGTGAGCCAGCTGCGGCCCTCGATGCCGACCGAGCCGAGGGCTGCGTTGAGCACGCCGTAGTCGCCGTTGTAGATCATGCGCCACACCAGCGCGATCGCGGCGGGCATCGTCACGACCGGGATGAAGTAGAGCGTGCGGTAGGCGCTGCGCCCCTTGAGCCCCGCGGTGTTCAGCAGCGCGGCGATGCCCACGGCGAGCGGGATGCCGATGAGGGCGATCACCGTGTAGAGCGCGGTGTTGCGCAGGGCGCCGATCAGCTCGGGGTCTTGGAACAGGCGGGCGTAGTTCTCCATCCCCACCCATTCGGAGCCGCCGAAGGGGCCGGACTTCGTGAAGGAGATGATGAGCGTGCGCACCGTCGGCCACAGGTAGAAGACGGCGATGCCGAGTGCGGTCGGCCCGAGGAAGACGAGAGCCCACCACGGGGAGGCACCGGGATTGCGTCGCCGGCGGCGGATGCCGGGGCTCGAGGCCTCCGGCATCCGCTCTGCCTGGGCGCGCGCGGGTGACGCGACGACGGTCATGTCCGGTTACTCCTGCTCGGCGTCCAGCGCGGTCTGCATCTGCTCGGCCAGGTCCTTCAGGCCCTCTGCGGGGGCGACGGCGCCCGACCACACCTGCGAGAGCACCTCGCTCTCGATGCTGGTCCACGCGGACGTGTTCTTCGAGACCGGGTAGGGCACCGCGGAATCGAGCGCGTCGATGTAGACCTGCAGGTCGTACTGCGGCAGTGCGTCGACCCACCCCTGCTGGGTGCCGTTGAATGCGGGGATCACCGTGCCGGTCTCCGCCTGGATCTCGGCGGCCTCTTCGCCGCTGGCGAAGGCCGCGAACGCCTTGGCCTCTGCGACGTGCGGGCTCTTCGCGTTGGCGACGTTGCCCACGCCGTGGATCACGCTCTGGTTGCCCTCGGGGCCCTCGGGCAGCGGCGCCACGTCGACCTTGTCGGCGATGTCGGCGTTGTCTCCGTAGGCGATGGCGGCCCACGAACCGTTCTGGAACATGGCGACCTTGCCCGAGAGGAAGAAGTCCTCGGGGTTGGTGTCGGTCATCTGCTGCGCTGTCGGCGAGGAACCGGCCTCGATGAGGTCGGTCCACAGCTCGATGCCGGCGAGCGCCTCGGGCGAGCCGTAGCCGCTCTCGGTCCCGTCTGCCGAGATGACCTCGCCACCTGCCTGGGCGATCGAGTTGTAGAAGTTCTCCTGCCCGTACTGGCTGGCTGCGACACCGAACTGCCCCGTGGCAGGGTCGGTCAGCGCGGCGGCCGCCGCGGTGAAGTCATCCCAGGTCCAGCCTGCGCTCGGGTACTCGACGCCGGCCGCGTCGAAGAGCCCTTTGTTGTACCAGAGGGCGACGGTGTCGAAGTCCTTGGGAGCGCCGTAGAGCTTTCCGTCGAAGGTGTAGAGGTCGATGAGGCCCTGCGGGTAGTCGGCGGCATCCACCCCCGCATCGTCCAGCGGCGCGAGCTGGCCGTTCGAGGCGTAGAGCTGGAAGTTCGGGCCGTTCATCCAGAACACGTCGGCCGCGGATCCGCCGGTGGCCGCGGTCTGGAGCTTGGTGAAGTACTCCTTGTAGGGCGTCACCTGGATGTCGATCGTGACGTTCGGGTTCTCCTTCTCGAACGCCGCGGCGATGTCCTCCATGGCGGGCTTCTGGTTCTCGTCCCAGATGGCGTAGCTGAGGGTGACATCGCCGCCGGACGAGCTCGCGCCCCCGGCCGACGACGAGCAGGCGCTGAGCGCGAGGACGGCTGCCGCGGAGGCGGCGAGGGCGCCGAGGGCGCGGGGGGAAGTGCGGGGCATCGGTGTCTCCTTCGACGGGTGCAGGGGATCGTCACTGCGTCGGATTCTCGTGTTAAACGATTAGCAGTTAAACGATTAGCAAGGAGACTAGCCCGGTGCGGACGATCGGGTCAAGCATCAATCTCAGCGCGAGGCGGACAGACCCTCGTCGTCGTCGTCAGAGCATCGAGCCGAGCGCGATCCCCAGCCCTGCCGCGAGCAGACCGAGCAGCAGCATCCCCACGGCATTGAACGCGGATGCCGTTCGCTCGCCGTCGCGCCACAGCGCGACCGTGTCGAGCATCGCCGTGCTGAACGTGGTGTATCCCCCGAGCAGACCGGCTCCGAGGAGGAAGGCGCCGTCAGGAAGCGCCGCGGTGATGACGCCCAATGCGAACGACCCGCTGAGGTTCACGAGGAGTATGCCCCACGGGAAGCGCCGACCCGCGACCCTCGCGACACCGAGGTCGACGAGATGGCGCAGCGCTGCTCCCACGCCTCCGGCGAGTGCGGCTCCGATGAACAGCAGCGGGCTCATGCGGCTGCTGCTCCGTCGAGGCGGGCGGGCGGACGAGGTCGGCCGAGACGCAGCCCCGCCGCGGCCGCGGCAAGGCCGAGAACGAGACTGGCCGCGGCGTAGACGAAGGCGAGCAGCGGAGCATCCGCCCAGAGTTCCACCGCACCGGTCATGAACGCGCTGTAGGTCGTGAAGCCGCCGAGCACACCGGTGCCGAGGAACACCCGCAGGCCCGTGGTCTGCGGCAGCCGAGCGGCGAGGATGCCGATCAGCAGCGCCCCGAGCACGTTGACGGTGAGGGTGGCGACCGGGAAGCCTCCGGCATCCGGAATCCAGAGCGCGACCGCGAGCCGCGCCGCCGTGCCTATGCTGCCTCCCACGAAGACCAGGAGGAGGCTGCGGAGAGTCACGCGACAACTCTAGTCGCGCCGTTGCAACGCATCCGCTGATTGTCAACCGGGTGTGGTTGCGCGGCGTCTGGGCGAAGACTGACGCCATGAAGCCACTGTGGAAGCTCGACCGGACCCCGCCCATCGGCACACCGTTCGATCCCGGCGCACGGCACGACGTGATCATCGTCGGTGCGGGCCTCACCGGCCTCACCACCGCGGTCATGCTCACGCGAGCGGGGCTCGACGTGGCGGTGATCGAGGCGGGGGAGGTCGCCGAGCTGGCGACCGGCGGCAACACCGGCAAGCTCACCCTGCTGCAGGGCAAGCGGCTCGCCGAGATCCGCAGGCACCACTCCGCTTCCCTCGTGCAGGCGTACGTCGAAGGCAACCGCGAGGGCATGGACTGGCTGGTCGGCTTCGCCGACCACTCAGGCGTCTCGTACGAGCGGCGAGCCGACCACTCCTACGCGCAGGATCCGAACGGCGTCGACTCGGTGCGCGCGGTGCACGAGGCGGCGCGCGAAGCGGGCCTCGCGACCAGGGTGCTCACTCGGGAGGAGCTCTCGGAGGCGGCATTCCCCGTCGTCAGCGCCGTCGCGCTCGACGACCAGGTGACCATCGACCCTGCGCTCGTGACGCAGGCGCTCGCCGAGGAGCTGCTCGCGACCGGCGGCACGTTGCACACGGGAACCCGGGTCACCGCCACCCACGTCCTTCCCGAGCCGCGCGTCGAGACCCCGGTCGGGCCCATGTTCGCGGAGCACATCGTGATCGCGACGGGCTATCCGATCCTCGACCGCGGGCTGTACTTCGCGAAGATGCGCGCCTTCCGGTCCTACTGCGTCTCGTTCCGCGTCGCAGGCGACGTGCCGGAGTCGACCTTCATCTCGCTCGACTCCCCCAGCAGGTCGATCCGTCCGGTCTCGCCCGCCGACGGCCCCGGCGGCACGGCGCAGCTCATCGTCGGCGGCAACGGGCATCCGGTCGGGCGCTCCGACAGCGAGGCCGCCGCGGTCGACGATCTGATCGACTGGACGAAGCAGTACTTTCCGGATGCCGAGGAGACACACCGCTGGTCGGCGCAGGACTACGAGTCGCACAACCAGATCCCGTTCGTGGGTGCGATGCCACGAGGATTCGGCAGCATCCGCTTCGCGACCGGCTACGCCAAATGGGGGCTGTCGAACGCGCCGGCCGCTGCTCTGCGTCTGACCGCAGAGATCCTCGGCGCCCACTGGCACGATCGGCCGTCGTGGATGGTCAAGCTCGGCACGAGGCTGACGGTGCCGGCCGATCTCGCCCGAGGAGCCGCAGAAGGAGCGAAGGTCGCGGCCGCCGCGACGAGCGGATGGGTCGAGGCCGAGCGCAACCCCGTGCCGGTTCCGAAGCCGGCGGAGGGCGAGGGTGTGGTCGCCAACCGCAGCGGACGCCCGGTCGGAATCTCGACGGTCGACGGAGTCACCCGCGCGGTCTCGGCCGTCTGCCCGCACCTCGGCGGAGTGCTCGACTGGAACGATGCCGAGTGCACCTGGGACTGCCCGCTGCACGCCTCTCGGTTCGCTGCCGACGGCACCCGCATCGAGGGTCCGGCGCTGCAGGATCTGAAGGTCCTCCCCCGCAAGAGCGGGGGCTGACGCTCAGCTCGTCGGTGGGGCGCCCGCACCCGGCGGCGGCGCGTCCCAGCCCTGCTGGGGCTCGTCGCAGTTCTCACGGAACACGTACTGCGAGGCGAGCTTGCGCTGGTGGCTCGACCAGTCGATCGCCGGGCGACGCTGCTCGGGTGGCAGATAGCCGAGGCGGTAGACCGCCATGAGCTCGAGGTCATCTGGCACGCGCAGCAGCTTCACGATCTCGTCCCAGCGACCAGGCACCTCCATCGGGAACGAGATGAACTGGATGCCCATGCCGAGCTCGACCGTCGTCAGCCAGACGTTCTCCATCGCCGCGCCCATGCTGAAGACCGAGTAGAACGATGAGAGCTGGCCCGGTCGGTACTCGCTGCGATCGAGCATCACGCCGAGCAGGAGCGGAGAGCCGCCGACCAGCTTGTGGTTCTCCTCGCCCAGCGTCTTGGGCACGCCGAACGTGTTCATCAGCTTCTGACCGCGCTTCGTGAACACCTGGCTCGTGAACGGGCGGAGGGCCGCGGGGAGCTTGTCGAACAGCATCCCGCTGCGCTTCTCCTCCATCTCGGCCTGACTGAAGCGGAAGTACGGCTTGTAGCGCTCGAAGAACGTGCCGTTCGACATCGCCTCGGTCATGCTCTCGCCCGAGATCCGCGCGATCCTGTCGATCGTGTCGCGGTTCTCGATGACCACGAACCGCCACGGCTGGCTGTTCAGCTGCGAAGGGGCACGACCGGCCGCCTCGAGCAGGATGCGCTGATGCTCCTCCGACACCGGGTCGGGCAGGAACGGCCCGTTCGTGGTCTTGCGGCGGCGGATGGCGTCGAGCAGTTCCATGCGTTCACTTCCGGTCGGTGGCGAGGCGCGAGCAGATGAGGCCCGCGACGATGAAGGGGGCCGCGGCGAGCGCGACGAGCGGATGCCGTCGGCTGTGCGTGCCCAGGTAGGGGATGGCGGCGAGCGGAGCGGCGGCGGGCGCGAGCGCCACGGCGGCGCGGCGGCTCGCATGCGTCGGCCGGCCCCAGATGATCGCCGAGAACGCGGCGGCAGCGGTGGCGCAGGTGGCGACGTAGATCGCATGGTGCAGCCAGCGGAAGCTGCTCGTGTCGATGACCTTGGCGGCGACCGCCGTCCCGAGGGCGACGTTCGCGGTGTAGGCGACGGCCGCCGCGGCGAAGAGCGGCGCGGCGTCGGTGCGTCTGCGGCGGTGGCCCATGACCCGACCCTACGCCCACCCCCGGCATCCGCTCTCGGCCTTGCCCTGGTGTCTCGATCTGTGCAAAGCGGGGCGTCTCGTCGCGCCCCGGTCGTTGAGCGAGCACGGCGAAGCCGAGCGAGACGAAACGCCCCGCCCCCACACCTCTCGCACCGTGCGGGGTCAATAACGCACCTGAAACGGGCGTTTCGGATGCGTTATTGACCCCGCAGCAGCGGCTGACGGACGCGAATGCCGGCTACAGGTTGCCTTCCGCGTAGATGCGAAGGGCGTCGCGGACGAACTCCGCTCCCTGCGTGCCGCCGGCCGACGTCACGTAGTTCGCGCCGAAGCGCGGGTCTGCGACGTACATCTCGCCGAGCCCGATGACGTATCCCTTCACGTCACCACCCGGCACGGCCGCGGGGGTTCCGGGGATGCCGGTGAGCCACTCGACGTGGCGCCGAGCGACATCCTGAGCCTCGGCGGATGCCGGGTCGATGCCGCTCTCTGCGGCGGCGATCCAGTCGCGACCGAGGTCGGACACACGCTGCTGCCAGTCGGCGCGCTCGGCATCGGTCATCCCGCGCCACCAGCGGTCGCTGTCGGCGTAGGCCTTGCGACCCCAGCGCTCTTCGACCTCCTCCTTGTACTGGGTGTAGTCGAAGCCGTCGAACATGTTCTCTGCCATGAGTTCTTCACCTCCTTTCAGTGCGTTGATGGTGTTCTCGACCGACGCGATCTGCCGCGCCAGCCGGTTCTGCTCCTCGCGCAGCAGCGCGAGGTGTGTCTCGAGAGCGGACTCCTCGCTCTGCCGCGCATTCACCGGGTTCAGCACCTCCGCGATCTGCGGCAGACCGAGTCCGAGCTCACGCAGCAGCAGGATGCGCTGCAGGCGCACGAGCGCGGCCTCGTCGTAGTGGCGATAGCCGTTGTGCGCGATGCGCGAGGGTGACAGCAGGCCCACGTCGTCGTAGTGACGCAGCGTTCTGCTGGTGGTGCCCGCGAGTCGGGCGATCTCCTGGATCGACCAATCACGACCGGTCATCGAGTCTTCCTTCCGTGGATCCGTTCTTCGATAACTCCACGGTAGAAGTTGACGTTGCGTCAAGGTCAAGCTGCTGCCCAACCGATATTCTTCATCCGCGCGTCACACGAATCGGCTCGTCGCTCGCTACGGTCGTCTCGTGCCCGAATCACACTCCCCTCTGCAGCCGCTCGCCCTCGCTCCCGTGATCGCTCCGCCGAGCACTGCGGATGAGTTCGTCGAGCGCTTCCTGCACAACCTCAACTTCGACCGCGGCGTCGCGCTGTCGGCATCCAGCGCGAATGACCGCTATCTCGCGCTCGCCCACACGGTGCGCGAGTACCTGATGGCACGCTGGCTCGAAGACGTGCGGCACCAGAAGGAGGTGCAGGCGAAGGGCGTCTGCTACCTCTCGGCCGAGTACCTGCTGGGCCGTCAGCTCGACAACAACCTGCTCGCGGCCGACCTCACCGAGGTCGCCGGCGAAGCCCTGGCGTCGTGCGGCGTCTCGCTCGACGAGCTGCGCGCGCACGAGGTCGAGCCAGGTCTCGGCAACGGCGGACTCGGGCGCCTCGCCGCCTGCTTCATCGACTCGCTCGCCACGATGGCTGTGCCGAGCATCGGCTACGGCATCCGCTACGAGTACGGGATCTTCCGTCAGACGTTCGTCGACGGTCAGCAGGTCGAGCAGCCCGACGCCTGGCTTGCGCTCGGCTCCCCGTGGGAGTTCGCGCGACCCGAAGACGCGCAGACGATCGCGTTCGGCGGCCACACCGAGAAGTACGACGACGACGGCGTCACGCGCAGCCGGTGGGTCCCCGCGTGGAACGTGCAGGCCGTGCCCTACAACTACATGGTCCCCGGATTCCGGAACGGCCGCGTCAACACCCTCCGGCTGTGGAGCGCGGTCGCCACGAGCGCCTTCGACCTGCGCATCTTCAACTCGGGCGACTACGAAGAGGCCGTGCGAGCGCAGACGTTCGCCGAGAACATCTCGAAGGTGCTCTACCCCGAAGACTCCACCCCGCAGGGCAAGGAGCTGCGCCTGCAGCAGCAGTACTTCTTCGTCGCGGCATCCATCCACGACTTCCTCGACAACATGCTCGCCGACGGCTTCGACCTCGCGAACCTGCCCGAGCGCGTGATCTTCCAGCTCAACGACACCCACCCGGTGATCGCGGTGCCCGAGTTCATGCGCGTGCTCATCGACGAGAAGCACCTCGAGTGGGATGCCGCGTGGGCGATCACCCAGCAGTGCTTCGCCTACACGTGCCACACTCTGCTTCCCGAGGCGCTCGAGGTCTGGCCGGTCGAACTGCTGGGCCGACTGCTGCCCCGCCACCTCGAGATCATCTACCGCATCAACGACGAGTTCCTCGTGGCGGTGCGCGAGCGCTTCGGCGACGACGAGATGCTCGTGCGCAACATGTCGATCATCGCCGAGCATCCGGAGCGCTCGGTGCGCATGGCGTACCTCGCGACCGTCGCCGGAGCGAAGGTCAACGGCGTCGCCGAGCTGCACTCGCAGCTGCTTCGCGAGAAGGTGCTCAGCGACTTCGACGCGTTCTTCCCCGGCAAGTTCACGAACGTCACGAACGGGGTGACACCTCGGCGCTTCCTGCGCCTCGCCAACCCGGAACTCTCTTCGCTCGTCACCGCCGCGATCGGCGACGGCTGGACCACCGACCTCGAACGGCTGCATGAGCTCGAGCCGTTCGCCGAGGATGCCGAATTCCGCACCGCGTTCGCCGCGGTGAAGGCCGCGAACAAGCGCCGCCTGAGCGAGGTGCTGCGCGAACGGGACGGCGTCGAGATCAGCGACGGCCACATGCTCGACGTCATGGTCAAGCGTCTGCACGAGTACAAGCGCCAGCTGCTGAAGGTGCTGCACATCGTCACCACCTACGAGGGCGTGATCTCGGGGCGCATCGCCGTGTCCGACGTCGTGCCGCGAACGGCGATCTTCGGCGCGAAGGCGGCGCCCGGATACGCGATGGCGAAGCGCATCATCCACCTGATCAACGCCGTGGGCGAGGTGGTGAACACCGACCCGCGACTCGAGGGCAGACTGAAGGTCGTCTTCCCGCCGAACTACAACGTGACTCTGGCCGAACGCGTGATCCCCGCCGCCGACCTGTCGGAGCAGATCTCGCTCGCCGGCAAGGAGGCGTCTGGCACCGGCAACATGAAGTTCGCGCTGAACGGCGCGCTCACCATCGGCACGGATGACGGGGCCAACGTCGAGATCCGCGAGCTCGTCGGCGACGACAACTTCTATCTCTTCGGCATGAGCGAGCCCGAGGTCGAGGCGCTGAGCACTCGCGGCTATCGGCCGCAGGAGTACTACCAGGCCGATGACGGCCTGCGTCGGGCGATCGACCTGATCGCCTCCGGCGCCTTCTCTCGCGGCGACCGCTCGATGTTCGAACCCGTCGTCTCGAACCTGCTCTACGAGGACCGCTTCATGGTGCTCGCCGACTATGCGTCGTACATCGCCGCGCAGGATCGGGTGGATGCCGCATACGCCGACCAGGATTCCTGGACCCGCTCCGCGATCCTCAACGTCGCCCGCACGGGGTTCTTCTCGTCCGACCGGTCGATCCGCGACTACATCGACCGCATCTGGCACACTCCGCCCCTCGTCTGAGGTCGCCGTTTCAGCACCCCACCCGTGCCGTTTGCAGGACCGAAGCACGTCTGCAGGACCATCTCCCCCGAACCGTCCTTCCGACGTGCCCGAATCCTGCAGACGGCCCGCGACCGAAGACACCCTTGACAAGATCGAGATATATCGTGTTACTCTTGCCACACACGATATATCGTGTTCCCTCGAACCAGGAGAAGCAGACATGACCGAGAAGTGGCTCATCGCCCCCGGCGAAGAACGCGTCATCGACATCGAGAACGTCACCCGGCTGAAGATCGGTCTGGTCGGCGGTCAGGTCGATGTCATCGCACACGACGAACCCGGCATCCGCATCGAGGTGCACGGTGTCACCACCAAAGACCTCCGCATCGAGGCGAACGACGGCGAGGTCGAGATCGACCACCCGCAGCTCGGCTGGGACAACTTCCTCGAGGTGTTCCGCAACTTCGGCTCCGGCGGCCCCAAGGCCGAGGTCAGCGTCGCCGTGCCCCGCTCGATCGCCCTGAACCTCGGCGTCGTCAGCGCCGGAGCTCTCGTCTCAGGCATCCGCAACGATGCCCGCCTCAACACCGTCTCGGGTGACCTCATCGTCGACACCCTCATCGGCGACCTCACGGTCAACTCAGTGTCCGGCGACGTGCAGGTGCGCGGCCTCACCGGCTCGATCAACGCGAACAGCGTCTCAGGAGATGTCGCCGTCACCGGCACCATCCGCCGCGCCACCGTCGACATCGTCTCGGGGTCGACGCTGGTCGACGCCGCCGGCGACGTGAACGCCATCAACGTCAACTCGGTCTCCGGCGGCACCACCGTGCGCCTCGACGAGTCACTCGCCGCGAACTACGTCGTGCGCTCGCTGAGCGGACGACTGCTGATCGACGGCGTCGAGCGTGGCTCCTCCGGGATCAACAACTACACCGGCTCGACCGGTGAGCTGGCCGGACGTTTCGTCGACCTGCGCGCGAACTCCGTCTCGGGCGGCGTCACGGTCCTTCGCCGCACGCCCAGCTCGATCGAGAACGACCCCGAATGGGAGGAAGCATGAGTCCCGCAGTGTTCTCCCACGGCGATCTCAGGCTCTACCTGCTCTCGCTGCTCGCCGAGGCGCCCCAGCATGGCTACGGCATCATCCAGGCTCTCACCGATCGCACGGGAGGCACCTACACGCCCAGCGCCGGCACCATCTATCCGCGGCTCGCGAAGCTCGAGGAGGAGGGTCTGGTCAGCAAGACCGTCGACGGCCGCACCACGATCTACGCGATCACGGATGCCGGACGCGCCGAGCTCGCGTCCCGCGAGGGCGACCTCGCCGGCATCGAGGCGGGTCTCACCGACTCGGTGCGACTGATCGCCAACGAGGTGCGTCAGAGCGTCAAGGAGGCCATGAAGAGCCTTCGCGCAGACCTGGCCACGGCTGAGAAAGACGACCGCGCCGCATCCAAGTCCCGCCCGCGCACCGCGGGCGACGACGAGCGCACCGTCACTCGCGAGGAGCTGCACCGAGCGGATGCCGTCATCAACGCCTTCCGCGCACGGGTGCGCACCGACCTCCGCACCCACGTGGCGAAGGGCGGCACGCTGCCGGCATCCGTCGTCACGCAGCTGGAGGACGGGCTGGATGCCGCGGCCCGAGGGATCACGACCGCTCTGGCATCGCTCGGGCGCTGACCTCACCCCGTCGCACGTCCGAAGCCCCTCCCGTCACTCGACGAGAGGGGCTTCTGTCGTGCGGTGGGCTGGCGATCGACCAGCCATCCGAACCGGAAGGAGTCGAACGAGACCTACTCGGTCCAGATCTCGGGCTGAGTGTCGGGAACCGGGTCCTGCAGGGGCACGACGAGCACGGGCCTGTGCTGGCGATGCGCGAGGCGGGCGGCGACGGATCCCGTGAAGAACTCGCGGATCGACTCGCCGATGCCACGTTTGCGTGTGCCGACGACGATCAGCTGGGCGTCGAGCTTGGTGGCGAGCTGCTTGATGGCGAGGGCAGGGTCGCCGACGAGCTGGCGGGCCGTCCACGTCAGGCCTGTGCCGTCGAGCGCCGCAGTGGCTTCGGCCTGCACGGCCTCGAACTCGGCTGCTCCGGCGTCGAGGTTGATGTCGATGGGCGCCGAGTGCACATAGCCATCGGGATCTTCGTAGGTGACGAAGCGGGTGACGTCGACGTGGGCCACCACGAGAGGCACCCGGAGGAGCCGCGCGAACCGCGCTGCTTCTTCGATCACCCGCGTGGGCTGCCCCGGCTGCATCCCGACGATCACGGCCTTCTGCAGTGTCGCGTTCTGTGCGGCCTCGTCGGTGGGCGTCGAGGTGTTGTCGGTCATGAGGATCGCTCCCTTCACCAGCTGCCAACGGGCCAGTGCGGTCTGGCCGCGTGCTATTCTGAATGCTACTCTTACCGGCCCTCAGCCGGTGTCGTGAATGACTCGGGCAGATGGTTGCCCGCAGCTTAACTCGTGAGGGGGTCTCAGGCATGGGCCGTGGCCGTCAAAAGGCGAAACACACCAAGATCGCCCGCGAACTGAAGTCGTTCAGTCCGTCGGTGAACTACTCGGCGCTCGAGCGCGAACTCGCGCACCCGAGCGACGCTGAAGACGCATATGTCGACAAGTGGGCCGACGAGTATGCAGACGAAGACGAGGACGAACTCGAAAAGGCCTGACCGCCGATTCGATCGTCGTCGACTCCCCCGTGCGATGCACGGGGGTTTCGTCGTGCCCGGAATGCCGGAACCCGTCGCTGCCGATGTCCTGTCGGTGACGGACGGACCCCTAACAGCCTGAGAGGATCTCCTCATGGCTCGTGTCGTCTCGCTCTTCCGTCACCCGATCAAGGGCTTCACTCCCGAATCCGTCGATTCGCTGACCGTGCGAGCCGACGGCCGGATCGCGGGCGATCGCGTGCTGGCGTTCCGCTTCGCCGATGCGACGGCCCCGGAGCACCACGACGGCCTCGACCACTGGCCGAAGGCGAAGGGCCTCTCGCTGCAGGACTTCCCCGGGCTCGCGGCACTGCGCACCGACTACGACGATGCTCGGCAGCGCGTGCGGATCGAGCACGCCGGAGCAGTGCTCGTCGAGGCGGGACTCGATGACGCCGGCCGTGTGGAGCTCGCGGATGCCGTGACCGAGTTCGTGCTCGCGAGCGCGGAGGGCCGGCGCATCCGACGCCCAGGACGACTGCCGCTCGTGCTGGTGGGCGACGGTGTGACGTCGAGGTTCCAGGACCGCGCTCGCGGATACGTCTCGGTGCACAGTCGCGGCAGCGTCGACGCGCTCAGCGACGCCCTCGGCTTCGGCATCGATGACCGGCGATTCCGCTCGAACGTCGTCGTCGATGACGTCGCCCCGTGGTCCGAGCTCGACTGGACGGGTGAGCTGAGCATCGGTCGGGTGTCGTTCCGCACAGCGGGCCCGATCGTTCGGTGCCTGGCGACACACGCCAATCCCGACACCGGAGCCCGTGACGCGAAGGTGCTCAAGACCCTCACGAACGACCTCGGACAGGATGAGCCGACGCTCGGCAGGCTGCTGCTTCCGCCGCGTGCCGCGGCCGACGGATCCGCCGAGTGGGCCGGCGGCACCATCAGCGTCGGCGACGAGGTGCGGGCGCACTGAGGGCACGCTGAGGTCGCACCGGTGCCGTGACCTCGCCGCGAGTCACCAGCGACCGTGCCGGCGCTCCCAGTCCTCTTCGATGGTGCGACGACGACCCGCGATCCACCCGGCGGGGATCACCGCGATCAGAACGCCGACGAGAAGCCAGAGCGGGATCTGCCAGCTGTCGGTCATGTCGTGCAGCAGACCGATCAACAGCGGGAACACCGCGGCGACCGCGTATCCGATGCTCTGCACGAACCCGCTGAGCGCCACGGCGCTCTCCGGCGTGCGCGCGCGGATGCTGAGCAGCACGAGAGCGAGCGGGAACAGCCCTGGCGCGAGGCCGAAGAACACGACCCAGATCGGCAGCGCCACCGTCGGGAGGAAGATGAATCCGAGGAGTCCGATGAGGCCACAGGCGATCGAGATGACGAACACGGGTCGCGTGGCCTGGAACCGGACGATGAGGATGGGCACGAGCAGGGAGCACGGCAGACCCATCAGACCGAACAGTGAGAGCAGCAGCCCCGCATTCGCCGGCGTCACCCCACCCACGTCGATCATGATCGAGGGCAGCCAGGCGAAGGAGACGTAGGCCAGCGTCGACGACGCCGCGAACACCAGCGCGATGGACCATGCCATCGGCAACCGCCACAGCCGGCCGAAGACCCGGGGGTTCGCAGGCGTCGTCGCGATCGGGCCGGTCGCCACGGATGCCGCGTCGTACCCGTCGCGCTCGACCTCGGTCGAGGCGGGATCGACGCGTGTCTGCGCGGCGGCGACGGCATCCGCTCGGCTCGTGACCAGCATCGCCACCCACGGCACCAGAGCGATCGCGGCGAACACGCCCCACAGGCCGAGCGAGACCCGCCACCCCGCCGAGTCGGCGAGCGGCACCGCGACGAGCGGCGGCACGAACGTCGACACGGCCATGGTGGTCGAGTACACGGTCATCATCAGACCGAGTCGATCGGGGAAGTACTTCTTGACCAGAGGCGGCAGCAGCACGTTGCCCGAGCCGACACCCGCGAACACCACGGTCGTCGCGGCGAGCAGCGACGTCGAGTCGACGGCGAGGCTGCGCAGCAGCAGCCCGGTCGCGATCAGCGCGATCGCGACCACGGCCACGCGCTCGAGCCCGAACCGGCGCTCGAACAGCGGAGTGAGCAGACCGAAGACGGCGAAGCACACGGGCGGCGCGGCACCGATCAGACCCACGACGACCGACGAGACCGCGAAGTCCTCGGCGACGTGGTCGAGCACCGGTGACAGGGATGCCACTGCCGAGCGCAACGAGAAGGCGACCAGCACGATGCCGATCAGCGCGAGGGCGCGACCACGCCAGAGCGGCTGCGCACCCGAGGTCACGAGGTCTGCGACCCCTCCACCCACGCGAGGTACTCGTCGGAGACCGTGCCGGTGACGTACCGGCCGTCGAAGCAGCTCATGTCGAGATCGTTCAGCACGGAGCCCTCGGTGATGGCGGCCTTGAGGTCGTCGACCTCCTGGTAGACCAGGTGGTCGCAGCCCAGCTCGGTGGCGATCTCGGGGATCGTCCGTCCGTGGGCGATGAGCTCATGGCGCGACGGCATGTTGATGCCGTAGACGTGCGGGTATCGCACGGGCGGCGCGGCAGACGCGAACGTCACCGAGGTGGCACCGGCATCCCGGGCCATCTGGATGATCTGCTTCGACGTCGTGCCCCGCACGATCGAATCGTCGATCAGCAGCACGTTCTTGCCCTGGAACTCGGTCGACATCGCGTTCAGCTTCTGACGCACGCTCTTCTTGCGCACGGCCTGGCCGGGCATGATGAAGGTGCGGCCGACGTAGCGGTTCTTGTAGAAGCCCTCGCGGTATTCGATGCCCAGCTTGCGGGCGACCTCCATGGCCGCGGGGCGAGACGAATCGGGGATCGGCATGACGACGTCGATCTTGTCCATCGGCACGTGCTTGGCGATCGTGTCGGCGAGCTTGTCGCCCATGCGCAGACGCGACTCGTAGACGGAGACGCCGTTCATGACCGAGTCGGGACGAGCGAGGTAGACGTACTCGAACGCGCACGGCGCGAGCACGGGATCCTCGGCGCACTGCCGGCTGTGCAGTTCGCCCTCGTTGGTGATGAAGATCGCCTCGCCGGGCTCGACCTCGCGGACCACCTCGTAGTCGGCGTTCTCGAGCACTAGCGACTCGCTCGCGACGACCCATTCGTCGCGGCCTTCCGCGCCAGGGACGGTCGAGGGGCGACGACCGAGGATGAGGGGGCGGATGCCGAACGGGTCGCGGAACGCGAGCAGACCGTAGCCCGCGATCACGGCGATGACGGCATAGGCGCCCTCGATGCGCTCATGCGTGCGCTCGACGGCCTCGAACACCCGCTCGGCGTCGAGGTCGACCGTCGACGTCGTGTTCTGCAGTTCGCCGGCGAGCACGTTGAGCAGCAGCTCGGTGTCACTCGAGGAGTTGAGGTGACGGCGGTCGCGCTGGGCCATGTCGGCCGTGAGCTCGCGCGTGTTCGTCAGGTTGCCGTTGTGGATGAGGATGATGCCGTACGGCGCGTTCACGTAGAACGGCTGCATCTCCTCTTCGTTCGACGCCGTGCCCTTGGTCGCATAGCGCACGTGACCGAGCCCGACGTTCCCGAGGAGCCCGCGCATGTCGCGGGTGCGGAACGCCTCGCGGACCATGCCCTGCGCCTTGGCGTTGTGCATGACGCCGTTCGCCTCAGCTGTCGCGATTCCCGTCGCATCCTGGCCGCGGTGCTGCAGCAGCAGGAGTGCGTCGTAGATGTCCTGATTGACCGGGGCAGAGCCCACCATTCCGACGATGCCGCACATGGGCTCTTACTTCGCTCCGTCCGCATAGGCGCCGACCAGGCGCACTGCTCCACCGTCGACGCCCTTGGCGCCCTGTTCGAACTCTCCTGCCGGACGCGCGCCGAAGCCCACGGTTCCGACCTGCCACGCGGGCATGCCGTCTGCCGCGAGCGCCGCGATGGCGGCATCCTTCTTGTCGGCCGCGACGATCGCAAGGAATCCGATGCCGAGGTTCCAGGTGCCCTCGGCGGATTCCAGCGTCGACCCTGCGATGTCGCTGAGCACGCGGAAGACCGGGCTCGGCGACCACGTGCTGCGGTCGACCTCGGCCCAGCTGCCCTGCGGGAGCACACGGGCGAGGTTGGCCGCGATGCCGCCGCCGGTGACGTGGCTGAGCGAGTGCACTCCGCCCGCGCCCGTCGCGCCGCCGAGCTGCTCGATCAGACGAAGCAGCGGAAGCGTGTAGAGGCGCGTCGGCTCGAGAAGAGCCTCACCCCAGGTCTTGCCGAAGTCGGCGGCGTTGTCGCCGTAGCCGATTCCGGCGTTCGTGACGATGTGGCGCACGAGCGAGTAGCCGTTGGAGTGCAGTCCGCTGGACTCGACGGCGAGCACGACGTCGCCGTCCTGCACGCGGTCGGCCCCCAGGATGCCGTCGGCCTCGACGACTCCGGTCGCGGCGCCTGCCACGTCGTAGTCGCGCGGGCCGAGGAGCCCGGGGTGCTCTGCGGTCTCGCCGCCGATGAGCGCGGTGCCGGTGGCGGTGCACGCCTCGGCGATGCCGCGCACGATGTCGGCGATGCGCTGCGGGAAGACCTTGCCGCAGGCGATGTAGTCGGTCATGAAGAGCGGCTTCGCGCCCACCACGACGATGTCGTCGACCACCATGCCGACGAGGTCCTGGCCGATCGTGTCGTGCTTGTCGATGGCCTGCGCGATGGCGACCTTCGTGCCGACGCCGTCTGTGCTGGTCGCGAGCAGCGGGCGACGGAAGTCGCGCAGCGCACTCGCGTCGAACAGTCCGGCGAAGCCGCCGACACCGCCGAGCACTTCAGGGCCGTGCGTAGCGCGCACGGAAGACTTCATCAGCTCGACGGCGAGATCGCCTGCAGCGGTATCGACGCCGGCTTCGGAATAGGGATTGGTGGGGGAGGCAGCCACACCTCCAGCCTACCGCCCGCGGGGCCCTCCTCTCCCCGCCCGCGATCTCCTACGATGGGGCCATGGCCGACAAGCCGCAGTGGTTGATCCGCGAGGATGCGAGCGTTCCAGTGCTCGTCGCGCTCGCGCTGCGTCAATCCCTCGGCATCCGGGCCCCCGAAGACCTGCCGAGCCTGCGCGATCTGCCCGTCAGAGCGCCGGATGCCGTCGAGGTGACGCCCGAGCTCGAGAAGCAGTGGCGCGACTTCTGGGACATGACGGTCGAACCTCGGGCGCACCCCTCCGGCGTGCCGCTCGAGCTCGTCGACGGCTTCGACACGCTCGTGGCCCTGCCTGCGACCGGTGCCGAGCAGCTCGCCGACGCGATCGCGCCGCACGCGGAGTCGGCGATGCACTTCGCCCGCGTCGCGCACGACCGCTACGTCGCGTCGATCCGCAGCTCGATGGCGAGCCGGTCGGGCAACGGCAACATCGGCGGCGAGGCGTACCGTGCCTATGCGAGCGCGATCGCCGAGTTCGAGCGCGAGATCGGGCGCCGAGCGCATTCGTTCGAACTCAACGTGCAGGTGCTGCCGTTCTCGCAGCGGGGGATCTGGTGGATCGGCGCTCTCACGGTCGCGGTGACCGACGGGCTGCGCCGCGACGTGGTGTCGTTCGACGCGGCGATCCGGCCGATCATCGCAGAGCTGGCCTGACGCGGCCTGCTGCGCACCGACCGGGTCAGTCGTTCTCGATGATCGTCTCGTGCTCGACCGTGACGACGTGATCATGGCGGCGGGCGAGCCGCTCGAGGATCAGCGCGACGATGCTCGCGAGGGCGAAGCCGATCGGCACCGTCCACAGCAGAAGGAACCCGAACACCTGCCCTGGCGGGTAGACGACGCCGACCGCGTCGGAGGGTTCGTAACTGCCCATCATCGTCAGGATGCCGGCGGCGATGATGCCGAGCACGACGCCGATGCCCATGAACACGCCGAAGCGCGGCACGCGGCGGACGGTCGCCTCGACCGTCTGGGAGGAATCGTGGGAGGACATGCATCCATTCTCCCACCGTTGCCTGTGGGTCGCTCCCCCGTCTTCCGAGCATCTCGACGTCGCTCTGGTGGGGCCCTCGACCTGAGGGTCCTGCGGGCGCTCAGGGTGCTGCGAGTGCTGCGGTCAGGGACGCAGCGGCAGGACGTCCGAGAGGTCCGCGCGGGTGCCCGATGCGCTCACCCGGCCCGAGCCCGCGGCATCCGCCCAGTGCTCCGTGCCCGTGGCGACGGCGATCCAGGTCGCCGGGTCCATCTCGACGACGTTCGGCGGGGTTCCGCGCGTATGCCGAGGGCCCTGGATCACCTGCACGGCGCCGAACGGCGGCACTCGCACCTCGACGCTGTTGCCCGGAGCCTTCTCGTCGAGCAGCTGCAGCAGATAGCGCACGGCAGTGGCGAGCGGGGTGCGCTGCGGCTTCTCGCCCGCGGCATCCGCTCTCCTGACCTCATCGAGCGCCGCGCGGCCATCGATGATGTCGATCTTCCTGGAGGGCATGGGAACAGGGTACGCCGAGCGCAGCACTGCCCTGGAGGCTCTTCGCAGGCATAGGCTCGAGGCGATGAGCCAGAATCCCGACACCCTGCACGGCGCGAGAGCCGAGCTGCTCGCCGCGGCGAAGCGCAGTGAGGGCTGGACGGGGCCTGTGCCACCGGTCGACGGCAGCGCGCATCCGGCGTCCGTGCTCGTGCTGTTCGGCAAGCTCGACAGCACCCCGGCTCAGACCGACGCCACGACCATGGCCGCCGACCTCGACGTGCTGCTGCAGCGCCGAGCGGCCACGCTGTCGTCGCACCCCGGCCAGGTGTCGTTCCCCGGCGGCCGGGCCGAGGATGCGGATGCGGATGCCGTCGCCACCGCCCTGCGCGAGGCCGAAGAGGAGACCGGTCTCGACCCGGCCGGCGTCGAGATCCTCGCCACTCTTGCCGAGATCCCGCTCGCCGCGAGCAACCACATGGTCACCCCCGTGCTCGGCTGGTGGCGTTCGCCATCGCGCGTCGCGGCCGTGGATCACGCCGAGACGGTCGACGTGTTCCGTGTGCCCGTGGCACAGCTGCTCGACCCCAAGACCCGGTTCACATCGACCATTCACCGCATGGGTCGCACCTGGAAGGGGCCGGCGTTCGACGTCGACGGCACGATCGTGTGGGGTTTCACGGCGATGGTGCTCGATGCGCTGTTCGACGCCGCAGGCTGGACCATGCCGTGGGACCGGTCGGCGGAGCGCCCGGTCGAGCTCTGAGCCGCAACCCGCCGAAACGCGCGCGTCCGCCTCGGTAGTCTGGACGGGTGAAGATTCTCGTCCTCGGTTCCGGTGCCCGTGAGCACGCGATCATCCTCGCCCTGCGAGCAGAGACCGCGGAGCACGAGATCTTCGTCGCCCCCGGCAACGCCGGGATCGCGCAGGACGCGACGCCCGTCACCCTCGACATGCTCGACGGCGCCGCGGTGACCTCCTTCGCCAACGAGCACGCCGTCGACCTCGTGGTGGTCGGCCCGGAGGCCCCGCTGGTCGCCGGTGTCGCCGATGTGCTGCGCGCGCACGGTATTCCCGTGTTCGGCCCCGGCAAGGCTGCGGCGCAGCTCGAGGGATCCAAGTCGTTCGCCAAGCGGATCATGGATGCGGCCGGCGTGCCCACCGGACGAGCGGTGCGCGCCACCACGACCGCCCAGGTCGAGGCCGCGTTCGACGACCTCGGAGCCCCCCATGTGGTGAAGGCCGATGGACTGGCGGCAGGCAAGGGCGTCATCGTGACGTCCGACCGCGCCGAGGCGCTCGCGCACGCCGAGCACTATCTGCCCTCGGGCCCCGTGCTCATCGAGGAGTTCCTCTCGGGCCCCGAGGTCTCGCTGTTCTTCCTGAGCGACGGCGACACCGTGCGGGCGCTCAGCCCCGCGCAGGACTTCAAGCGTGCGCTCGACGGCGACGCAGGTCCCAACACCGGGGGCATGGGCGCATACTCGCCGCTGCCGTGGCTGGCCGACCAGTTCGGCAGCGAGCAGGCCTTCGTCGAAGAGGTCACCCGAGATGTCGCCCTGCCCGTGATCCGTCAGCTCGACGAGGAGGGCACCCCGTTCATCGGCCTGCTCTACGCCGGGCTCATCCTGACTCCCGCCGGTGTGCGCGTGATCGAGTTCAACGCCCGCTTCGGCGACCCCGAGACCCAGATCGTGCTGCCTCGTCTCGTGACGCCGCTGTCGGAGCTGCTGTTCGCCGCGGCATCCGGCACTCTCGAAGACCAGCCCGAGCCGGTCTTCAGCGACGATGTCGCCATCACCGTCGTCCTGGCCAGCGAGGGCTATCCCGAGGCTCCGCAGACCGGTCGCCCGATCGAAGGCCTGGCCGACGCCGCGGCCGTCGAGGGCGTGCGTCTCGTGCACGCTGCGACCGCGAGCCCCGATGCACCCGGCGGCTCGCTGATCGCCACCGGTGGGCGCGTGCTGAACGTCGTCGCTGTGGCATCGGACTTCCGCACCGCGCGCGACCGGGCATACGAGGCCATCGGCCGCATCACTCTCGAGGGTTCGCACTTCCGCACCGACATCGCGGCCCGCGTCGCGGAGTAGCTCGACCCTTCGTCGTTTTCCTGCCGACTCGCGCAGGTACTCCGCCATTCCGGACGTGGACTCTTGACACCGAGAACTTTCTTCAAGAAAGTGACTGGATGCCGCTCCGCTCCGACTGGTCGACAGCCACGTGTCCGATCGCCCGCTCCGCCGATGTGCTCGCCGACCCGTGGGTGCTTCTGATCCTGCGCGAGCTGTTCTCGGGTCGCACCCGCTTCGATGAGCTGCGCGACGCCACGGGAGCCGCCGACTCCGTGCTCGCCCGGCGCCTCGCCTTGATGACCGAGGCGGGCCTCGTGCGGCGCGACGACGAACGGGGGTATCTCCTGACGGAGGTCGGCCGAGAGACCCTCCCGATCCTCCACGCCTACGCGCGATTCACGCGCGTCACCGATCCCGACGGCCCCTGGGGGCTGACCGTCGGCTGCGGGCGCTGCGGCGGGCTCGCGGCATCCGCAGACTGGTGCACGACCTGCGCCGCCCCGCTCGACGCAGACACCACCCGGTGGTCGCGTCGCAGCATGGGCGGCGAGCCGTTCGCGCTCGCATCAGGCACCGCCGCATGACCGCCGAATCGGTCGAGGAGCCGACCGACCTTCCGACACCCACGCCGCCCGCGATGCCGCAGCGCCGCATCCATCCCGCATGGATCGTCGCACTCGTCGCGCTGATCGCACTGATCGGAGCCGCCGGGTTCCGTGCTGCACCAGGGGTGCTGATGCTGCCTCTGCAGGACGAGTTCGGCTGGACCACGGCCGAGCTCTCTCTCGCCGTCACGGTCAACCTGCTGCTGTTCGGCCTCACAGCGCCGTTCGCCGCCGCCCTCATGCAGCGCTTCGGCATCCGCGCCGTCACCGTGACCGCTCTGTTCGTGATCGGAGCGGGTGCTGCGCTGAGCGTCTTCGTCGCCACCCCGGCGCAGCTCATCCTGACGTGGGGCGTGCTCATCGGACTCGGCACCGGGTCGATGGCGCTGGTGTTCGCGGCCACGATCACCGATACCTGGTTCGCGACCAGGCGCGGCCTGGTGTCGGGCGTGCTCACGGCCGGAAGCGCCACCGGGCAGCTGATCTTCCTGCCGGTGATCGCCGCGGCGGCCGAGGACATCGGCTGGCGAGGGGCATCGCTGATCATCGCCGGGGGTGCGCTCGCGGTCGTCCCCCTGGTCTGGATCTTCGTGCGCAACCGTCCGAGCGATCTCGGCGTCAACCGCTACGGCGACAGCGGACCCGTCACCGTGACCGCCCGACCGAAGGGCAGCGCGTGGGGAGCCGCTCGACTCGCGATCACCACACTCCGCGACGCTGCGCGCACCAAGACGTTCTGGGCGCTCGCGATCGGATTCGCGATCTGCGGCGCCACGACCAACGGCCTGATCGGCACCCACTTCATCCCCAGCGCGCACGACCACGGGATGCCGACGACGACCGCAGCCGGGCTGCTCGCCGTGGTCGGGATCTTCGACATCGCCGGCACGGTGTTCTCGGGCTGGCTGACCGACCGGGTGAACCCTCGCATTCTGTTGGCCGCGTACTACGCGCTGCGCGGCGTGAGCCTGCTGTTCCTGCCGAGCCTGCTGTCGGCCGACGTGCAGCCGAGCATCGTCGTGTTCATCGTGATCTACGGCCTCGACTGGGTGGCGACGGTTCCGCCGACCATCGCACTGTGCCGTGAGGTCTTCGGCGATCGGGGTCCCCTCGTGTTCGGCTGGGTGTTCGCCTCGCACCAGATCGGCGCCGGCATCGCCTCGTTCCTCGCGGGCATGGTGCGCGACCACACGGGCCAGTACACCGTCGCCTGGTTCGCCGCCGCCGGCCTCTGCGCCGTCGCCGCGCTGGTGAGCGCCACGATCCGCCGGCATCCGGCCGCGGTCACGTCGCCCTGATCGCCCGACGACGAAGGCCCCCACCCGGAATCGGGTGGGGGCCTTCGACACCGGAAGACGCTCAGAGGACCTTCGAGAGGAAGTCCTTCAGGCGCTCGTTCTTCGGCGCGCCGAACAGCTCGGCGGGCGGCGCCTCTTCGACGACGACTCCGCCGTCCATGAACACCGTGCGGCCCGAGACCTCGCGGGCGAAGCCCATCTCGTGCGTCACGAGCACCATCGTCATGCCGCCGGACGCGAGGTCACGGATCACCTGCAGCACCTCACCGACCATCTCGGGGTCGAGCGCGCTGGTGGCCTCATCGAAGAGCATGATCTCGGGGTCCATCGCGAGCGCGCGGGCGATCGCCACGCGCTGCTTCTGACCGCCCGAGAGCGATGCCGGCTTGGCATCCGCCTTCTCGGCCAGGCCCACGCGATCGAGCAGAGCGAGCGCCCGCTCCTTCGCCTCGGCCTTCGACAGCTTGCCGAGCTCGACCGGCGCGAGAGTGATGTTCTCGAGCACGGTCATGTGCGGGAACAGGTTGAAGTGCTGGAACACCATGCCGATGCGCTGGCGCACCTCGTCGAGCTTCACGCTCTTGTCGGTCAGGTCGACGCCGTCGACGATGACATGACCCGACGTCGGCTCCTCGAGCTTGTTGAGGCAGCGCAGCAGGGTGGACTTTCCCGACCCCGACGGACCGATGACCGCGATGACCTCGCCGTCTTCGACCGTCAGGTCGATGCCCTTGAGCACGTGGTTGTCGCCGAACGACTTGTGCAGGTCTCTGACCTCGATCTTGCTCATGCGTTGAACTTCCTCTCCAGGCGGTTCGCGAGCAGCGTGAGAAGCGTGATCACGACGAAGTAGATGATGGCGACGATGGTCAGCACCTGGGCCGACAGGTACGTCGAGGCGATGATCTGGCGCGACACGAACGTGAGCTCGGCGAGCCCGATCACGCTGATCAGCGAGGTGTCCTTGAGGGTGATGATGCCCTGGTTCACGAACGACGGGATCATGATGCGGAAGGCCTGCGGCAGCACGACCTTCCGCATGGTCTTCCAGTGGCCGAGGCCCAGGGAACGCGACGCCTCGGACTGACCGGGGTCGACGGCCTGGATGCCGCCGCGGATGATCTCGGTCATGTACGCACCGGTGTTCAACGAGAGCGTGATGGCGCCCGCGACGAACGGGTTGAACGTGAGCCCGGGGAACAGCTGCGGGATGGCGAAGAACACGAAGAACGCCTGCACCAGGATCGGGGTGCCGCGGAACACGTAGACGTACGCGGTGGCCACCCAGCGGAACGGCGCGAAGGCCGACACCCGGCCGAAGCCGAAGATGAGCCCGAGGATGAACGCCGCCACGATCGCGACCAGCGTCGCGAGGATCGTGAGCCACAGGCCCTCCATCAGAGCGGGCCAGTACTTCACCGCCACGGAGAAGATGTCGGTCGCCTGCGTGCTCTCCTCGCCGCCTGCGAGGTAGCTGTCGACGATCTCGTCGTACTCCCCCGAGGCCTTGAGGTTCTCGAGACCCGCGTTGAACATCTCCACGAGTTCGGGGTTCTGGCCCTTGTTGACCGCGAATCCGTATTCGCCGCCGAGCTCCGGCTCGCCGATCAGGCGGAAGCCGGACCCCTGCTGGATGCCGTAGGCGAGCACCGGGAAGTCCTCGAAGTAGCCGACGGCCTGGCCGGCCTTGACGGCATCCACCATGTCGGTCGTGTCCTGGTACGGCGTGATGCGGAAGCCGAATTCGTCCTGGTTCTCCTCGGCGAACGTCTGCCCCTGGGTGCCGGTCTTGACCGCCACCGCTTCGCCGTCGAGGTCGTCGAGCGACTGGATGTCGCTGGACTCGAGCACTCCGAGCTGGATGCCGCTGGTGAAGTACGGCTCGCTGAAGTCGAACGTCTTCTCGCGCTCTTCCGTGATCGACATGCCCGCCATGACGGCGTCGACCTGGTTGGCCTGCAGAGCCTGCACCGCGGCGTCGAACCCGAGCTGGCGGATCTCGACCTCGAAGCCCTGGTCGTCTGCGATCGCGCGCAGCAGATCCATGTCGATGCCGACGAGCTCGCCCTCGGGAGAGGTGAACTCGAACGGCGCGAACGTCGTGTCGGTGCCGATGACATAGGTCTCGGAGTCGTCGGCCGCGGTGGCCGCGGACGCGCCGCCGAGCAGCGCACCGGCCGCGATGAACGCCGTGAGCGCCATCGCCCCGACGGTGCGTCCGAACGCGCGCAGGCGCGCGGAAGCAGGAGAGGGATGTGGGATCACGACGGGTGCTCCTCGGATCGGATGGGCGACAGGATGCTGCCACCGGGATGGTCGTCGACCATCCACCCTAACCGGCGACGGCGTGTCGCCGTGATCCGAGGGCGGTCCGCGCGCTCGCCTCTAGAGGGTGATCCAGTATCGGCGGAGCATCGCGTGTCCCCGCGCGGACTGGTCGCTGACGTCCTGCAGCACGCCTCCGGCACCCTCGATCGTGCGATACGAGCCGACGTTGTCGTCGTCGCAGGTGACGAGCACGCGCTCGAGGCCGATCTCGCGAGCACGTTCGAGCCCGAGACGCAGCGCCGCAGAGGCGTAGCCCTGTCGGCGGCGAGAGGCGCGCACCGAGTAGCCGATGTGGCCGCCCGCCTCACGGAGCCATTCGTTCAACTCGTGCCGGAAGGAGAGGAAACCGACGACCTCGCCGTCGTCGACGATCCAGTACAGATCGTTGTGCACGGCGTCGTCGGGCAGGTCGGCCGTGGTGTCGGCGAGCAGCGTCGACTTCTCGATCAGGGCCTCGAGCGTCGCGAGATCCGGGGTGACGGGTGCCTGCAGACCTGAACCGTCGACATGACCGTCGCCGAATTCGGCGACGGCAGCCGCCCAGGAGTCGAACAGGTCGGTGGTGGGCCTCGTGAGCTCGATCGTCATCGCCCGATGACATCACAGGGGGGTTCCCGGCCGCAAACCGGGCATTCCCCACGCGTGTGCGAAAGGCCCGGCTCGCAGGCAGGAGCGGGTCACGCCGCAGGCGCGGGCGCCTCCGTGGGAGCCGACGCGGCAGCATCCGCCCTGTCGTAGCGTCCGAGGAACAGCGAGGCGACGAGGGCGACGACCATCACGCACGCGGGAAGCAGGATCGCCTGCGACATGCCTGCGGCGAACCCCTCGGCGACCTCGGGCGGCAGCGAGCCGCCGCCGCTGGTGCCCGACGGGGCATCCGCGAGACCGGGCAGGTTCGCCTCGAGACGAGACTGCATGAACGTGGCGATGGATGCCGAGCCGATCACCGATCCGATGGTCCGGGTCGTGTTGTAGATGCCCGCGCCGGCGCCCGCCTGGCGCGGCGGCAGCTTGCGGGTCGCGGTGGTCGCGAGCGGCCCCCACATGCCCGCGTTGCCGATGCCCATGAGCGCCGACGGCAGCAGGAACATCCAGATCTCGGTGCCCATGTTGATCAGCGTCGAGTACCAGACGAGGGCGACGACGACGCAGAGGAGACCCGGGATCAGGATGATGCGCGGGTCGACGCGGTCGAGCAGCTTGCCCGCGAACGGAGCGAGCACGCCCGAGAGCACGGCCATCGGGATCAGCAGCAGAGCGGCCTCGGTCGGGGTGAGCCCGCGAGCGGTCTGCAGGAAGAACATCATCGGCAGCGACATGCTCGTCACCGTGAACCCGACCGCGGCTATGGCGACGTTCGCGCCCGAGAAGTTGCGGTCGCGGAAGAGGGCGAGCGGCACGAGGGCCTCACTGCGCGTGCGCGCCTGCTGCACGATGAACAGCCCGAGCACGATGAGGCCGGTGATGATCAGGCTCCACACCGAGATCGGGCCCCAGATCACACCCCAGTCGAACTTCTCGCCTTCCTGAAGACCGAAGACGATGAGGAACAGCGCGACCGCGCTCAGGATGACACCGAGGACGTCGAAGCGGTGCGGACTCGTCTGCAGCTTGGGCACGAGCCGCCAGGCGAGCACGAAGGCGACGATGCCGACGGGGATGTTCACGAAGAAGATCCATTCCCAGCCGAAGCCGTCGACGAGCAGTCCGCCGACGAGGGGTCCGACGAGCGTGGCGACACCGGCGGTCGCACCCCACAGGCCCATGGCCGCACCGCGGCGCTCGGGCGGGAACGTGCGGGTGATCACTGCCATGGTCTGCGGCGTCATGAAGGCGGCGCCGAGCCCCTGCACGGCGCGCGCCGCGATGAGCATCTCGAGCGAGCCCGAGAGTCCGCACCAGAGCGATGCGAGCGTGAAGATCGCGAGGCCGATGAGGTAGATGTTCTTGGGACCGAAACGGTCGCCGAGGCGTCCGGTGATCAGCAGCGGCACGGCGTATGCGAGCAGGTAGGCGCTGGTGACCCACACCACGTTGTCGAGGTTGTTCGTGGTGGGGTCGAGGGCGGCCTTGATCGCCGGGTTCGCCACCGAGACGATCGTCGTGTCGACGAGGATCATGAAGAAGCCGATGACCAGCGCCCACAGGGCGGGCCACGGGCTGGCGGGACGGTGGCCCGCCGCGAAGGTGCCGGTCGAGGGACCGGATGACGAGGATGCCACGGGCGTGCGTCCCGTCGAGGGAGAGTCGGTCATTGCTGTGCAGCCTTTCGCTGAGCGAGGTAGCGGTCGGTGTTCTCGAAAGCCGTGGGCCCCCAGGGGAACGCCTCGGCCTCGAGACGATCGAGGAGCGAGTCGAGCCAGCGCAGCTCGGCGTCGAGCAGCACCTCCTGACGCTCGAATTCGACGAGCACCTGCTCGGGGGCGCCCTTGCGGCGGGCGCCGGTCAGTCCGTCGCGGTGCAGAGCATGCCCTTCCGCGAGTGCGACGCGACGGACGCGGAGGCAGTCGACGACGTCGGGGCGCTCGAGGTTGTGCGCTTCCGCGAGTGCGATCCGGAACTCGGCGGGGCGGTCGATGATCGACAGCTCACGGCGGAGCCAGCCGATGAGCGCGTCACGACCGGCATCCGTGAGCGTGTAGGTGGTGCGCTCGGGGCGATTGCCCTCTCGATCGGTGCCCACCTCGTCGATGAGTCCGCCACGCTGCAGACGACCGACCGTGTGATAGAGCGTCCCGTTGGTGACGGCGAGCAGACGCTCGTCGCGGCGAGCGCGCATCAGACGCACCATCTCATAGGGGTGCATGTCGCCCTCGCGCAGCAGCGCGAGCACCATCACCCCCATCGGGGTCAACCGCTCCGCAGGTTCCTTCGACACGTGCTCCACCTCAAATAGTCCACGTGGACTATACGCCCCTTCAGGCCGGTCGACAAGACGGATGCCGACTGCGGCCGATCTACGCCAAGGCGGCCGCGAGCTGTTCCGGCGTGAGCGGCCGATCCGCGTACACAAGCCGCACCACCCCGGGGTCGGGGTTGCCCGCGTCGGGCGCACGATGCACGAGGTCGAGTCCCAGCTTCCCGGCGACGCGAGCAGAGGCATGGTTGTGCTCGACGAGGTAGGCGATCACGGGCCGATCCGGCGCGATCGCCCTCGCCCTCTCGACTCCGGCCTGCGCCAGCTCGGTCGCCAGCCCCTGACCGTGGTGGTCGCCGGCGATGCGATAGCCGATGTTCCACACCGCTCCGCCCAGCAGGGTGCACCCGCCGTTGCCGACGACCTCTCCGGTGTCGCGCAGACGGGCGACCCACGATCCGAGACCGGCTTCCGACCAGCTGCGCTCCCACCGCTCCATCATCCGGATCGTCGTCTCGGGGTCGGTGTGACGCAGGCTCGGATAGTGCGTCCACACCCGCGGATCGCTCTGGATCGCGAAGACCGCGTCGAGGTCGGCGGCGACGGGGCGCGACAGGCGCAGGCGTGGGGTGAAGGTGTCGTCGGTCACGAGTCCAGGCTAGGCACCCCCGCAGACACCGGGCGCCGCCCTCCGGGGCCGCTCAGCTGCTCAGCCTCCGCAGCGCCGAGCCCTTGTGCGCGGCCTTCTCGCCGCTCTTCTCGGACTTCACGATGTACGCCGGCTCATCGTCCGAAGCCGTGAAGCTCTGGCCGGCGAATCGGAAGTCCTTCGTCCGCTTCTCCTCCACCGTGCCGTGCGTTCGTCCTTGGGGCGTGTTCCAGCTCACCCGGTCACCCGTCGACAGGTCCTTCGTCATGACTCCTCCGCTCCGTCGATTCGAGCGTCGCCGATGCCGCGCCGTTCGCAACAGCCCTTGACACGACACCGGCGCCGTCTACCGGGATAATGGGCGGGTGAGCACTCCTTCGGACAGCACCGCGCAGACCATCCCCGGCTGGCGCCACATCTACTCGGGCAAGGTCCGCGACCTCTACGCCTCGGATGACGCCGCCGACACCCGCATCCTCGTGGTCGCCTCCGACCGCGTGAGCGCGTTCGACTCCGTGCTCTCGCCGGGCATCCCCGAGAAGGGTGCGCTGCTGACGCGCCTGAGCCGCTGGTGGTTCAGCCAGCTGAGCGACGTTCCGAACCACCTCGCCGAGGGCGACATCCCGGCGAGCGTCGCCGACCGGGCCATGCTCGCGCAGTCGCTCGAGATGCTGCCGGTCGAGTGCGTCGTGCGCGGCTACATCACCGGCTCCGGCTGGGCCGAATATACCGAGAGCGGCACCGTGTGCGGCATCCCGCTGCCCGCCGGTCTGGAGAACGGCGACCGCCTGCCCGAGCCGCTGTTCACACCGGCCTACAAGGCGCCGATGGGCGAGCACGACGAGAACATCACCTTCGAGCAGACCGTCGAGCTCGTCGGCGCCGACCGCGCGGCCGAGCTGCGCGACGTCTCACTCGCCCTCTACACGCGGGCCGCTGCGATCGCCGAGGAGAAGGGTCTGATCCTCGCCGACACCAAGTTCGAGTTCGGGACGGATGCCGACGGCGTGCTGCACCTGGCCGACGAGGTGCTGACGAGCGACTCGTCGCGCTACTGGGATGCCGAGGCCTGGCGCACCGGTGCGACCCCGAGCGAGCGCATGGCGAGTTTCGACAAGCAGATCGTGCGCGACTGGCTGGCCTCGAACTGGGACAAGCAGGGCGAGCCGCCCGTGCTTCCCGAGGACATCGTCGAGCGCACCGCCGCGCGCTACCGCGAGCTGATCGAGCGCCTCGGGGCCTGACGCGCGCACCCTCTCGGGAGGGAAACTGCGCCTCGGGAGGAGAGATTCTCGGGAATTCCCCTCCCGAGGCGCAGAAGTCCGCCCGAAGGAGCGACCGCGCGCACCCAGGGAACACTCAGGAATCGGTAGTGTTGCTCCAGCACTCCCACTCCCCCCGATCCTGAGGAGCCCGCATGCCCCTGTGGAAGACCCACGGAAACGGCCGCACGGTCGAACCCGGCGCCGTCGTCAAGCCCGAAGAGCGCCTGAACTGGCCGGCCACGATCGCGATCGGCGCCCAGCACGTCGTCGCGATGTTCGGCGCCACGTTCCTGGTGCCGACGCTGACCGGCTTCCCGGTCTCGACCACGCTGCTGTTCAGCGGTCTCGGCACTCTCATCTTCCTGCTCATCACCAAGAACCAGCTGCCCAGCTACCTCGGATCGTCGTTCGCGTTCATCGCGCCGATCACGGCCGCGGTCGCCGCCGGCGGCACCGGATCCGCCCTGGCGGGAGTCGTCGCGGTCGGCATCCTGCTCACCGTCGTGGGCCTGGTCGTGCAGTACGCCGGCCTGCGCTGGGTCGACGCGCTGATGCCTCCGGTGGTCGCCGGTGCGATCGTCGCGCTCATCGGCTTCAACCTCGCCCCCACCGCGTGGAACAACTTCCAGCTCGACCCCGTGACCGCGACCATCACCCTCGTCGCGATCATCCTGTTCGCAGTGCTCTTCCGCGGATTCCTCGGGCGCATCTCGATCTTCCTCGGCGTCGCCGTGGGCTTCATCTACGCCGCCTTCACCGGGTCGTTCGACGTGCCCAACGCGCTGCGCGGAGGCAAGACGCCCGCAGAGCTCATCGCCGACGCGCCGTGGGTGGGCCTGCCCGAGTTCCAGCTCCCCGACTTCGTCGCGCCCGGCACGTGGTCGACCATCGCCATGTTCCTGCCGGTCGTGCTGGTGCTCGTCGCCGAGAACGTCGGCCACGTGCGCGGTGTCGCCACGATGACGGAAGACCCCGCGATCAACAGGCACACCGGCCGCGCCCTGATCGCCGACGGCGTCGCGACGACGATCGCCGGCGGCTTCGGCGGGTCGGGCACGACGACGTACGGCGAGAACATCGGCGTCATGGCCGCGACCCGCGTCTACTCGACCGCCGTCTACTGGGTCGCCGGCCTCTTCGCGATCCTGCTGGCGTTCTCGCCCAAGGTCGGCGAGGTGTTCAACTCGATCCCCGCGGGCGTGCTCGGCGGCGCGACGACCGCGCTCTACGGCCTGATCGGCATCATCGGCATCAAGATCTGGGTCGACAGCAAAGTCGACTTCTCGCGTCCGGTGAACCAGTACACCGCCGCGGTGTCACTCGTGATCGGCATCGCCGGGTTCTCGATGCAGCTCGGCGACTTCGCGTTCGGCGGCATCGTGCTCGGAACGGTCGCCGCTCTCCTGATCTACCACGTGGGCAACGCGATCGCTCGCGCGCGCAAGACCGGTGCCGACGACCCGAGGCCGCTCGAGGCCGTGGGTCCGCTGGGCGGCGACCCCGCGTAACCACGCTCGACCCGCGAACCCGAAGATCCCGGATGCTGCAGCTGCGGCGTCCGGGATCTTCGCGTCCGGCGGCGATCGCGATCAGGCGGCGATCGCGCTCAGTCGGCGATCGCGCTCAGTCGATGACGGCGATGACTCCGTCCGGCGCGATCGCCGCTGAGAGCTCGGCGCGGTGCGACAGGATGCCGGCGCGATGAGCGGCGACCGTGGTCTCCATCTTCATCGCGTCGAGCACGGCGACCGGATCGCCCTCGACGACGTGCGCGCCGTCATCAGCGAGCCAGCGCACGAGTGTGCCGGGCGCCGGCGAGCGCAGTTCGGTCGGGTCGGATGCGGAGGGCGCGGGCCCGGAAACCGCCAGCCCGCCGAGCCCCGCGAGCAGGGCGATCGGCAGCCCGAGCACGACCCGACGTCCGTCGATCTCGACGGGGAAGCGCTGGAGTGCGGCATCCGGGGCGGGAGCCGGGCGCAGCTGAGGTTCGAGCCTCGGCAGCAATGTGCTCTCGATCCACTGCGTGTGCACCGCGAAGGTGTCGGTGGCGAACGCCGCGTCGTCGAGCGCGAGCAGATCGAACGGGATGACGGTGGCCGGCCCCTCGACCACGAGCTCGCGCAGCGCCCGTCGGGCCCGCACGAGTGCCGCATCTCGGCTGTCGGCGTGCACGATGAGCTTCGCGATCATCGAGTCGAACGCGGGCTGAACGGCATCGCCCGCCTCGATCCCGCTGTCCCAGCGCACACCGGGTCCGCCGGGGATCCGCAGCGACTCCACACGACCGGGACTCGGAAGGAACCCGCGACCAGGGTCTTCCGCGTTGATGCGGAACTCGAAGGCGTGCCCTGTCGGCGTCGGGGTCTCGGTGAACGAGATGCCCTCTCCGAACGCGATGCGGAACTGCTCTCGCACGAGATCCGTGCCGGTGACCTCTTCGGTGACCGGGTGCTCCACCTGCAGACGGGTGTTCACCTCGAGGAAGGAGATCGTGCCGTCTGCGGCGAGCAGGAACTCGACGGTTCCCGCACCGCGGTACTGCACCTCGGCGCAGATCGCCCTGGCCGCGTCGTGGAATCGCGTGCGCTGGTCACTCGACAGCCCCGGCGCCGGGGCCTCCTCGATGAGCTTCTGATTGCGCCGCTGCATCGAGCAGTCCCGGTCGCCGACGACCACGATGCCGCCGAGTCCGTCGCCGAGCACCTGCACCTCGATGTGACGCGGGCTCTCGAGGAACCGCTCGACGAAGCACTCGCCGCGGCCGAAGGCGGCGATGGCCTCCCGGGTCGCGGCGTCGAAGGCGTCGGCGACATCCGACAGCTCCCGCACCACCTTCAGGCCTCGCCCGCCACCGCCGAATGCCGCCTTGATGGCGATCGGAAGCCCGTGCTGCTCGGCGAAGGACACGGCCTCTGCAGGGCCGGCGAGGGGCTGGTCGGTGCCGGCCGCCAACGGTGCTCCGACGCGCTGCGCGATCCGGCGCGCGGTCATCTTGTCACCGAGCGCGTCGATGCTGTCGGGCGATGGTCCGATCCAGACGAGCCCTGCGCCTTCCACGGCTCGCGCGAACTCCGCGCTCTCCGAGAGGAATCCGTAGCCGGGGTGCACGGCATGCGCCCCGCTCTTCCGCGCCGCAGCGAGTAGCGCCTCGATGGAGAGGTACGTGGCGGCAGCGGTGTCTCCCCCCAGACCCAGCGCCTCGTCGGCGAGTCGCACGTGCAGGGCGTCGGCGTCCTGATCGGCGTAGACCGCGATCGACGTGTATCCGGCTTCGGCGCAGGCGCGGATGACGCGCACGGCGATCTCTCCGCGATTCGCGATCAGCACCTTGGTCATGAGGTCTCCTTGACGATGAAACGAACTCGCGCACCGGGCGGCAGCTGCCCGGCGAGGTCGAGGCTGCGATCGGTGAGGGCGCCGATGATCGGATACCCGCCGGTGAGCGGATGGTCGGGCAGGAACAGCACGGGCTGACCGTCCGGAGGCACCTGGATCGCCCCGGTGACGGCGCCCTCGCTGGGCAGCTCACCGCCGACCGACCGTTCCAGGGGCACGGCTCCCTCGAGCCTGATGCCGACCCGATCCGAGCGCGGGGTCGCAGTCCACTCCTGGGCGGTGAGGGTGGCGAGCGCTGCCGCCGTGAACCAGTCGTCGCGAGGACCGAGGGTGATCTCGAGCTCGACCAGCTCGCCGGGTGCGGGGAGGGCCCGCGGCATCGCATCGGGCTCGACGGGATGCGGTGCGCGATCGCCGACACGGAGCACGTCGCCTGCGGCGAGCGCCGCCGGGCCGAGACCGGCGAGGGTGTCGCTCGCGCGGCTGTCCAGCGCCGGTTCCGCCGCCACACCGCCGCGGACGGCGATGACGTAGCGCAGCCCGCTCGCGGGGTGCCCGAGAGTGAGCTCGTCACCGTCGACGGTGGCGAAGGGCACTCCATGGGCGATCTGACGCGCCACGCCACCGGCATCGATCAGCTCGAGGGATCCGACGGCACCCGCGACGGCGGCGACCCCGGCACCCCGGAAGCGCAGCACCGCGCCCCCGACGCTCTCGAGCACGGCGGCACCGGTCTCGTTGCCCACGGCACGGTTCGCGTCTCGCATCGCACGACGATCGGCGACGCCTGACGCCGAGACGCCGAGTGCCGCGAAACCCGGGCGACCGGCATCCTGCACCAGCAGCTGCAGTGACGGCCGCACGATCTCGACTGCGGCCGGCATGGGAGAACCCGGGTCCGGCGCACCGGCGACGGCGGGTCGATCGGCGACACCTCGCTCGTCGGCCCGTTCGTCTGCGTCGCCCGACGTCACGACCTGCTCGCGCACGCGTTCGAACCGCACGGTCGTGCCCGGCGACAGCAGCGCAGGCGGGTCGCGGTCGATGTCCCACATCAGGGCATCCGTGCGACCGATGAGCTGCCACCCACCGGGACTCTCACGCGGGTACACCCCGGTGAACTGCCCGGCGAGCGCCACGGACCCTGCGGGCACACGCGTGCGGGGCGACGAGCGGCGCGGCACGTCGAACAGGGGATCGCTGCTCACCACATAGCCGAAACCGGGAGCGAAGCCCGAGAAGGCCACCTTCCAATCGGCACCGAGATGACGATTCACGAGCTCTGCCGCCGACACGCCCAGCAGGGCTGCGGCCTCGTGGAGGTCTTCGCCGTCGTACCGCACCGGCACCGTGACCTCGCCGGTGACCGGCAGGTGAGCGGTGTCGATGTCCGTCGCCGCGAGCGCCTCTGCGAGATCGCCGGCCGAGACGACGAGCGGATCGAAGCGCACGAGCACGGTGCGAGCGCCCGGGATGCGCTCGACCACACCGCGCACTCCGTCCCAGGCGAGGTTCAGGCGCATCGCCTCGTCGAGGTCGGCCGCCTCGACGAGAAGCGCGTGATCGGATGCGGTGAGGATGCGCATCAGACGAGGTACTCGGCATCCGGCACGTCGGTGATGAACATGTACCCCGGTGCGTGGGTGATGGCGAACGGCGGCTTCGAGGCCATGATCGCGGCCTGAGGGGTGACGCCGCAGGCCCAGAACACCGGCACTTCGCCGTCGCGCACCTCGGGGGCATCCCCGAAGTCGGGGCGGGCGAGGTCGAGGACTCCGAGGGATACGGGGTCGCCGACGTGCACCGGAGCACCGTGCACAGCGGGGGTTCGGCCGGAGATCTGCACGGCATCCGCCACTCGGTCCGCCGCGATCGGCCTCATCGACACGACCATCTCACCGCTCAGGCGACCCGCCGGTGCGCAGGGCACCGAGGTGCGGTACATCGGCACATTGCGACCGAGCTCCTGATGACGGATCGGGATGCCGGCCTCGACGAGTCCGGACTCGAACGTGAAGCTGCATCCGATGAGGAACGAGACGAGGTCCGGATGCTCCGCCCAGGCCGCCGTCGCGTCGGTGATCTCTTCGGCCAGTTCGCCGTCGCGCCAGATGCGATACCGGCCGATGTCCGTGCGGATGTCGCTGCCCGGCGCGAGCCGTGACTCCACCTCTCCCTGCTCGATGACCTCGAGCACCGGGCACGGCTTCGGGTTGCGCTGTGCGAAGAGCAGGGTCTCGAAGGCCCAGTCCGCGGGCACGGAGATGAGATTGGCCTGTGTCAGCCCGACCGCGACCCCGCTGGTCGGCTCGGCGTGCCCTGCCCGGATGGCGGCACGGGCCGCGCGCGCGTCGGCGAGCTGGGCTGCGGTGGCGAGGACGGTCATGTCAGACGCCCGCGAACGGTGCGATCGTGATGCCCGCTTGCTGCAGCATCCGCTTCGTCTCTGCCGCCATGGCCACCGAACCAGGGCTGTCTCCGTGCACGCAGATCGACTGCGCGCTGACGGGCACGTCGGTGCCGTCGATCGCGCGGATCACTCCTTCGCCGGCCAGGCGCACCATGCGCTCGGCGACCGCCGCGGGATCGTGCAGCACAGACCCGGGCTCGGTGCGCGAGACGAGCTGCCCGTCGGGCTGATACGCCCGATCGGCGAAGGCCTCTGCCGCAGTCTGCAGCCCCGCGCGCTCGGCGACGTCGAGCACGACACCTCCGGCCAGGCCCAGCAGCACGAGGCTCGGATCGATCGCGCGGATGGCCGCCACCACGTCCTGCGACTGCCGCTCATCGCGGGCGATCGTGTTGTAGAGCGCTCCGTGCGGCTTGACGTAGGCGACCTTTCCGCCCACCGCGGCGGCGAGACCGATCAGCGCCCCGAGCTGGTACTCGACGTGGGCCTGCAGCGTGGCCGAATCGATGTCGACCTTCGTACGGCCGAAGTTCTCGTAGTCGCGGTAGCCGGGGTGCGCGCCGATCACGACACCTCCGGCCACCGCGCTGGCGAGGGTCGCGCGGATGCCCTCGGGGCTGCCCGCGTGGAAGCCGCACGCCACGTTCGCACTCGTCACGAGGTCGAGCATGCTCTGGTCGTCGCTGACGATCCGGTCGGCGACGTTCTCGCCGAGGTCCGAGTTCAGGTCGATCGATGCCATGGGGTCACGCTCCGGTTCCGAGGAAGGCGAAGATCGGGCCGACTGAGACGATGCCCATGTACCAGGTGAGCAGCGTCACGACCGTGCCCGCGATGAGCAGCCACAGCGGGTACTTCTTCGAGCCGAGCAGGTCACGACGGAACCAGCCGATGTACATGAAGACCGTGAGGCCGATGGGGAGGATGAGGCCGTTGAAGCCGCCGACGAACACGAGGATCGCAGCAGGCGCCGTGCCGATCGACAGGTAGACGATCAGCGACACGACGATGAAGGCGACGGTGGCCAGCTGCAGCGGCCAGCCGCCCCTGAGCTTCTTCGTGAAGGTCGAGAGGAAGGTCGCCGACGTGTACGCGGCGCCGATCACCGAGCTGATGGCCGCGGCCCAGAAGATCGCACCGAAGATGCGCAGCCCCGCGTCGCCGAGCACGGCGCCGAAGGCCTGTCCTGCGGGGTTCGCAGCCTGGCTCGACAGGTCGAGCGAGACGCCGGAGGCGACCACACCGAGGATCGCGAGGAACAGCACGTAGCGCATGATGCCGGTGACGAGGATGCCGTTCGCCGCGGCGCGCATCACCGGGCCGGCCTGCTCCGGACCGGTGTGTCCGGAGTCGAGGTAGCGGTGGGCGCCCGAGTAGGTGATGTATCCGCCGACCGTTCCGCCGACGATCGTGGTGATCGTGGCGAAGTTCAGTTCGTCGGGCACGAACGTCTGTCGCAGGGCCTCGCCGATCGGCGGCTGGGCGATCACCGCGACGATCACGGTCATCACGATCATGCCCACGCCGAGCACGATCAGCACGACGTCCATCACCGGGCCCGCCTTCTTGACGAGGAAGATGATGATCGCGAGGGCCGCGGTGAGTGCGCCGCCGAGCTTGGGATCGATGCCGAGCAGGGCGTTGAGGCCCAGTCCGCCACCCGCGATGTTGCCGATGTTGAAGGCCAGGCCGCCGATCACGACGAGCACGGCGATCAGGTGTCCGGAGAACGGGATGGCGCTGTTGGCGAGCTCTCCGGCGCGCTTGCCCGATGAGGTGATCATGCGCCAGACGTTCAGCTGCACTGCGATGTCGATGAGGATCGAGACGAGGATCGCGAACGCGAAGGCGGCCCCCATCGTCGCGGTGAACGTGGCCGTCTGGGTGATGAATCCTGGGCCGATGGCGCTGGTGGCCATCAGGAAGATCGCGCCGATCACGGCGCTGCGGCCTGCCCGCCTCTTGGCTCCGGCGAGGCGGACTTCGTCTTCTGCGGACAGCGGGGCTGCGGTGTTCTCTGACATTGCGGGGGATTTCCCATCGTCGTTGGTGGGTGTCGAGTGACACCCAGTGTAGAACGGATCGAGCAATATTGTTCAACAACTTTGTTTCGGCTGTGCTACGACCGAGTTGCGTTCGCGTGATGCCGCGGTCGCCTCCTCGAACGATCCGCCGCGCCTGCCGCCTACGATGAAGGCATGAACCAGCAGGGCATGCTCGCCGATGCGCTCCGTCAGCAGATCATCGACGGCGCCTTCGCCCCCGGTTCACGGCTGTCGGAATCGGCCCTCGCCGAGCACTTCGGCGTCGCGCGCAACACGCTGCGAGAGGCGTTCCGCGCGCTCTCCGAGCAGGGTCTTCTCGAGCACGTGCCGCACCGGGGTGTCTCCGTCGCGTCGCCCTCGATAGCCGACGTCATCGACATCTACCGAGCACGCCGCGTCATCGAGTGCACGGCGCTCCTGCACTCCGAGCCCGAGCACCCCTCGGTGCAGCGGATGCAGCAGGCGGTGCTCGCCGCCGAGAAGGCCGCCCGGGATGCCGTCCACGACGACGCGGGCGCCTGGCGCGAGGTGGGCAGCGCCAACATGGCATTCCACGTCGCCCTGGTCGATCTCGCCGACAGCCCCCGCCTGGCCCGCACCTATCGCGACCTGGCGGCCGAGCTGCGGCTGGCGTTCCTGAAGATCGACGATCCGCGATCGCTCCACGAGCCGTTCGTGCGCAAGAACCGCGCGGTGCTCGACACCTTCCTCACGCAGGGCGCGCAGGAAGGCGCGGCCGAGCTCGAGCGCTACCTCGTGCAGTCGGAACGCGTCGTGCTCGGTGCGTTCGCCCGGATGCAGCTGGGCTGATCCCGACCCTCGCCGATCGATGTCGGTGCCGGGGTCATTCCTCCGCGCGCAGCGCGCCGGACGCTCTGGTCCTCGCGTCGGGGTCCCGCGGGGCGAGCTGGAGAGGAAGCGGCGCCTGCGGCTCGGGGAGCCCGTAGAGCCGGTGCATCCAGCGGCGAGCGTCTTCGAGAGGATACGTGTCGCCGTAGACGGCGTACTTCATGAAGATGCCCTCGAGCGTGCTGCGCAGCATGATCTCCTCGAGCGCCGGATCCGCGGCGCCGCGTTCGCGGAAGACCCCGCGAACGATGTCCTCCGACGCCCTCGCCTCCTCCGCGTGCCGCTCTTCGGCCTCCGCATACAGGCGGTGGGTGGTCGGCTGCTGCTGCATCGCGAAGACCGCGCGCTGCACCGGAAGGGCGTAGCCCGTGGCGGTGAGGGCGCCGTCGATGATGCCGGCGAGACGGTCGTCGGCCGACCCCTCGGCTTGGGGGATCCCGAACAGCGTCTCGAACCACCGGTCGAGCACTGCGGCGATCAGCCGCTCCTTGTTTCCGAAGTGATAGTTCGCGAGGCCCTGAGCGACTCCGGCTCGCCGAGTGATCTCAGCGATGCTCGCGCCCGAGACGCCGCGCTCGGCGAACAGATCGACCGCTGCCCGCAGGATGGCTTCGCGGGATCGTTCACGCGCCGCCCGGTTGTGTTCGTCTGAACGTGCCATTCGTGTCCCGCTCCCCAGCATCGGACGACTTCGATTTCTCCCCCGGACGCTATATATTAGCGACTGAATAGCTGTTCAAGCTATGAGCGATGCCAGGCCTCACCCTCAGGAGTGTGATGAGCGCGACAGGATGGTTCATGCGACCCAGAGGCTCGCACCGTCCGAGCTGTACTCCACGGATGACACCGAGGCGAACGAGATCGCCCTGGGCCTGCTGCAGATCAGCAGCCTGCCGTCCGGCCCGTGGAACGATCCGACGGCCCCCGGCCTCGGAACCGAGGAGAAGGCGCTGCTCGCCGAGCAGTGGGGCATCCACGATCGCGCGGACTGGCTCGGCATGATCGACCACCTGACCACGGTGCGACGACGACGGCATGGCTGGATGCTCCATCTCGCCGTGCGCAACGACCTGCACACAGCCCTCGGGCGGGTGCCGACGACGAAGGAGTGGCTCACCGCGATCGCCGATGAGGGCGGGGACCGACGCGACGCACGACCTTTCGTCCGCGGCATCGAGCACATCGAGCAGGAGGTGCGCAGGCGAGTCGGCAAAGACGTCGTGACGCCCGACCTCTACGTCCGCACCCTCGACGCGTACGCACTCGGCCAGGCCGTGGCGATGACGACCTGGGGTGTGGCGCTCGGATACGCCGACGTCGCCGAGGCGCGTCGCATCATCCACCGGATCGGCGTCGACACCCGCCCGTCGTTCGTGTCGTGGGCCGATTTCGGCCTGAGCTACATCGCCGGACGCGTCATGCACTGGAGCGACGGCGATCTCGACGAGGACTCGTTCGAGAAGTACGGCGATTCGTCGCCCGTCTTCGCGAGTGCATCCACCGCGAAGCGGAACGGCCCGTGGGCGACGATGCCGTGGCCCGCGGTCATCGATCAGCGGTCTCGGCGCCGTCACCAGTACCGGATCACCTGACCGACCCAGACCCACGGATGCGGGCCGACCTGGAGGGGCGTATGGTCCGCATCCGTGTTCACTTCCGCGCCGGCGGAGACGCGGATCGCGTGGAGCGGCTACGACGAGGCGCGCACCACGAGCTCTGTCGGGAGGATCGTCGTGTGCGCGGGGTCGCGACCCGCGAGGCGCGAGAGCAGCACTCCGGCCATCGCCTCCCCCTGCGCATACATCGGCTGTCGCATCGTGGTCAGCTGCGGTTCGGTGCTCAGCGCGACGGACGAGTCGTCGAATCCGACGAGCGCGACGTCTTCGGGAACACGGATGCCGGCGGAGCGCAGCGCCGTCAGGGCGCCACGGGCCATGAGGTCGCTGGCGACGAAGATCGCGTCGGGGCGGCCCTCGGCGAGGATGCGGCGCGCGGCATCCGCTCCGCTGGCCTCGCTGTAGTCACCCGCCTCTTCGGCGAACGGCGAGAGCCCGGCGTCCGCCAGTGCGCCGCGGAAGCCCTGCACGCGGTCGACCGACGAGACCATCGTCATGGGTCCCGAGATCGTCGCGATGCGTGTGCGGCCGGTCTCGATCAGATGCCGGGTGGCCGTGCGAGCTCCGGCGACGTTGTCGACGTCGACCACGTAGTCACCCTCGCGGATCCGCACCGGTCGGCCGCCCCAGACCACGGGCACGGCGTCGGCGACCCGGTCGATGAAGGCGTCGCTGGTGTGGTGAGACACGATGAGCGCACCGTCGACACCGCCGTTGCGCACGAAGCTGGTCATCTTGTCGCCGGGATCATCGCTCGCGATGAGCAGGTTGAGCAGGTAGTCCGACCCCCGGAGCGCACCCGTGATGCCCGCGACGATCGAGGCGAAGAACGGGTCGCCGAAGAAGCGCGTGGTGTCTTCGGGCACGATCAGCGCGATCGCGTGAGTCTGCCTCGACGCGAGCGAGCGAGCCGCGCGATTGGGCACGTAGCTGAGCTCCTCGATCGCGCGCTTCACCGACTCGAGGGCCTCAGGGCTCACCGCCGTCGAGCCGTTGACGACCCGCGACACCGTCGATCTCGACACCCCTGCGGCCGATGCCACCTCTTCGATGGTCGCTCGTGACGACACGGCTCTCCCCTCTGTCCGGCCGCGAGACCGGATGCTCTCGACTGTCGCTGCCGGCGTCAGAGAGCGCGGGCGGCGATGATGCGAGCGTACTCCCGACCGGAGTCCTTCAGACTCCGCTCCTGGGTGTCGTAGTCGACGCGCACGATGCCGAAGCGCTTGTCGTAGCCCCATGCCCATTCGAAGTTGTCGAACATCGACCAGTAGAAGTAGCCGCGCACATCGACGCCGGCATCTGCCGCGTCGAGCACGGCCGCGAGGTGCAGCCGCAGGAACTCGGTGCGGTCGGCGTCGTGCACACGGGTCTCGCCGTCTTCGACCACGGCGACGTCGTCGTAGGCAGCACCGTTCTCGGTCATGTAGAGCACGGTTCCTGCGGGCTCGGCGTAGTCGGTCCACACGCGCTGCAGCAGACGGGTCAGCCCCTCGGGCTGCACCTCCCAGTTCTGGGCGGTGCGCGGCAGTCCGCGTTCGACCGCGTAGATGCCATCGCTCGACGGGTAGGGGCTGCGTGCGGGGCGATCCGTCGCGGGCCCGCCGCTGACCGGCATCTCCGCCGGCGCCGTGCCCGACACGAAGTCGCCGTGGTAGTAGTTGACGCCCTGCGTGTCGATGGGCTGCGAGATCACGTCGAGATCGCCGTCATGGACGGCATCCGTGAAGCGCGACACCGCGTCGGCATCCACCGCCCTGATGTCCCTGATGATGTCGTCGGGGTACACGCCGCGGTAGATCGGGTCGAGGAACCAGCGGTTGAACTGGCCGTCGACCCGACGAGCCGCGTCGACGTCGGCGGGATTCGCCGGATCCGCCGGGTCTGCGACGGTGTGGTTCAGGGTGATGCCGAGGTTGAGGCTCGCATCCCGACCGCGCAGCTCGCGCACCGTCTCGCCGTGGGCGAGCAGCAGGTGGTGGGCCGAGAGCAGCCCCTCGGCGACGCTCGTGTGCCCGGGAGCGTGCTCGCCGCCCGTGTAGGAGAGGAACGACGAGCACCAGGGCTCGTTCAGCGTCGTCCACACGTTCACACGGTCGCCCAGTGCGTCGTGCATCGTGCCCGCGTACTCGAGGAAGCGTCCGACGGTGTCGCGGTTCGTCCAGCCGCCGGTCTCCTGCAGCGCCTGCGGCATGTCCCAGTGATACAGGGTCAGCCACGGCAGGATGTCGTTCGCGAGCAGCTCGTCGACGAGGCGCTCGTAGAAGTCGACGCCCTTCGCGTTGACCGCGCCGCCGTCAGGACGCACCCGCGACCACGAGGTCGAGAAGCGGTAGGTCTGCAGCCCGAGCTCCTTCATGAGCGCGACGTCCTGCGGGTAGCGGTGATAGTGGTCGCACGCCACGTCGCCGTTGTCCCCGCCGATGACCGCACCCGGCTCGCGGCTGAAGGCATCCCAGATCGACGCGGTGCGCCCGTCTTCGAAAGCGGCCCCCTCGATCTGGTACGCCGCTGTCGCGGCGCCGAACAGGAACTTCTCGGGGAAGGCGCGGGTCATAGGGGTCATCCTTTCACCGCGCCCGCCATGATGCCACTGACCAGCTGCCGGCCCGCCACCACGAAGAGGACGAGCAGCGGAAGGGTCGCGAGCACCGCACCGGCGAGCACGATCGAGTAGTCGATGTAATAGCCGGACTGCAGCTGGCTGAGCGCCGTCTGCAGAGTCGGGTTCTGCGGGGAGAGCACGATCAGCGGCCACAGGTAGTCGGTCCACGCGGTCATGAAGGTGAAGAGCCCGAGGATCGCCATGGCGGGCCGAGCCGCCGGGAGGCCGACGGTGAGGAACGTGCGGAACTGGTTGGCGCCGTCCATGCGCGCGGCCTCGATCAGCTCGTCGGGGATCACGTCGACCAGGTACTGCCGCATGAAGAAGACGCCGAAGGCGGTGACCAGGGTCGGCACGATGACCGCGCCGATCGACCCCGTCCAGCCGAGCTCGCGCATCAGCATGAACAGGGGGATGATGCCGAGCTGCGTCGGGATCGCCATGGTCGCGATCACGAAGATCATCAGTCCGTCGCGTCCCTTGAAGCGGAGCTTGGCGAACGCGTATCCGGCGAGCGTCGAGAACGTCACGACCGACAGCGTGATGATGCCGGAGATGAGGAACGAGTTCCCGAGCGCCAGCCAGAACGGGATCGCGTCGAACACCTTGGCGGCGTTGGCGAGGAAGTTGCCGCCGGGGATCAACGGCAGGGTCTCGCCGCGCGTCGAGTTGGTGCCGCTCGCCACGACGACCGACCACCACAGCGGGTAGACGCTGCCGATGATGAATGCGGCGAGCAGGCCGTAGGTGAGGAATCCGGGGCGGCTGCCGATTCCGGCGTTTCCGCCGACGGTGCCTCGGCGCCTGCGGATCTTCTCGGGGACGCTCAGCGCCTGTGTGGCGGTCATCGCGCGTTCTCCTCGGTAGTGGTGGCGATCGTCGAGCCTGCGGCTGCGGCCGTCGCGGCCGCGGCCGCGGCGGTGCGTGCGCGCCGTCGCGCGGCACGGTTCTGGGGAGCATCGCCTGTCGAGATCCGCCTCGAGATGAGGAAGTTGATCACTCCGATGCCCACGATGAGCAGGAACAGCAGGATCGCGACGGCGGATGCCTCGCCGAGGTCTCGACGGAAGAAGGCGAGCTCCCACAGGAACAGCACCGTGGTCTGGAACTGTCGGTCGCTGCCGCCGATGCCGCCCGCGGTCGAGACGTCGAACAGACGGGGCTCGGCGAAGATCTGCAGACCGCCGATCGTGGCCGTGATGATCACGAAGATGAGGGTCGGGCGGATCGTGGGGATCGTGATCGAGAAGAAGCGACGCGCGGCTCCTGCGCCGTCGAGCGCGGCCGACTCGTAGAGGTCGCGAGGCACCGCCTGCATGGCGGCGAGCAGGATGAGGGCGTTGTAGCCGGTCCAGCGGAAGTTCACCATCACGGCGATCGCCAGGTGCGAGAGCGCGGTGTCGTGCTTCCACTGCTGGTCGGCGATGCCGATCAGGTTGAGCAGGTTGTTGGCGAGGCCGTCGGCCTCGTTGAAGATGCTCGAGAAGATGATGGCGACGGCGACGGGCGTGACCACGAACGGGATGAGGATGCTCATGCGCCAGAAGGTGGGGGCACGGAGGCCGCGATCGAGCAGGTACGCGATCACCAGGGCGACCGCGAGCTGCGGGATCGCCGACAGCAGGAAGATGCTCAGGGTGTTGAAGATCGAGTTCCAGAACATCGCGTCGCCGAGGATCTCGATGAAGTTCCCTGCGCCGATGAACTCACCCTGCCCCTTGAGCAGGTCCCACTCGTGCACGGCCACCCACACCGTGTAGAGCAGAGGGAAGAGTCCGACCAGCCCGAACAGCAGGAAGAACGGCGAGATGTAGAAGTACGGGGACGCGTTCTGGTCGAACCGCGAGAGGCGGTGCCGCCAGGGACGCCGGCCAGCGGCATCCGCCTTCGGCGCATCGGATGCCGTCTCGCGGCGCTCCGCTGTGAGGGTCATGAGGGGTTCCTTCGTCTGAGTGGCGCGTGTCGTCTCGCTCGGCTCCGCCGCGCTCGCTCAACGCCCGGAGAGTCGTCGGTCGTTGAGCGAGGAGCGAAGCCCCGAGACGAGACGCGGTGAGCGTTTCGTCTCGGGCGGCTCCGCTGCGCTCGCTCAACGACCGGAGGGTCAGTCGACCAGCTCGTTCAGGAGCTTGACCGCGGCATCCCAGGCGCCCTGGGTGTCGGTCTCGCCGCGGTCGAGGCCGCTGAGGGCCGGACCGAAGACGTTCTCCTGGATCACCGAGTCGTCGGCGCCCTTGAACTGCGCCACGACACCCTTCGCACGCTCGGCGAGGATGGCGCCGGTGGGCGCGTCGTTGAAGAACGCGTTCGGCGTCGCCTCTGCGGAGAGCGTCTCCTGCGCCTCGACGGTGGAGGGGAAGTTGCCCGCGGCGGCGGACTGCTTGACCTGCTGCTCGGGCTGCGTCAGCCAGTCGGCCAGGTCGGCCGCGGCTTCCTTGTGCTCGGAGCTCTCGGGGATCGACAGGAAGGCGCCGCCCCAGTTGGCTGCTCCGCCGGGGAACACGTCGGCGAAGTCCCAGCCGGTCGATGCGTCGCCGCCTCCGGCCTCGACCTGACCCTGCACGACTCCGAGCATCCAGCCGGGGCAGACGAACGTGGCGAAGGTGCCGTCGACGAACGACTTGCCGCCGTTCCAGTCCCATGCGGTCTGCGCGGCGGACTGGCCGCCCTCGGTCGCGGAGCCGAGCAGTTCGAAGCGCTCCTTGAGCTCGGCGTTGTCCTCGACGTTGAGCTCGCCATCGGAGGTGTAGTAGCCCTCGTCGAGCTGGTTGACCATCGCGTTCCAGACGAAGCCGGAGTGGTCGTACCAGGCCTTGCCGGTCTTCGCCGTGTACTCGGCACCCACCGCGAAGTAGTTCTCCCAGTCGCCGTTCAGCAGCTCGGCCACCGACTCGCGGTCGCTCGGGAGTCCTGCTGCCTCGAAGGCTGCGCCGTTGTAGCAGATGCCGCTCGGGCCGATGTCGGTGCCGTAGCCGATCACGCGGCCCTCGGCATCGGTCGCCTGTCCGTACTTCCAGTCGACCCAGTCGGCCTTGCGGTCTTCGATGCCGTAGTCGCGCAGGTCGACGAAGGTGTCGGAGACGTCCATGATGGCGCCGAGCCAGCCCTCCTCGATCGCCACGACGTCGCTCAGGCCCGAGCCTGCCGCGATCTTCGTGAACGCGTCGGTGCGGGCGTTGCCGCCGGTGTCGATGTTGGTCGCCTCGATCGTGACGTTCGGGTTCGCCTTCTCGTACTCGTCGTAGAGGTCGTCGTATCCGAAGGTGCCGAACGTCGTGACGGTCAGCGTGACCTTCTCGTCACCGGTGGCGCTGTCTCCCGAGTCGGCAGAGGCGCAGCCGGCGAGGGCCAGGGCAGAGACGGATGCGACGGCTGCTGCCGTCAGGATCCGCTTGCGGGCACGTGTGTTCACAGTTCACTCCTTTGTGGTGGGTCGTGCGGTGGTGGTGCGTGTGGTGCGTCGGGGCAATGCGCGGAACCCTCGTGGGAGCGCTCCCACGCATTGATGAGAGACTCTATGGGAGCGCTCCCACGAATGTCAAGCCCTCGCGTTGGCGTACCCTTGACCGGTGCCCGACACCGAACTCTCCCCCGCCCTCGTCCGCGCCGAATCGCTGATCCGCAGCATCCCGGACTACCCGGAGGCGGGGATCATCTTCCGCGACATCACGCCGCTGCTCGCCGACGCCGAGGCGCTTCAGGCCACGACCGACGCGATCATCGCGCCGTTCGCAGGGCAGTTCGACGTGGTCGCGGGCATCGAGGCGCGGGGGTTCATCCTCGCCGGGGCGGCCGCCATCGCCGCCGGCGTGGGACTCATCCCGATCCGCAAGGCCGGCAAGCTGCCCCGGCCCGCGGCATCCGTCGACTACGCGCTCGAGTACGGCACGGCGACGATCGAGATGCACGACGACCTGCCCGCAGGATCCCGAGTGCTCCTGATCGACGACGTGCTCGCCACGGGTGGCACGCTCGCCGCAGGACGCGAGCTCGTGGAGCGCCTCGGCAGCCACGTCGTCGGGATCTCGGTGCTGTTCGAGATCGACGGCCTGGGCGGCCGCGAGGCCATCGGAGACCTGCACACCGTCTTCCACGCCTGACGCTCGCGCTCTCGCTCAAGGCGCCTTCCGCGAGCCGGTAGACTGGTCGCGCCCGTCCGCCCGCGACTCCCGCGTTTCGACTCCTCGCTGCGCTCGTCGCTCAACGACCGATAGCTGCGGCCTGCGGCCGCCAGGAGGATCCACATGCCCACCATCGTCGTCGACGTCATGCCCAAGCCCGAACTGCTCGACCCGCAGGGGAAGGCCGTCTCTGGCGCATTCTCCCGTCTGGGCGTCGAGGGCTTCACCGATGTCCGCATCGGCAAGCGCTTCGAGCTCACCGTCGAGGGCGAGGTCACCGACGAGATCCTCGCCGAGGCCCGTCGCATCGCCGACGAGGTGCTCTCCAACTCCGTGATCGAAGACGTCGTGGGCATCGAGGTCGCTGAGTGAGCGTCCGCATCGGCGTCATCACCTTCCCCGGCTCGCTCGACGACCGCGACGCTCAGCGCGCCGTGCGCATCGCCGGCGCCGAGCCCGTCGCCCTCTGGCACGGTTCGCACGACCTCGAAGGCGTCGATGCCCTGGTGCTGCCCGGTGGCTTCAGCTACGGCGACTACCTGCGCGCCGGAGCGATCGCCGCGCTGTCGCCGATCATGAGCGAGGTCAAGGACGCAGCCGCCAAGGGCATGCCGATCCTCGGCATCTGCAACGGCTTCCAGATGCTCGTCGAGGCGCACCTGCTGCCCGGCGGCCTGATCCGCAACGACCACCAGCACTTCGTGCGTCGCGACCAGAAGCTCATCGTCGAGAACTCCGACACGGCGTGGACGAACCGCTTCCGCACCGGCCAGGAGATCACGATCCCGCTGAAGAACGCCGACGGCGGCTACATCGCCGACGAAGAGACGCTCGACCGTCTCGAGGGCGAGGGTCTCGTGGCCTTCCGCTATGCGGGCGTCAACCCCAACGGATCGCTGCGCGACATCGCCGGACTCACCAACGAGGCGGGCAACGTCGTGGGGCTCATGCCGCACCCCGAGCACGCCACCGAGGCCGGCTTCGGTCCCGACACCTCGGCCGCCATGCGCTCGGGCCTCGACGGACTCGACTTCTTCACGAGCGCGGTCGCCGCGGTCGTGCGCGTCGCCGCGTAAGCACCGCCTGAGCACCGAGGGGCACGCGGGCGCGCCGGTCAGCAGCCCGCCAGGGCCGGGGCCGGTCGACGCGGCATCCGCACCCCTACCCGGGGTCGATTCCGCACCCCGCACACAGCCGGGGTCGATTCCGCATCGGAAACGACCGAATCGGATGCCTTTTTGACTCCGCATCGGTCTGGAAAAGCGAAACTGACCTCGCAATCGCAATCGCAATCGCGTCCGGCGGGAGTCGCCGATCAGTCGGCGGGAAGGCTGAAGGGGTTGTCCCCCGCGGCCGCGAGCAGGTACCAGGCCGTCGCGCCGGTGTGCAGGCTGGCGTAGTAGAGGTCGCCGAAGCCGGAATCCAGGCCGTCGGTCGACGTCGCCACGATGCCCTTGCCGTCTCCGTTCGCCGCGTCGCGCTGGCCGAGTCGGATGCTGCTCAGCAGCGCCTCCGCGCGGTCGGCGTCGCCCGCTCCGTCCCTCAGCTTCAGGGCCAGTGCCAGGTGTCCGCTGCCCTCGAACCACACCTTGGAGGTGTCGACGTGGCTGATGGACGGGCCGGTGTACGGCCCGTCGGTGGCCATGAGGTTCGCGAGCGCCCAGTCGACAGCCGCACCGTACCGCGGGTCACCCGTGCCGAGCAGCGTCCAGGTCTGGGCGTCGAGCGGCACCGGATAGACGTTCGTGGTCGACCCGTCGAGCAGCGTGCCGGTGTCGACGTGACCGTCTGCGCTCTGCATCGCGGCGACGAATGCCGTGGCCACCGCCGCTCTGTCGGCCCACACGGGGTCGCCGGTCAGCTGGGCCAGCTGCGTGAAGAAGCCGGCGATATCGGTGTTGTGCTCGGTGGACTTCCACTCCAGCGAAGAGCCGTTCTCGAGCTGACCCCCCGTATAGCCGAAGGGGGCCCGCGCCATGTCGGCGGTGTTGGTCTGGATCCAGTCGGCGATCCGCACGGCTCCGTCGAGGTACTTCGACTCGCCGGTCGCGTGGAAGAGACGCGCGAGCGCCATGCCCGCCCACGCCTGATTGCCCGTGAAGGTGCCCGGGCCGGTGATCTCGACGCGCCCCTGTCGGATGCCGTGGGGTTCGTACGACGTGCGGACTCGCCCGTCGCCGATCGGATCGTTCGCCTGCACGAAGAGCAGGGTGTCGCCGATGGTCTGCGCCCGGCGGATGTCGTCCGGCAGGCCCCTGGCGGTGTACGCGATCACGACGAGTGCGTCGTCGTAGACGAAGGACGGAGTGAAGTCCCACGTCGGCAGGTCGGTGAAGAACCCTCCCTCGTAGCTGCGAGGGAGGCACTGCCCGGCACCGTCGCAGAACTCGTCGACACGGGCATCGAGGAACTCGTAGGCCAGGGCGACGGAGAGCGTGGGGTCGGAGGCGACGTCGGCGGTCGGAGCGTCGGCGGGGCCATCACCCGAGGCTGCGGTCGTCGCGCCCGCGACCAGGGCGGCGGCGATGAGCGCGGCGGCGATCATCCACGGAGCCGATCGACGCGACGAACCCGACATCAAGACCCCCTCGGTGTGGACCGCGGTTCGAGTGCACGACCCGCGAGCGACCAGGAGGCCACGTGCAAAATGCTGGCATACCAAGAAGTCCGAGCGGAAGGGGCGAAGGTCTAGTCTTCGCCTCATCCGGCGTGTCGCGCTCGCGAGTAGCATCCGACGCATGCCCATCACACTGGAGAACGTCGGCATCGCCGTGCGCGACCTCGACGCGACCATCGACTTCTTCACCGATCTCGGCCTCACCGTGCTCGGCCGCGACGAGGTCAGCGGAGAGTGGGCCGACACCGCAGTCGGCCTCGACGGCAATCATGCGAAGATCGCCGTGCTGCAGACACCGGACGGCCACGGTCAGCTCGAGCTGTTCGAGTACATCCACCCCGACGCGATCGAGACCGAGCCCACGCTGCCGAACGAGATCGGGATGCACCGGGTGGCGTTCTCGGTGGACGACATCGACGAGTCCCTGGCCATCGCCGCCCGGCATGGATTCCGGCCCCTGCGGGGAGTCGCGAACTACCAGGACGTCTACAAGCTCACCTACCTGCGTGGCCCGAGCGGGATCCTCGTGATGCTCGCGCAGGACCTCACGAAGGATGCCCCAGCGGGCTAGCCGAGCGCAGGCGGCCAGACGCCGATGATCAGCGCCATGACCACGATCGTGACGAGCTCGTGGGCGATGTTCATGGTGGTCAGCGCTGTCGGGCGCCCCTCGAACGCATCGTGGGTGATGAACCGCGCGGCGGTGAATCCGGCCCACAGCAGCACACCGGTGACGACGGCCGCCCAGAAGAACGACCCGTCGTAGAAGTGCCACGCGATGGCGGAGGCTCCGGCCAGCACCCAGGCCGTCGCGAAGCTCACGAACACGGTGGTGATGATCGCCATCGTCGCGCTCGAGCCCGGGCGATCCATGTCGACGTTCGCGAGCTTCGACCAGCGCGTGCCGAACACCTTCGGGGAGTACCAGATCGTGCCGACGACCATGCTCGACGCGGTCGCGAGCAGAACCGCCCAGTAGTTGATCTCGGGAACCATGACAGCCTCCAGTCGTCGGATGCCCGAAGCCTACTCCCGGGCTGCAAGTCGCTGTGGAGCGGCGTGGAATATCGCGTTGCCGAAACGATTCGATCGCAATGGTGGCAGACCTGCAAGCGTTTGCACTAATCTGATCCCATGGCACAGCTTGAGCAGATCGCAGCCCCCGGTTCCGAGTGGTGGCGCAGCGCGGTCATCTACCAGATCTACCCTCGTTCGTTCGCCGACGCCTCTGGTGACGGCATCGGCGACCTGCCCGGCATCACCAGCCGGCTCGACTCCCTGAAGGAGCTCGGCGTCGACGCGATCTGGCTGAGCCCGTTCATGACGAGCCCGCAGCGTGACGCGGGATACGACGTGGCCGACTACCGCGACGTCGACCCGCTCTTCGGCACGCTCGACGACTTCGACACCATGCTCGACGAGGCGCACGCCCGCGGCATCCGCGTCGTCGTCGACCTGGTCCCGAACCACTCGTCTGCTCAGCACGCCTGGTTCCAGGAGGCGCTGAAGGCGGCTCCCGGCAGCCCCGAGCGAGCACGGTACATCTTCCGCGACGGCAAGGGCGAGAACGGCGAGCTGCCCCCCAACAACTGGGAATCCGTCTTCGGCGGCGGCATGTGGGAGCGCATCACCGAGGCCGACGGCACTCCCGGCCAGTGGTATCTGCACATCTTCGACCCCACGCAGCCCGACTTCGACTGGAACAACGAAGAGGTGCGCGAGGAGTTCCGCTCCATCCTCCGCTTCTGGCTCGACCGCGGCGTCGACGGCTTCCGCGTCGACGTGGCTCACGGCATGATCAAGGCCGAGGGCCTGCCCGACTACACCCCGCCGGCCGACGCCGACTCGATGGGCGGCGGCGAGGACGACGTGCCGTACTGGGGGCAGGACGGCGTGCACGAGATCTACCGCGACTGGCACAAGGTGCTCGCCGAGTACGACGGCGATCGCGCACTGTGCGGCGAGGCCTGGATGCCGACGCTGAAGCAGACTGCTCTGTGGGTGCGCCCCGACGAGATGCACCAGACGTTCAACTTCCCGTACCTGATGACCGAGTGGGACGCGAAGGCTCTCGGCGACGTCATCCGCGAATCCCTCGACGCGTTCGGTGCGGTCGGTGCTCCGAGCACCTGGGTGCTGTCGAACCACGATGTCGTGCGCCACGCCTCGCGCCTCGCACTGACCGCCGAGAACCCGCAGGGTGAGGGCATCGGTCCGAACACCCCGCACAAGCCCGACACCGCGATCGGACTCGCCCGCGCCCGCGCGGCGACGACCGTGATGCTCGCCCTCCCCGGCTCCGCCTACCTCTATCAGGGCGAAGAGCTCGGCCTGCCCGAGGCGATGGAGATCCCCGACGCGTTCCGTCAGGACCCGACGTGGTTCCGCACGAACGGCGAGCGCTACGGACGAGACGGATGCCGCGTGCCGCTGCCGTGGGAGGCGGATGCTCCGGCGTTCGGCTTCAACGAGACCGGCGCGTCGTGGCTGCCGCAGCCGGCCGACTGGGCATCGTACTCGCGGGATGTCGAGGAGGTCGACCCCTCGTCGACGCTCGCGCTCTACAAGCGCCTGCTCGCCGGACGCCGGGAGTACGGCTTCGGCAGCGGCTCGCTGGTGTGGGCGGACGCCGGAGCGGATGCGGTGGCATTCCGCCGCGGCGACGTGCACGTGCTCGCGAACCTGGGCACCGAGCCGATCCCGCTGCCCGCCGACGCGTTCGTGATCCTGCAGAGCCAGCTGTTCGACGGCGGCGCTGTGCCGGTCGACACGGCCGTCTGGTACACCACGGCGTAAGCCGGACACGGTGGGGCCGCGGCATCCGATGGGGATGCCGCGGCCCCACCGACTCAGAGAGGAATCCCCATGGCGAGCATCGATGAGGTCGCCCGGCTCGCCGGCGTCTCGACCGCGACGGTCTCGCGCGCTCTGAGCGGCCGAGGCCACGTGTCGGAGTCTGCTCGCCAACGCGTGCAGGAGGCGGCGGCGACGCTCGGATACGTGGTCTCGTCTCGAGCCTCGAGCCTGGCGTCGGGTCGCACCCGCAACATCGGCGTGGTGGTGCCCTTTCTCGACCGCTGGTTCTTCAGCACCGTGCTGTCGGGGGTGTCGTCGGCGCTGATGCGCGAGGGCTACGACATCACCCTCTACAACATCACCGCCGACAAGGACGTGCGCCGCCACGTGTTCGACACGTTCCTGCGGCGGCAGCGGGTCGACGCCGTGATCGCGGTGTCGATCGAGCTCGACGCCGACGAGACGCAGCACCTGCTCGACCTCGGGCTGCCGGTGATCGCGATCGGCGGCCCGAATCCGAAGCTCGACACGCTGACGGTCGACGACGTGGCCGTCGCGCAGCTCGCCACAGAGCACCTGATCGGTCTCGGGCACCATGACATCGCCCACATCGGCGCGAACCCCGAGTTCGACATCGACTTCCACATCCCGACGAACCGTCGCCTGGGGTTCGAGAAGGCACTGGCGAAGGCCGGAATCCCCCTGAACCCCGCCTTCCTCGAACCGGCCGACTTCACCGTCGAGGGCGGATACCGCGCGGCGAAGCAGCTGCTCGGCCGCCCGGGCCCCCGGCCCACCGCCGTGTTCGCGGCATCCGACGAGATGGCCATCGGTGCGATCCTCGCCGCCCGCGACCTCGGCTTCGCCGTGCCGGACGACCTCTCGATCGTGGGCATCGACGGCCATGAGCTCGGCGAGTTCTTCCGGCTCAGCACGGTCGACCAGTTCCCGCTGGGTCAGGGTGAGCGCGCGGCGGATGCCGTGCTCGCCAAGCTCGCCGACGGAGAGGCCGCGGGCATACCCGCAGAGCTCCCCTATGAGCTGAACGTCCGAGGAACGACCGCGCGCCTGGTCTGATCGCGCTGGCCCCGCGACGGGCATACTCTCGTCGTCATCGCGCGCGTCGCGCCACGGCATTCCGCCGCGCGAGGATGCTGCCGCCGATGACCGCCGCGATGAGGGACCCCAGCAGCACGCCGATCTTGACGTGCTCGTCGGCGATCGAACTCGACCCGTAGGCGAGCTCGCCGACCAGCAGGGAGACGGTGAATCCGATCCCCGCGAGGAAGGCCATGCCGGTCAGGTCGGGCCAGCGCAGCGTCTCGTCGAGGCGCAGCGCCGGCACGCGGCTGAGCAGGAAGGTGGTCGCGAGGATCCCGATCGGTTTGCCCAAGACGAGTCCGACGATGATTCCGATCGCGATCGGGTCGGTGAGAGCCGACCGCAGCCCCTCGACACCGCCGATGGTGACTCCGGCCGCGAAGAAGGCGAAGACCGGCACGGCGAACAGCGTCGCCACGACGCCCCACCGATCGGCGAAGTGCGGGGCCAGACCGTCGTACACCGGCTCGCCGTCGGCATCCACTCCCCGTGGGACCCTGGCACGCTCGGTCGGCACGACGGGCACGACGAAGCCCAGCAGCACGCCGGCGACCGTGGCGTGGATCCCTGCGGCGTGGATGCAGACCCAGACCGCTACGGCGAGGGGCAGCAGGATCCACCACGCTCGAACACCCTTCTGCACGAGGAGGGCGAATCCGGCGAGCGGAAGCAGGGCGAGCGTGAGCCACGGGAAGCTGATCGTGTCGGTGTAGAACGTGGCGATGATCGTGATGGCGATGAGGTCGTCGATGATGGCGAGAGTCAGCAGGAAGACGCGCAGAGCGGGCGGCAGGAACCTGCCCACCACGGCGATCACGGCCACGGCGAACGCGATGTCCGTCGCGGTCGGGATGGCCCAGCCGCGCAGGGCGTCACCGTCGCCGGCGTTGATGACGGCGAAGATGACCGCGGGCACGATCACTCCGCCGACGGCCGCGGCGATCGGCAGCGCGGCCTGGCGGGGGTCGCGCAGGCGACCGGTGACGAACTCCTCCTTCAGCTCGAGACCGACGACGAAGAAGAAGATCGCCAGCAGGCCGTCGGCCGCCCAGGCGCCGATGCTGAGGTCGAGGTGCAGCGCGGGGATGCCGAAGGTGAAGTCGCGCACGGACTCGTACCACGACACCGCGGAGGTGTTGGCGAGGATCAGCGCGGCGACGGTGGCGGCGAGCAGGAGCGAGCCACCGAGGACGTCGCTGCGGGCGTTGTTCCGGATGCCGCGCCACAGCTCGTGCGGAGCCAGGCGGAGACGGGGACGGGAAGGAGAAGTGGACACGAAGAGACCTCACGCGAGAGAAGGGGTGAACGGCGCGGAAGACCACACCCCATCGAGGCGTGGTCTAGTCGCGTGGCGGCGGGCAGCCCGCGATCTCACCGTGCGAGAGTGTGCCCCAGACGCTGGTCCAGCCATTCGTGCCCGGGTGCATGACGACGCGCATCGACTTCCTCATCGGGGTCGCCGAACGCAGCTCATGCGGAGCGCGCGTCGAGCCGGCGATCGAGAGAAGGGCCATGGAGCAAGCCTATCGGGGTGTGCCTGACCGACTCAGACGCGTCGCAGCGCTTCTCCGGCCGCGTCGAGCGCGCCGTCGGCGAGAGAGAAATACGCCCACTTGCCGCGCTGCTCGCGAGTGACGAGTCCGGCGTCGGCCAGGAGCTTCATGTGGTGCGAGACGGTGCCCTGCGAGAGGCCGACCGGGGCGGTGAGATCGCAGATGCAGGCCTCGCCGCCCTCCGCCGACGAGATGAGCGAGAGCAGGCGGATGCGCGTGGGGTCTCCGAGTGCTTTGAAGAGGTGCGCGATGCGCTCGGCCTCGGCGACCGGCAGCCCGGCTGCGGTGCCCGGGGTGCAGCAGGCGGTCTGCTCGATCGTCACCGGAAGCGTCATGCGACCATCCTCTCACGTATTGACATTCTTCGATACGTGAGCGACGCTTTTCATATCGATGATTTTCAATCTGAGGGGATGCGATGTCTGAACTGCCCGTCGTGGTGATCGGAGCGGGGCCGCAGGGCCTCGCCGCAGCGGCACATCTGGTCGAACGCGGTGAAGACGTCGTGGTGGTCGAACGAGGGCAGGGGGCTGCGAGCGCCGTCTCGGAGTGGGGGCATGTGCGCCTGTTCTCGGCATGGCCGGAACTGACCGACTCGGCCGCCCGTCGCCTGCTCGAGCCGACGGGGTGGAGCGCTCCTGCGTCGGGCTACCCGACCGGGGCGGAGTGGGTGAGCGACTACCTGGCGCCGCTCGCGGGCGCCCTGGGAGGCCGCATCCGCTACGCGACGACCGTCACGGGAGTCGCACGCCAGGGGCGCGACAAGGTCGTCGACGCCGGGCGCAGGAGTTCGCCGTTCGTCGTGCACACCGTCGACGTCGACGGTGTCGAGTCCCGCATCCTCGCCCGTGCCGTCGTCGATGCGAGCGGCACGTGGGGCATGCCGAATCCGGCAGGCGCCGACGGCTTCCCGGCGGTCGGCGAGCGGGCGGCATCCGATCTCATCTCGTATCGCGTCCCGGCCGACGTGGCGGAGCTCGCCGGCGAGCACGTCGTCGTCGTCGGAGCGGGGCACTCCGCCACCCATGCGGTGCTGCGCCTGAGCGAGCTGGCTCGCCGCGCACCGGGAACCCGGGTGACCTGGCTGCTGCGCCGCGGCAGCGCCGCGAACGTCTTCGGCGGCGGCAGTGGCGACGAGCTGCCGGAGCGCGCCGCACTGGGCGCTCGCGCCCGCAAGGTCATCGACACGGGCGTGGTCGAGCTGGTCACGGGGTTCCGCGTCGCGGAGTTCCGCGCCGGGGGCGACGGCATGACGATCGTCGCCGAGGACGGACGCGAGGTGGCGGCTGTCGGACGGGTCTTCGCGCTGACCGGCTTCCGTCCGGACACCGGCATCCTGCGGGAGCTGCGCATCGACCTCGACACCTCCCTCGAGGCCGTCGCCGGCATCGCCGCAGAGATCGATCCGAACATCCACTCGTGCGGATCGGTGTCGGCGACCGGCGCACGCGAGCTCGCACAACCGGAGCCCGGGCTCTTCATCGTCGGCGCGAAGTCGTACGGCCGCGCACCGACGTTCCTCGCGCTGACGGGGTACGAGCAGGTGCGCAGCGTCGCCGCACACCTGGCCGGAGATCACGAGGCCGCGGCCCGCACTGAGCTCGTCCTCCCTGACACCGGCGTCTGCGGCGGATCGGGAGACTTCGGTGAAGCGGATGGTGCAAGCTGCTGCGCCGCACCGAGTGTGCTCCAGATCGGCAGGATTCCGTCGCCGTCGCCCGAGCCCGCACGCTCGCTTACCCTGGAGACATCATGACGACCACCACCAAGCCCTCCGTCCTGTTCGTGTGCGTGCACAACGCCGGACGCTCGCAGATGGCCGCAGGCTTCCTGCGCGAGTTCGCCGGAGACCGCATCGAGGTGCGATCCGCCGGTTCCATGCCCGCCGAGCAGATCAACCCGGTCGCGGTCGAGGCGATGGGCGAGCTCGGCATCGACATCACCGCCGAGCAGCCCAAGGTGCTCACGACCGAGGCCGTACAGGCATCCGACGTCGTCATCACGATGGGATGCGGCGACGCCTGCCCGTTCTTCCCGGGCAAGCGCTACGAGGACTGGAAGCTCGACGACCCGGCCGGCCGGGGCATCGACTCCGTGCGTCCGATCCGTGACGAGATCCGCCGCCGCATCGAGACGCTCGCGGGCGAACTGCTGGCCTGACCCCGACCCCTGCGCCTCGGGAGGAGAACTGCGCTTCGGGAGGACGGACGCTGCGACATCCTCCTCCCGAAGACGAGATCTCCTCCCGAAGGCAGGGACGGGGACGGATCAGCAGGCGACTCAGCGGGCGACGATGAGGCCCTGCGTCTTCTCCTGCACGGCCTGGAACCGACGCTGCACGTCGGACCAGTTGACGAGCTCCCAGAACGCCTTGACGTAGTCGGCGCGCACGTTGAGGTAGTCGAGGTAGTAGGCGTGCTCCCAGACGTCGAGCTGCAGCAGCGGGGTGACGCCGAGCGGGGCGTTGCCCTGCTGGTCGAACAGCTGGAAGATGACAGGTCGCGCTCCGACGCTGTCCCACGCGAGCACGGCCCAGCCCGAGCCCTGCACGCCGAGTGCGGTCGCCGTGAAGTGCGCGCGGAAGGCGTCGATCGAGCCGAACGCGTCGGTCAGTGCCGCCTCGAGCTCGCCCTCGGGGTTGCCGCCGCCGTCGGGCGAGAGGTTCTCCCAGAACACCGAGTGGTTGATGTGACCGCCGAGGTTGAAGGCGAGGTCCTTCTCGAGCTTGTTGACCGCGGCGAAGTCGTTCGAGTCGCGGGCTGCGGCCAGCTGCTCGAGCGCGGTGTTGGCACCGGTCACGTAGGCCTGGTGGTGCTTCGAGTGGTGCAGCTCCATGATCTTGCCCGAGATGTGCGGGGCGAGAGCCGAGTAGTCGTACGGCAGCTCGGGGAGGGTGTACGCAGAGGTCATGCTGTTCCTTTCGGTGGGGTTTCAGTGCTGGTCGTTCGGCAGCGAGTGGAATCGGCGGTCGAGATACACGAGCGGGCGGCCGGGCCTTCCGAGCAGCACCTCGTCGATCTCGGCGACCACGACGGTCGATGAGCCGACCGCCACGGTCGACATGGTGTGACCGCGCATCGCCGCTCGCGCCTCAGCCAGATAGGGCTCGCCGGTGGGGAGCGAGCTCCAGCCCTGCTCGGGGGTGAACCGATCAGCGCCGCTCACGGCGAAGCTCTGCGCCAGCGCGGAGTGCTCGTCGTCGATCAGGTGCACGACGAACGTGTCGGCCGAGAGGATCGACCCGGCACTGCCGGTCGCCCTGGTGACCGAGAAGACGATCGCGGCGGGATCGACCGCCACGGACGCGACGCTGGATGCCGTGAGGCCGACCGGCCCCGCGGGGGTCATCGCCGTGATGATCGCGACTCCCGCCGGATGCGCGCGGAACGCGGCCTTGAGCCCTTCACCGACCTCTGAGGGAACCGGCGCTGCGGGGTGCTGCTGACTGCTCATTCGGGTGCCTCCTGAGGCGGAAGTGCGGAGATGATCGGGTGGTCGCGCTCGATGATGCCCAGCTTCGCGGCGCCACCGGGTGACCCCAGCTCATCGAAGAACTCGACGTTGGCCTTGTAGTAGTCCTGCCATTCTTCCGGCAGGTCGTCTTCGTAGTAGATCGCCTCGACGGGGCAGACGGGTTCGCACGCACCGCAGTCGACGCATTCGTCGGGGTGGATGTACAGCGAGCGCTCGCCCTCATAGATGCAGTCAACCGGGCATTCGTCGATGCACGCACGATCCTTGACATCGACGCAGGGAAGGGCGATCACGTAGGTCATAGGGTGGCGGTCTCCGTTCGGGTCACGGTTGCAACCGTATGACCTCAAGTACACTTGAGGTCAAATCGAGGAGGTCGGGATGAGCGCAGACACCGACACGGACCGCACCGTCCACGGTCCTGACGAGCCGTTGACGATCGGCGAGATGAGCAGGCGCACCGGGGTCGCCCCCTCGGCACTGCACTTCTACGAGAGTCTCGGCCTCATCGCCTCTACGCGCACGGCGGGCAACCAGCGGCGCTATGCCAGACACATGCTGCGCCGGGTGTCACTCATCACCGTGGCGAAACGCCTCGGCATCCCCCTCGCCGACGTGCAGCACGCATTCGCCGATGTTCCGCTGACGCAGACGCCGAGTCACGAGGACTGGCAGCGCGCATCGCGACGCTGGAAGCGCGAGCTCGAGAAGCGCCGCGAGGGCATCGAGCGCCTGGAACGCGAGCTGACCGGGTGCATCGGCTGCGGTTGTCTGTCTATGAAGGCGTGCGGCCTGCTGAACCCGGGTGACGCGCTCAGCAGCCAGGGCGCGGGCCCGCAGCGCCTCCGCGACGAGGACGCCTGAGCGCCCCCGTCGCAGACGATCAGGCCACGGTGAACGCAGCGCTCAACAGCACCTCGTCGCGCGAGCTCGGACCCACGAGCAGTTCGAACGCACCGGATTCGACGCGACGGATGCCGGCGGCGTCGACGATCGAGCACTCCGCCACCGCGAGCTCGAGACGCACTCGCGCCGACTCCCCCGGCGCGAGGTCGACCTGACGGTAGCCCTTGAGCTCCCGGTCGGCCCAGCTCACGCTCGTGATGGAGTCGCGCACGTAGACCTGCACGGTCTCGCGCACCGGACGCTCGCCCGTGTTCGTCACCGTCACCTCGGCGATGATCGTGTCGTCGCGACCCAGCGTCGTCGAGGCGAGCGACAGCTCGCCGTACGACACCGTCGAGTACGACAGCCCCTCCCCGAACGCCCAGGCCGGGGACTGCGTGAGGTCGGCGTAGCGGTCGCCGTGCTGGCCGCGGATCTGGTTGTAGTACGTGGGCTGCTGACCGACGTGACGCGCGAACGAGATCGGCAGTCGCCCTGACGGCTCGACCGCACCCGAGATGATCTCGGCGAGCGCGCGCCCGCCCTGCATGCCCGGGTTCGCCGCCCAGATCACGGCGGCTGCCTGCGAAGCGGATGCCGGAAGCACCAGCGGCTTGGATGCGAGCAGCACGATCACCACGGGCTTCCCCGTCGCGATCAGCGCGTCGAGCAGGGCGTTCTGCCCACCGATCAGCTCTAGGGTCGCGGTCGAGCGCCCCTCGCCGACGAGCTCGATGCGGTCGCCCACGACGGCGACCACGACTTCGGATTCCGCCGCCGCAGCCACGGCCTCGGCGATCAGCGTCTCGTCCGGTGCGCTCGGCACGACGACCGAGGGCCGGGGCTGGCCGTCGGGGAACTTCGCGCCCCGAGGGTCTTCCTCGAGGGTGAGGATGTCGGCGCCGCGCGCATGCGTGACCGACCACCCCTCGACGCCTGCGAGGCCGTCGAGCACGGTGGTGATCATCTCGCGCGGCTGACCGTCGAGCCATCCGGCCTGGCCGGACCCACCGGCCCAGTCGCCGAGCTGCGTCTGGGCGTCGTCGGCCAGCGGCCCGACGACGGCGACCTTCAGCGCTGTCGCGGCATCCAGGGGCAGCACGCCGTCGTTCTCGAGCAGCACGATCGAGCGACGCGCGGTCTCGAGGTTGAGTTCGGCGTGCGCGGCGCTGCCGACCACGGCATCCAGGTCGTCCTGCGGAAGCCGCGGGTCTTCGAACAGCCCGAGCTCGAACTTGAGGGTGAGGATGCGGGCCACGGCGTCGTCGAACGCGTCTTCGGCGAGCAACCCGTTCGACACCGCCTCGAGTGCGCCCTCGAAGAAGCCCGGAGTGTTCATGACCATGTCGTTGCCGGCGCTCACGGCGGCGGCCGAGGCGTGGGCGTAGTCGGGCTGCACGTGCTGCTCCCACACCATGCGGCCGACGTTGTCCCAGTCGGTGATGAGTGTGCCTGTGTAGCCCCACTCGCCACGAAGAACGTCGCTGAGCAGCCAGTCGTTGACCGTGATCGGCACGCCGTCGGTCGTCTGGTAGCCGAGCATGAACGTGCGGCATCCCTCGCGGGCGACCCGCTCGAACGGCGGCAGGAACCACGACCGCAGCTTGCGCCGAGAGATGTCGGCCTCGCTCGCGTCGCGTCCGCCCTGCGTCTCGGAGTAGCCGGCGAAGTGCTTGGCCGTCGCGAGGATGGCGGTCGGGTCGTCGAGGCCGTCGCCCTGATATCCGCGCACCATCGCCGAGGCGAGTTCGCCGATCAGGAACGGGTCTTCGCCGAAGGTCTCGTCGATGCGACCCCAGCGCAGGTCGCGCGCGATGCACAGCACCGGCGAGAAGGTCCAATGGATGCCGGTCGCCGCGACCTCGACCGCGGTCGCCCTCGCGACCTTCTCGACGAGCTCGGCATCCCACGTCGCAGCCATTCCGAGCTGTGTCGGATAGATGGTCGCTCCGGGCCAGAACGAGTGGCCGTGGATGCAGTCCTCTGCGACGAGCAGCGGGATGCGCAGCCGTGTCTGGGAGGTCAGCTCGTTCGCCCGGATGATGCGCTCGGGCGAGGTGTGCAGGATCGAGCCGACGTGCTTGCCCAGCACGTGGTCGTCGAGGTCGTCGCGGGCGTCGAGCTGCAGCATCTGCCCGACCTTCTCCTCGACCGTCATGCGGTCGAGGAGGTCGGCGACGCGCGCCGCGATCGTCAGTTCGGGGTCGAGGTAGGGCAGGGATTCGGTCAGGGTCTGAGAGGTCATCACTTCGTGTTCTGTGTCTTCGTGTCGTGTGTCTGGTTCGTCGTATCGTCCGCGGCGTTCTGCACGGTACCCGAGTCGGTTGTCGGGATGCTGCGCACCGCCGTCACCGGGTCGTTCACGTTGAGCCCCTTCTTCTTCATCGCGCGGGCGCGCTCACCCGCCGACCGCAGCCGCGGGTTGACGTACTCGTCGATGCCGAAGTTGATGAGCGACAGGGCGACGCCGATGATCGCGATGCAGAGCCCTGCGGGCACGTACCACCACCACAGCCGCGGGAACGCGCCGTTCTGCTGCGCCCAGAAGAGGATCGTGCCCCAGTTGAGGTTGCTCACCGGGATCACGCCGATGAAGGCGAGGGTCGTGAGGCCGAGGATCGCCGCCGTGACGGTGCCGACGAAGCTCGACGCGATCAGCGCCATGAGGTTCGGCAGCATCTCGACCGTGATGATGCGGTGCAGCGGTTCGCCGTTGGCGCGGGCGGCCTGGATGAAGTCGCGGTTGCGCAGCGACATGGTCTGCGCGCGCAGCACACGCGCACCCCACGCCCAGCCCGTGAGTCCGAGCACCGCGGCGATCACGATGAGCGGCGGGTTCTCGAACTGCGACGCCACGATGATGATCAGCGGGATGCCGGGGATCACGAGGAACACGTTGGTGAGGGCCGAGAGCGACTCGCTCTTCCAGCCGCGCACGTAGCCGGCGATGACGCCGATCGTGATGGCGATGATCGTCGCGATGATGGCCGACAGGAAGCCGACCACGACGACGCCGCGCGTGCCGAAGATCAGCTGGCTGAGCACGTCTTCACCCATGTGCGTGGTGCCGAGCCAGTGGTCGAGCGAGGGCGGCTGCCGCAAGGCCGTGCGGTCTTTCTGCGTGGCCCCGTAGGGGGCGAGCAGCGGGGCGAAGATCGCGATCAGCACGAACACCCCGAGGATGATCAGGCCGGCGATCGACTTGGGGTTGCGGAACATGGCGAACGAGTGCGCGAGCTGCGACCAGAAGGTCTTGCGGCCGGGCGCGCCGTCGCGCGCGGTGCGGAACGTCGCGGTCTCCGGCATCCCGGTGGGGACCGTGCTGCCGTCGGGGGCCGTGGTGTCGGTCGAGGTGGGAACGCTCATGTCAGGCCTCCGTCTGGCGCGTGCGCGGGTCGAGGTATGCGTAGACGATGTCGGCGAGGATGTTGGCGACCAGCACCGACAGCGTGATCACCAGGAAGACTCCCTGCATGAGGGCGAAGTCCTTCGCATTGGTGGCGTCCAGCAGCAGCTTGCCGACGCCCGGGTAGCTGAAGACCATCTCCATGACGATCGTGCCGCCGACGATGAAGCCGATCGACAGCGCGAAGCTCTGGATCTGCGGCAGCACGGCGTTGCGGGCGGCGTATGCCCACAGCACCCGCCTGTTCGGCATGCCCTTCGCCTGCGCTACCGTGATGTAGTCCTCGTCGAGCACCGTGAGCATCATGTTGCGCATGCCCAGCATCCATCCGCCGAGCGACGCGATGATGATCGTGACCGCCGGCAGGGTGCCGTGCATGATCACCTGACCGATGAAGTCGAGGCTCCATTCGGGCGACTGGCCCTTGTCGTAGGCGTGCGACGACGGGAACCATTTGAGCGTCGACGAGAAGATCGCGATCGCGATCAGACCCAGCCAGAAGTACGGGATCGTGTTGAAGAACGTCGTGATCGGGATGAGCGCGTCGAGCCTGCTGCCGCGCTTCCAGCCGACGATCGCGCCGCCGACCGTTCCGAGCGCGAAAGAGATGATCGTCGCGATTCCGACGAGGCCGAGCGTCCACGGAAGAGCGGATGCCAGCACCTCGGTCACCGGACGAAGACCGTGCAGCGTGGAGATGCCGAGGTCGCCGCGGAACAGCATCGCCCAGTAGTCGAGGTACTGCTGCCACATCGACTTGTCGGTGTCGACGCCGAGCAGGATGCGCAGCGACTCCGCAGCCTCGGGGCTGACGTTGCGGTTGCGGGCGAGGTACGAGCTGACCGCGTCGCCCTTCATGAACCGGGGCAGGAAGAAGTTGATCGTGATGGCCGCCCACAGCGTGAACAGGTAGAACCCTGCGCGTCCGGCGAAGAACCGCCAGGGTACGAGCTTCCTCCCCTTCTGCGCGGTGGTCGCCGTCGTGCCGACCTCGAGCGCGTCGCGGTTCTCCTGTTCGATCTGACCCAGATCGGGGGATGCGGTGGTCACAGTGCACCTCCGTGCGAGCCGGTCGTCGCGAAATGCTTGTCGGGGTCGGGAGACGCCGCCCGCAGCTCGCGCGTGTAGGGGTCCTGCGGGTTGAGGATCACGTCGTCGGCATCGCCGTACTCGACGACGCGACCCTGGTTGAGCACCATGATCTTGTCGCTGAAGTGCCGCGCGGTCGCGAGGTCGTGGGTGATGTAGAGCACTCCGAGGCCCTCTTCTCGCTGCAGATCGGCGAGCAGATTCAGCACCCCGAGACGGATCGACACGTCGAGCATCGACACGGGCTCGTCGGCGACGAGCAGTGACGGACGCGAGGCGAGCGCGCGGGCGATGGCGACGCGCTGACGCTGGCCACCGGAGAGCTCGTGCGGACGGCGGTCGATCACGGCATCCGCATCGAGGCGCACGCGCTCGAGCAGTCGGCGCACCTCTGCCTCGGTCTCGTTCTTGGGCACGACGTCGTCGAGCCGGATGGGGCGCTCGAGGTGGTACCTGATCGAGTGGTACGGGTTGAGCGACGCGAACGGGTCTTGGAAGACCATGCGCAGCTGCTGACGGTACCTCCTCAGGCCCTTGCCGCGCCGGGGAATGGGCGTGCCGTCGAGCCGCACCTCGCCCGACGTGGGCGTCTCGAGCTGGGTGAGGATCTTCGCGATGGTCGACTTGCCGCTGCCCGACTGACCGACGAGACCGATGGTCTGGCCGGAGTTCAGGGTGAAGCTGACGTTGTCGAGAGCCTTGAGCTGACCGGCTCCTCTGACGTTGTAGACCTTGGTGACATCGGCGAACTCGAGAGTCGTCATCGGGTCAGCACTCCTCTCGCGCCGGTGAGACGGGGGAACGACGACAGCAGGGTCTTCGTGTAGTCGTTCTGCGGGTTCGTCCAGATCTGCTCGGCGGAGGCGAGCTCGACGATCTCGCCCTCGCGCATGATCGCGATGCGGTCGCTGATCTCGAGCAGCAGCGGCAGATCGTGGGTGATGAAGATGACCGAGAAGCCGAACTCGTGACGCAGCTGCGAGATCTGCTTGAGGATCTCACGCTGCACCAGCACATCGAGAGCCGTGGTCGGCTCGTCCATGACCATCAGCTGCGGGCGCAGCGCCAGGGCCATCGCGATCATGACGCGCTGACGCATGCCACCCGACAGCTCGTGCGGGAACGAGCGTGTGCGCTGACGGCCGACCTTGACGATCTCGAGCAGCTCCTCGGCCTCGGCCCTGCGCTGCTTGCGAGTCATGCCGGGCCGGTGGATCTCGAACACGTCCTCGAGCTGCGAGCCGATCGTCGCCACCGGGTTGAGCGCGTTCATCGCGCCCTGGAACACCATGGAGACCTTGTCCCAGCGGAACTTCTGCATCGCATCGACGTCGAGCGCGTTGATGTCGACGTCGACACCGGATGCGTCGTGGAACGTCACGCTGCCGCCCGCGATCACGGCCGGAGCCCGCAGCAGACGCTGCACGCCGTAGGCGAGGGTGGTCTTGCCGCATCCGCTCTCTCCCGCGAGGCCGAGGATCTCTCCTCGCTGCAGTTCGAGCGTCACGTTCTTCACCGCCTCGACGGGCGGATCGACGTCGTACACGACAGAGAAGTCGCGCACGCTGAGCAGGGGTTCTGACATGGGATGTCCTTCGTCGGGGGGGCGCGTTTCGTCTCGGTCCTTCGGTCCTCGCTCAACGACCGGGGGGGGTGGCCTCCCCCGGTCGTTGAGCGAGCGAAGCGAGACGAAACGCGCCGAATCTGCGTACGACGCCTCGTGCTTACTCGGCCGGCTTCAGCTTCGTGAGGATCTGCACGATGTTCTGCTGAGTCGGGTCGCCCGAGGCATACGGGTCCTCCTCCGAAGGCCACCCGACGTAGTTGCGGGTGTTGTACTCGCCGAGCAGCGGGTGCGCGCCGAGCGGGATCGCCGGGACCTGCTCGACGAAGATCTGCTCGAGCGTCGTGATGGCCGCGGTGCGCTCGTCATCGGACGACGCGTTGGCGTAGGTGTTCAGCGCGTCAGTCGCAGCGGGGTCTTCGAAGCGTCCGAAGTTGAATCCGGCGATGCCCTCGGGCGAGATCCAGCGCGGGTCCATCGTCGACGTGTAGAGACCGTAGGCCGTGCCGCTGTCTTCGAGCCAGTGGATGATGGCCGAGAACGATCCGTCGTCGCGGGGTCCTGCCCAGCCGCCCCAGTCGGGCATGTCGATCTTGACCTCGGCGCCGATGGCCTCGGTGACGTCTTCGGCGATGAGCTCCTGCGCGGTGTTCCAGTCGCTCCACCCCGAGGGCACCGAGAGCGTGAACGAGACGGGCGTGCCGTCGGGGTCGATCAGCGCGTCGTCCTTCCAGGTGTATCCGGCTCCCTCGAGCAGGTCGCGCGCCTTCTCGGCATCGACGGAGTACTCCTCGCCCTGGAACTCGGGCTGGATCTCGTCTTCGAGGATCGACGAGAGTCCGGTCACAGACCACACCGGCTCGCTCGCCCCTTCACGGGCGATGTCGACGTACGCGTCGCGATCGATGACCCAGGCGAGGGCCTGGCGGAACGCCACGTCGTCGAACGGCTTCTGCTGCAGGTTCATGAACAGCGTCGCAGAGCCGGTCGTCGGGGCCACGAAGAACTTGTTGTGCTCGGGGTCGGCGTCGAGGAACTGCTCCTGGATCTGCGGGATGAACGCCTGCGCCCAGTCGGCCTCGCCCTGTGCGAGAGCGGTGGTCAGTGCCGTGTTGTCGCCGTAGGAGACGTAGTGCAGTTCGGGAACCGCGAGGTCGCCGCCCCAGTAGTCGTCGCGCGCCTCGAGGGTGACCGACTCGGTCGACCAGTTCGACAGCGCGTAGGGGCCGGTGCCGACCAGGTCGTCGCCCTTGACGGGGTCGGTGGCAGGCTCGTCGAGGTTCTCCCAGATGTGCTTCGGCACGATCGGCACGTGCAGCACGCGGGCCTGGTTCACGTACTTCGACTCGCCGAAGTTCAGCGTCACAGCGTCGCCGTCGATGGTCGCGCCCTCGAACTTGAGGCCCGCGGTGTCGAGCGCAGGGGTCGAGACGAGCTCGTAGGTGAAGACGATGTCGTCGGCGGTGAAGGGCTCGCCATCGCTCCAGGTGACGTCCTTGCGAGGCACGACGGTGAGGGCCGTGTAGTCGTCGTTCCACTCGATGCTCTCGGCGAGCCAGGGGGTGACCCCCCGATCGCCGGTCTGGTTCACGAGGGCGAGGGTCTCGAAGATGACCTTGCCGTAGCCGTACTTCGAGGCCGACGAGTCGCCGACGTAGGGGTTGTTCGACTCGGTGGTGATCGCACCGTCGGGCTTGGCGATCGTCAGGGCTGCGCCGCCTGCTCCGGCGTCTCCGTCGTTCGATCCGCCGGCTGCGCAGCCGGCGAGGGCCGAGACGCCGAGGGCGGAGATCGCCGCGACAGCGATCATGGACTTTCTGAGCTTCATTGCTTCTCCTTGGGCACGGGTCGTTGTGCTGTGTGGCTGTCGGTGCACGGGCATCCGACCTCATTCGCTTACTGGCGAGAAAGTAAGCTGGTGCGAGGTTACCCGCCAGTAAGTAGAGTTGGCAAGTACGATCCAGTGCAGGATTCGGTGCAGAAGAGGATGGACCATGTCGAAGGATGCTGTCGCCCACACGTCCGTCCGGCCTGCCACCCGCGAGAAGCGCGAGCAGATCCTCAAAGCCGCCGTCGAGATCTTCGGCAACAAGGGCTCGACCAATGGCACGCTCGCCGACGTCGCCGAGCAGGTGGGCATCACCCACGCCGGCGTGCTGCACCACTTCGGGTCGAAGCAGAAGCTGCTCCTCGAGGTGCTCGCCTACCGCGACCAGGCCGACGTCGCCGAGCTCGCCGAGAAGCACATCCCCGGCGGACCGGAGCTCTTCCTGCACCTCGTGCGCACCGCGATCGCCAACGAACGGCGCCCCGGAATCGTGCAGGCGTACACCGTGCTGTCGTCGGAGTCCGTCACCGACAATCACCCCGGTCGCGACTACTTCGAAGACCGCTACACGACCCTCCGGCGCGAGGTCACAGACGCGTTCCACCTGCTGTGCGCGCAGGAGGGTGTGACAGAGCCCGACACCGTGGCCACCGCCGCGGCCAGCATCCTCGCCGTGATGGACGGGCTGCAGCTGCAGTGGCTGCTGCACCGCGACGTCTTCGACCTGGGCGAGGCGAGCGAGTTCGCGATCCGCTCGATCGTCAACGGTGTGCTGCACCCCGGACCGGCACTGGAGTCGTACCGCCGCGACTAGGTGCCACGACTAGGCTCGGGGCCATGACGATCGACCTCGAAGCGCTCTACACAGACCTGCACCAGCACCCTGAACTGTCGTTCCAGGAGACGCGCACCGCCGGCATCGCGGCCGGTCACCTGCGGGATCTCGGCCTCGAGGTGCACGAGGGCATCGGCGTCACCGGGGTGGTCGGCATCCTGCGCAACGGCGAAGGTCCGGTCGTCTGGGCGCGCGCCGACATGGATGCACTGCCCGTAGGTGAAGAGACCGGCCTCGCCTATGCCAGCACCGCGACCGGCATCGACCCCGCCGGCAACACCGTGCCCGTCATGCACGCCTGCGGTCACGACATGCACGTCACCGCCATGATCGGTGCGGTCGAGAAGCTCGTCGCCGAGAAGGACGACTGGTCGGGAACCGTGGTCGTGCTGATCCAGCCCGCCGAGGAGTACGGAGCAGGCTCCCGCGCCATGCTCGACGCCGGCCTCCGTGACCTCGTGCCGCACCCCGATGTCGTCCTGGGCCAGCACGTCACTCCCCTGCCCGCCGGCACGATCGGCGTACGCCCAGGCACCCAGATGGCGGCATCCGACGGCCTCACCGTCGTGCTGCACGGACGCGGCGGACACGGCTCGCGGCCGCACTCGACCATCGACCCCGTGGTCATGGCCGCGGCGACCGTCATGCGACTGCAGACCATCGCCTCGCGAGAGGTCGACCCCCGCGACGTCGCCGTGGTCACGGTCGGCTCGATCCACGCGGGTCTGAAGAACAACATCATCCCCGCCGAGGCGAAGCTCGAGCTCAGCCTGCGCTACCCGAACGACGAGATGCGCGACAAGGTGCTCGCGAGCGTCGAGCGCATCGTGCGCGCCGAGGCCGCGGCATCGGGAGCAGAGCGCGAGCCCGAGATCCGCACAGACCACACCCTGCCGCCGACTATCAACGATGCGGATGCCACGGCACGCGTCACGTCGGCGCTGCAGCGCGCGCTCGGTGAGGCGTCGGTGATCGACCCCGGCATGTTCACCGGCAGCGAGGACGTGTCGTGGTTCGCCCGCGACACCGGAGCGCCGCTCGTCTTCTGGTTCTGGGGCGGCGTCGATGCGGCGAAGTTCGCCGCGGCATCGGCGGCCGGGACCCTCGACAAGGACATCCCGACGAACCACTCGCCCTTCTTCGCACCGGAGATCCACCCGACCATCGAGGTCGGCGTCACGGCGCTGTTGGCGGCTGCGCGCGAGTTCCTCGACTGAGGCTGTTCCCTCGCCGTTCACAATTCAGCATGGACGGCCGGAACCGGGCCGCAACCCTGCCCTGAGCCCGTGGAACGCGCGTTCTCTGCTGAATTGTGAACGCGAAGCGGGGCTGACTCAGCCGCCGATGGCGTTCATGCCGCGGGCGGGCTGCAGGAATGACGGGTCGTTGATCGCGTGCCCCGGCAGCTTGCCGTGCACGCAGGAGCGGAGCATGGCGCCGATCCCCTCTGCACGGTGACCCGCATCGGGGGCCTCGTCCCCGCGCAGCACACCGATCAGGTCGTATTCGGCGTTGGAGAACAGGCAGTTGCGCAGCTGACCGTCGGCCGTCAGGCGCAGCCGGTCGCACGCGCCGCAGAAGGGGGCGGTGACCGAGGCGATCACGCCGACCTCGTGCGGGCCGCCATCGATGCGCCACTTCTCGGCCGGTGCTCCGCCGCGTCCGGGAACGGGCTCGAGACTCCACCGCGCGCCGAGCTTCTCGAGGATCTCCTCGCGCGTGACCATAGAGTCGCGATCCCACGTATGCCCGGCGTCGAGCGGCATCTGCTCGATGAAGCGCAGCTGCGCGCCGACCTCCATCGCGAACGCGACCAGGTCAGGCAGCTCATCGTCGTTCACACCGCGCATCGCGACGGTGTTGAGCTTGAGCGGGCGGAGCTCGGATGCCGCCGCTGCCGCGATGCCCTCGAACACGTCGTCGATGCGGTCGCGGCGGGTGAGGTCGGTGAAGCGCTGACGGTCGACCGTGTCGATGCTGATGTTCAGGCGTGTGAGCCCGGCGTCGATCAGCGCGGGCAGGTGCTTCGCGAGCGTGATGCCGTTGGTGGTCATGGCGACCTCGACGGGGCCCTCGTCGCCCTGGATCGCCGAGACGCGGCGAACGACCTCGACGATGTCGGCGCGCAGCAGCGGTTCACCGCCCGTGAGCCGGAAGGTGCGGATGCCGAACGAGGCCGCGACCTGCGCCACCTCGACGATCTCGTCGGTCGACAGGATGCTGGTGCGCGCGAGCCATTCGTTGCCCTGCTCGGGCATGCAGTAGGTGCAGCGCAGCGAGCAGCGGTCGGTCAGCGAGATGCGCAGGTCGCGGTGCACGCGACCGTGCGTGTCGACGAGGCCCTGCGGCGCGGGCGCCGAGTCAGCGGCGATCACGGGGTTCGGCGAGCGCACACCGATCACGACCGGCACGGCCGTCATCGCAGTCTCCCTCTCCCCGACATGTTCCGAGACTACCCGCGCGTTCGGTGTCGGGGCCCGTCTGGCGCGACGACCGGCATATTGCCAGGTCGCGGAGCCGGTCGGCTCGGACGGGACCGCATGGCTGCTGTTCCCCCACCTGGCGGCATTCACGGCCGCATCCGATCAGCCATTCGGGATACCGCCGACACCCGGAGCCGCGGCGAATCAGGCTCGACCGTTCTCCTTCGCGGCTTCGCGCACCGCCGTGTGCTCCAGGTTGGCGAGCAGTTGGAGGCGCTCATGGGTGGCCGAGCCCGGCTCAGCAGAGAAGACGATCATCGAGAGCCCCCGGTCGGACGCGAGGTCCATGGCCTGGAATGTGAGGTCCAGGTCTCCGACCACGGGGTGGTGCACCTTCTTCACCCCCGTGCGGTGCTCCCGCACATCGTGGGCTCCCCACAGCGTACGGAAGAGATCGCTGCGGGTGGAGAGCTCACCGACGAGATCGCTGAGCTTCCGGTCGTACGGCGACCGACCTGCCTCGGCACGGAGCACAGCGACGATCTGACGCGTCTGCGCGTCCCACTCCCGGTAGAAGGACTGGGCGCGTGGATCGAGGAACATGAACCGTGCCGCATTGGCCGGGGGATGCGCGTCATCGAGCATCTCGGAGAACAGCGCCCGACCGAGGGCGTTGGTCGCGACCGCGTCGAGACGACCGTTCTGCACGTAGACGGGAACGGTGGAGATCGCATCGATCGTCTGCCGCAAGCCCGGCGTGAGCTGCTGCGCCCGTACGGGACGACGACGCGGCTGTCGATGCGCTCCGGCGTTCGCCGCCCTGATGAGGTCGTGCAGATGCGCGTGTTCGGCATCGTCGAGCTGCAGGGCCCGGCTGACTCCGTCGATGACCTGCTCCGATACCCCGGCCGCGTTGCCGCGCTCGAGGCGCTTGTAGTACTCGGCACTCATTCCGGCGACGAGGGCGACCTCTTCTCGGCGCAGCCCCGGCACTCGACGACGACCGCCGAAGTCGGGCAGCCCGACTTGCTCGGGGGTGAGCTTGGCACGCCTCGTCGTGAGGAACTCGCTGATGGCGTCGTGGGTCTCCATGCCAACGACGGTACGCCGATCCGCTCGGTCGAGAGGGGTCCTGTCGGTGCACCCATAGCCGGGGCCACGCTAACTCGGGCCGAAGAGCGTTGACTCGAATCATCATCCGACAGAAGGAACAGTCATGAAGAACGCACACCTCGGAAGCCTGGACGTCTCGCGCATCGGCCTCGGCGCCATGACCATGGCGGGCACATACACGACCGGGGGTGGCCTCGACAATGACGAGTCCATCCGCACCATCCACCGCGCCCTCGACCTGGGCGTCACCCACATAGACACCGCCGAGATCTATGGGCCGTACCTCAGCGAGGAGATCGTCGGTCAGGCCATCAGGGGGCGCCGCGATCAGGTGAAGATCGCCACCAAGTTCGGGCTCGTCTCACACTCCGGCGGCGGACCGGGTGTGACCGACAGCAGCCCGAAGAACGTGAAGGCCGCCGTGGAGGGCTCCCTGCGACGCTTGGGCACCGACCACATCGACCTCTACTACCAGCACCGTGTCGACCCGAACACGCCGATCGAAGACACGGCAGCCGCGGTCGCCGACCTGGTCGCCGAAGGCAAGGTACTGCACTTCGGGCTCTCCGAAGCCTCCGCGCAGACGATCCGACGCGCGCACGCCGTGCATCCGGTGTCGGCGCTGCAGACCGAGTACTCGCTGTGGACCCGTGATGTGGAGTCGGAGATCCTGCCGCTGCTGCGCGAACTGGGCATCGGCTTCGTTCCCTACTCGCCGCTCGGACACGGTCTGCTGACCGGTCAGATCCGTTCAGCGGCCGACATCCCCGACGACGACTGGCGCAAGACCAACCCGCGGTTCGTGGGCGAGAACTTCACGCGAAACCTCCACCTCGTCGACGAGGTGCGCGCGATCGGAGCCGAGATCGGCGCGACACCGGCGCAGACCGCCCTGGCGTGGATCCTCACTCGCGGCGACGACATCGCGCCCATCCCCGGCACGCGCCGCGTTGCCCGAATGGAGGAGAACACCGCCGCGGACGCCGTCGAGCTCACCGCCGACCAGGCCGACCGACTGACCGCGCTCGAACCGGCTGCGGGCGCACGGCATGACGACGCGAACATGGCCACGATCGACAGGTGAATCGGCTGTGCGGATGAACCATCGATGCTGGTGGCTTTCCGGCTGACGAGTCCCCGGGTGGCCGACGGAGAGGCCGAATCCGATCAGCCATCCGGGATGCCGTGAGCAATCCGGCGCAGCGGAGGCGGACTCAGGTGACGGCGACGAATCCCACGAGCGCCGGGTCGATGCGCAGCCGCAGCCTGTCCCCGACCGTGAGGCCCCCGGCAGCATCCAGCGACAGGTCGACCGCACCCGCATCGGTGTGCACGCGCACACCTCCCAGCGTGGGCTCGAGGCGCGTCACCACGGCCGTCCACGACTCCGGGCCAGCCTCGGTGACCTGCACATCTCCCGGACGGAACACCGCGGCGAGCGCGGCACCGTCCGCCGCAGCGAGCGCACGCGACGCCGGATCGGCGCTGGTCAGCAGCACATCGCCGCCGCGCCACGCACCCTGGCTCGCGACGCCCACCAGGCGATTGAGCCCGGCGATCGAGGCGACGAAGCCGGATGCCGGGGCGGCGAGCACGTCTCGCACCAGCCCTGACTGGGTGACACGGCCAGACTCGACGACGATCAATCGGTCGGCGAGCGCGACGGCATCCGCCGCATCGTGCGTGACCGCGACGGTGGTGGTCGAGGCGAGCTGGTCGCGCAGCATCCGCCTGATGTCTCCGGCCGTCTCGGGATCGAGGGCCACGAGCGGCTCATCGAGCAGCACGACGCGAGGGGATGCGGCGAGCGCACGGGCGACCGCGACGCGCTGCTGCTCGCCTCCGGACAGCTCGTGCGGCATCCGCTCTCCCGAGCCCGGGAGCCCGACCCGTGCGAGCCAGTCGTCAGCGCCTGCGCGGGCAGCACGATTCTCGATGCCCGCAGCGCGCGGACCGAAGGCGACGTTCTCGCCGACCGAGAGATGGGGGAACAGCCTCGGCTTCTGCCCGAGCAGCACGACACCTCGGCGCATCGGCTCCGTGCGCACTCGTGGCTTGGCGACACGATCGACGACGCGCCCCTCGACCGCGATCTCTCCGGCATCGAGCGACTGGAGTCCGGCGATCGCCTGCAGCAAGGTCGACTTTCCCGCACCGCTCGGGCCCATCACGGCCACTGTCGCGCCAGCGGGCACCTGCAGCGACACGTCGACGACGAAGTGCTCACGCTGCACGACGACGTGGGCGCGAAGACCCTCCGCGCTGGTCATCGCGCAGCCCCCGGCCGCCAGCCACGCACGAGCAGCAGCACGATGATCGCGGTGGCGAGCAGCAGCAGCGCCAACGCGACGGCGGCCCCCTGCGTCACTCCCGCACCGTTGAACGCGGTGTAGATCGCGAGCGGCATGGTCTGTGTGACCCCGGGGCGATTGCCGGCGAAGAGCGCAGTGGCTCCGAACTCGCCGATGGCCCGGGCGAAGCACAGCACCACTCCGGCGACGATGCCGGGCGCGGCGAGCGGCAGCGTGATGCGGCGGAGGATCGTCCAGCGTCCGGCGCCGAGAGCCGCCGCCGTGCGCTCGTACTCGACCCCGGAGGTGCGCACGGCACCCTCGACCGCCAGCACCAGGAACGGCAGCGCCACGAAGGTCTGCGCGAGGATGACCGCCGGAGTGCTGAACGAGAGGCCGAGGCCGCCGAACCACCCCGCTCGTCCGAACAGATAGAGCAGCGCGACGCCGCCGACCATGGGCGGCAGCACGAGCGGAACGGTGACGGCGGCCCTCAGCACGGCGGCGAGACGAGGGCCGGAACGGGCGATCGTCAGAGCCAGCGGCACTCCGATCACGATGCAGAGCACGGTGGCGATGAGACCTGTGCCGAGCGAGAGCAGCAGCGCCGAGCGTGCGGCCTCCGACGTCACGTCGGCGATGAACGTCGACCACTCGACGCGGGCGACGAGAGCCGCGAGCGGCAGGATGAGGAACGCCAAGCCGATCAGAGCCGGGATCGCCAACGTGCGTGGAGCGTATCCGTGCGAGACCGCGGCGCTCACGGCGCCCCGAAACCGTGGTCGGCGAGGATCCGCTGGCCCTCGTCCGAGAGCACGAAGGCGACGAACTCCTCAGCCCCCGCCGAGTTCGATGCCTCGGACAACGCTGCGATCGGATAGTGGTTGACGACCTCGTCGGCACCGTCGGGCACGATCGCCTCGACATCGTCGCGGCCGACCACGTCGGTCGCGTAGACGAGCCCGGCGTCCGCCTCCCCTGCTGCGACCTTGGTGAGCACCGCTGTGACGTTCTGCTCGAGGCTCGCCGCATCGACTTCGACTCCGGCAGACGACAGCAGGGTCGTGGATGCCGCGCCGCACGGCACCTCGGGCGCGCAGAGCACCGTCGTGACGTCGGCCAGGTCATCGAGGGTCTCCACCCCGCCGGGGTTGCCCGCAGGAACGGCGATCACCAACGTGTTGGAGGCGAACAGGGTGGGGTCGACCGCAGCATCCTCGAGCTTGCGCATGTTGGCCTCGTCTGCAGAGGCGAACACATCGGCGGGGGCACCCTCGAGCAGCTGGGTGACCAGCGTCGACGAGCCGTCGTACACGCCGGTGAACCGCACCTCGGGATTCTCCTGCTCGAACGCATCGCCGATCTCGTCGAAGGCGCCGGACAGCGACGCGGCAGCGTACACCGTGAGCTCGCCGCTCACCGCGCCCCCGGACGCCCCCTCAGTGCCAGCGGGTGTCGGCGACTCGACGGCACACCCGGTCAGCACGAGGGCGGCGGCAGCCAGTGCGATCGCGACGGTTCGGCGCGGTGTGCGGCGCATGTCAGGCCTTCGGCACTTCGACGACGACCTGCGTCGCCTTGACGGATGCCGTGGCCAGAGAACCCACCTCGAGGTGCAGATCGCGTGCCGCCTCGGCCGACATGAGGGAGACGACGCGATGCGGACCGGACTGCAGGTCGACCTGGGCCATCAGCCCGTCGATCTGCACACGGGTCACGATGCCGACGAAGCGGTTGCGGGCGCTCGAGTGGGCGTCGCTGGATTCGTGCGCCTCATCGGCCAGCTCGACTGCCCGCGCTGCGAGGGCATCGCCGGGGATCTCGGCGGGCACTGCATCGGTCGTCGGCAGCAGGCCCTGATCGACCCAGCGCCGCACGGTGTCATCGCTCACGCCGAGCAGCTGCGCGGCCCGGGCGATTCGAAAGGTCTGCATGCGTGAACATTACCGCGAATGCGGATGCTGCGGGCCTAATCGACCGCATATGCGGAGCGCGACACCCTGGCGCGCTCTCGTCCGCTCTCCGACGACGACGAATCTGTCTGAGTTCACCGCGACGTCGCACGCCGGGCATAGCCTGGTGCCATGCAGCCGCTCGTCGCACCCGCACCCGCCCTCGATCCGGCGGAGCTCGTTCGCACCGCCCGGCACGCCGTGCTCGCCGGCATCGGCGAGGAGGGGCAGCGTCGCCTGGCGGCGGCCCACGTCGCGGTCGTCGGTGCCGGCGGCGTCGGCTCCCCCGTGCTGCTCGCGCTGGCAGCCGCCGGCATCGGCACCATCACCGTGATCGACGACGACGTGGTCGAACTGACGAATCTGCAGCGCCAGCTCGCGCACCGCGTCGAAGACATCGGCCGCCCCAAGACCGCCTCCGCCGCCCGCGCGATCACGGCCCTGTCGCCCGACGCCGACGTGCTGCTCGCCACTGAGCGACTCGACTCCGAGAATGCCGAGCGCCTGTTCGCCGGCGCCGACATCGTGGTCGACACGAGCGACTCCTTCGACACCCGCCGCGACGTCGCGGCCGCGACCGAGGCCCTCGGCATCCCTCTCGTCTGGGGAGCCGTGCAGGAGTGGCACGCGCAGGCCACCGTGTTCTGGTCGAACCCGCCCGAGAGCGATCCGGTCGTGCTGACCGACCTCTTCCCACTCGGCACCGAGGGCGAGCCGCCGAGCTGCGCGCAAGTGGGCGTGCTGGGTGCGCTGTGCGTGCAGGTCGGAGGGATGCTGGCGACCGAGGTCGTGAAGCTCATCACCGGCGCGGGCGAGCCGCTGCTCGGACGCCTCGCCATGATCGACGCCCTCACCTCGAGGCAGCACGAGATCGCGATCCGCCCGGCGGTGTCGGCATGAGCGCCGCAGGAGGCGGCCGCCGATCGGTCGAGGAGCAGCTCGCTCGCGTGCTCGACGCCGTGCGCACCCTGCCCGGTGAGACGCGGGCGATCCGCGACGCCGCCCATCGCACCCTCGCCGAGCCGGCGACGGCAGCCCACGACATCCCCCTCTTCGACAACTCCGCGATGGACGGCTTCGCGGTGCGAGCGGCCGATGTCGCCGCGGCATCCGAGGAGAACCCCGTGGTGCTGCGGGTCGTCGCAGACCTGCCCGCCGGGGTGTCGGACGACCCGCCGCTCGCGGCAGGCGAGGCCGCGCGCATCATGACCGGCTCCCCTGCCCCGACCGCGGCGGATGCGATCGTGCCCTTCGAGGACACTGCGGGAGGCCTCGCTGACTCTCTGGGCGAGGTGCGGGTGCTGTGCGCGCCGGCCGCCGCCGGAGCCTTCATCCGTCGCCGCGGCGCGGACCTGAGATCCGGGGATGCAGTGGTGCACGCGGGCGAACGTCTGGGCGCCTTCCAGCTCTCCGCAGCCGTCGCCGCCGGGGTCGAGAGTGTGACCGTGACCCGGGCGCCGCGGGTGGCCGTCGTCTCGACCGGCAGCGAACTGCTCGAACCTGGCGAGACTGCGGCCCGCGGCCGCATCCCCGATTCCAACGGCCCCCTGCTCGAGCTGCTCGTCGCGGATGCCGACGCCGAGGTCGTGCTCGTCGCCCGTGTGGCCGATGACGCCGAGGCCGTGCGCACCGTCACGGCGACGGCGGTCGAGCGCGGTGCCGACGTGATCGTGTTCACGGGCGGTGTGAGCGCCGGTGCCTACGAGCCCGTCCGCGGTGCGTTCGACGGCCGCGGCGAGGTCGAGTTCGCGAGCGTCGCGATGCAGCCGGGCAAGCCGCAGGCGTTCGGTGTGCTCGACACCGGCACCCTCGTGTTCGGACTGCCTGGCAACCCGGTGAGCGTCGCTGTGTCGTTCGAGGTCTTCGTGCGGCCGGCGCTGCTCGCGCTGCAGGGTCGCACCGAGATCCATCGCCCCCGCGCATCCTTCACCGCAGATGCGTCATGGACGCCCCCTCCCGGCCGCCGTCAGTACCTCCCCGCGGTCGTTGACCTCGCGAACCGCACAGTGCGCCCGGCGACCGCCGGCGGCTCGGGCTCGCACCTCGCCGGAGGTCTCGCCAGAGCGCGTGCATTCGCGATCGTGCCCGCAGAGGTCGAGGCCGTCGCCGTGGGCGATGCGATCGATGTCATGCTGGTCGAATGAGCTTCACGCACCTCGACTCGGCCGGCCATGCCCACATGGTCGATGTGACCGGCAAGCAGCCGACCGTCCGCACCGCCACCGCGCGCGGCTTCGTGCGCTGCAGCACCGACGTGATCGCCGCGCTGCGTGACGGCACCGCTCCCAAGGGCGACGTGCTGGCGGTCGCCCGCATCGCCGGCATCCAGGCCGCCAAGTCGACGCCGACCCTGCTGCCGCTCGCTCACGTGATCGGCGTGCACCGCGCCAACATCGAGCTCGACATCGTCGACGACGGCGTGCACGTCGAGGCGACCGTCGGCACCGCCGACCGCACGGGCGTCGAGATGGAGGCGCTCACGGCCGTGTCGGTGAGCGCTCTGGCGATCGTCGACATGATCAAGGGCCTCGACCGGTCTGTGGTCATCGAAGACGTGCGCATCGTCGCGAAGTCGGGCGGACGCTCGGGCGACTGGGTGCGCGAGGGAGAATCGCGATGACCCGCGTGCGCTACTTCGCCGCCGCAGCCGAGGCGGCAGGCGTCGATGCGGAAGAACGGCACGAGACGTCGCTCGAAGCCCTGCGCGCCGCGGTCGTGGCGGAGCATCCGGCTCTCGTCGACATCCTGCCGCGGTGCGCGGTCATGGTCGACGGCGTGCGCAGCGACGACGACCGGCCGCTCGACGACGCCCAGCTGATCGACGTGCTGCCGCCCTTCGCAGGCGGGTGACGGCCGCGGCTCAGCCGCCGATGCCCTTCCACGACGTGGAGCCGTCGGACTCGACCTGACGCTTCCACACGGGCAGCGACGTCTTGATGTCCTCGATCACCGCGCGGCACACCTCGAAGGCCTCGGCGCGGTGCTCGGCGGCGACCGCGATCACGACGGCTGCATCACCCACATCGAGTCGACCGATGCGGTGGCTCACGGCCACCACCACTCTCGCGTCGCCGACGGCATCCGCCGCAGCCTCTTCGGCGATGCGTCGCAGCGTCGACTCGGCATCGGGGTGCGAGCTGTATTCGAGGCCGACCACCGCCGTCGTCGCATCGGGGTCGTTGTCGCGCACGCGACCGATGAACGTCGTGACCCCACCCAGGGCGGGATCATCGACCGCGGCGAGATGTGCGTCGACGTCGAGACGCTCTTCGGAGATCGCAGCGATCCGCACCTCGTTCACGAGTGGTCACCGCCCGCGACCTGGTCGACCACGTGTCTCGCGACGGTCAGCACGACGGGAACCCCGGATGCCACGGCACGCGGGGATCCGGGAAGATTCACCACGAGGACTCCGGCGGGGTCGACGATGCCGGCGACTCCGCGAGACAGCACCGACAGCGGAGTGTCGGCGAGACCGCTGCGGCGCAGCTCCTCGGCGAGGCCCGGCACCTCACGGGTGATCGCCCGACGGGTGCCCTCCGGGGTCTCGTCGCGCGGGCCGACGCCAGTGCCCCCGGTGGTCACGATCAGTTTCACGCCGCGCGCGACCGCCCGGCGCAGCGCGTCAGCGACCGACGAGGCACCATCGGCGATGACCTCGGCATCGGGGCAGTGCCACCCGGCATCTCTCAGCAGGCCGACCGCGATGGCGCCGCCCCGATCTTCTCGTTCACCCGCGAAGGATCGGTCGGAGACGGTGATCACACAGGCGGGGAGCGACGTCATGGCTCCCACACTAGGGCGAGATCCGGCAGGACGCGCCGGCATCACGCGACGCGGATGAGCGAGCGCTGCCAGCCCGACGAACCGTTCGGCGCGATCGGCGCACGCTCTTCGATCTGCATGTCGCCGTTCTTGTTGATCGCCCGTACGGCCACATAGTGCGTTCCGGGGGTGGCATCCCACTCCATGAACCACTGCACCCAGGTGTTCTCGTTGATCGGAGCAGAGAGCGTCGCCGGCATCCATTCGCCCTCATCGATGCGCACCTCGACGCGCTCGATGCCGACCGTCTGCGCCCAGGCGACACCCGCGATCGGGATGCGCCCGGCGTCGACCGCCTGGCCCACCTTGGGGGTGTCGACGCGCGAGGCGAACTTGATCGGTGCCTCGGCGCTGTATCCGCGAGGTGTCCAGTAGGCCTCATCCTTGTCGAAGGTCGTGACCTTCAGCTCGGTGAGCCACTTCGTCGCCGACACGTAGCCATACAGGCCGGGCACGACCATGCGCACCGGGAAGCCGTGCTCGAGGGGCAGCGGCTCGCCGTTCATGCCCACCGCCAGGATCGCGTCGATGTTGTCGTCGGTCAGCGACGACAGAGGCGTGCTCGCCGTGTAGCCGTCGACGCTCTTCGAGAGCACCATGTCGGCACCCGACTTCACGCCGGCCTTCTTCAGCACATCGCGCAGCGGCACACCGAGCCACTTCGCGTTGCCGACGAGGTCGCCGCCGACCTCGTTCGAGACGCAGGTGAGGGTGATCGCATACTCGTCGAGTCCCATGTCGAGGATGTCCTGGAAGCTCATCTCGACCCGCTGATCGACCATGCCGTCGATCACCAGACGCCAGGTGCTGGGGTCGATCGTGGGCACGGTCAGTGCGGTGTCGACGCGGTAGAAGTCCTTGTTGGGAGTGAAGAGCGTGCTGAGGCCGGGGATGTCGAGCTCGGCGCCCTTCGGCACGGTGACGGTCGACTTCGGCGCGGGCAGCTTGAGCGCGTCGCGGATCGTCGCGACGGAGGCGACGGTCATGCTCACGGCACGCGAGGCGATGCCGACGACGACGGCTGAGGCGCTGGCGATGCCCGCGAGGACGAAGAACTGACGGCGCCCCATCGCCTTCGGGGGCTGCTCGACATCCTGGCCCACCGTCTCGCGATCGGTCACGGCGAGACCCTCGCCCTTGCGGTCGGTCATCGCGACGGGAACGGCCGACGCCTTCCACGTTTTCAGACGGCGGATCAGGAGGACGATCAGGATCGACCCTGCGATGGTGCCGAGCACGGGAGGCAGGAAGGCGAGGGCCGTGACACCGGCCCTGGTCACGATCGCGGCGGTGGAGAGCGCGCCCGCGACCGCCAGGGCGATCACGCCGAGCGGGGGACGGAGCAGCTGCAGGATTCCGGCGATCGCCGACGCGATCACCACCGCGAGACCGAGACCGACCAGCAGCGCGATCTTGTCGTACTCGCCGAAGGTCGCGATCGCGAACTCCTTGAACGGCTGGGGCACGATGTCGATCACGAACCCGCCGACCGCGAGGATCGGACTCGCTGAGCGCGCGAAGATCAGCGCGAACAGCTCGGCGGTGGCGAGGAAGACGGCCCCGCTGATCACACCCGAGAGTGCGGCCCAGAAGATGAATCGTCTGCCTGTGCTGCGCTGAGTGTCTTTGCTGCGCTGTGCCATGGTCTGCTCCTTCGCACCGCCGACGGTGTGGTCAGCGTTTGTTCGGAGCGGAGACGCGAACGGATGGGCGCGCGGGAGCTGTCGCTAGAGGCGGCGCGCGGTGATGGTGTCGCGGTCCTGCAGCTGACGCAGGGTGCGCAGGCATCGGGAGCACAGGATCTCGACGCGACGAGGGTGGTTCTCGCCGCAGACGCAGTCGACGGTCACGCGCCATTTGGCCTTGCGGCCGCAGGCGGCGTACGCCTCGTCGTCACCGTGGTCGCACTCGCAGAGCTGGCGTCCGCGATCGTCGAGACCGGGGAGCTCAACGAGGGTTCGCTCGACGTCGGAGACCGGAGGCTGCTGCGTTTTCACCACCTGCCGATGTTCCCAGGGGTGCGCGGCTGCGCGCAACACGGTAGCGCGGGCACCACACCGCGGTACTCGCGTGCGCCGCCGTGCACGATTCAGCACGAAAGCCGCGCGAACGGCCAGAACACCCCCAGAACCGGCCCATTCGATGCGCTCATGCTGAATTGTGAACGAACCGCCTGCGCACCCATCGCGCGGGCGGCGGGTCAGACCTGCACGACGTGCGGCGGGGGCGGCGGCGCGAGCTGGCGCTGCGGCACCCCGTGTGCCTCGCGGTGCAGGCGCTCCATGCGGCTGTCGAGCTCGGCTGCGGCCTCGGCCGCGTCGGTCAGGCTCTCGACGAGGTGCGAGGGCACCTGATTCGAGAACTTGTAATAGATCTTGTGCTCGAGGCTGGCCCAGAAGTCCATCGCGATCGTGCGGAACTGCACCTCGACCGGCACTGACAGAGCTCCGGTCGACAGGAACACCGGCACCTCGATGATGGCGTGCAGGCTCTTGTATCCGTTGTCCTTGGGGTTCGCGATGTAGTCCTTGACCGTGACGACGGTCACGTCGTCCTGAGCAGTCAGCAGGTCGAACAGGCGATACACGTCGGCGACGAAGCTGCAGGTCACACGCACGCCCGCGATGTCGGTGATCTCCGAGCGGATGCGCGCGAAGTCCGGCTCGGCGATCCCCTTGCGGGCGATCTTCTCGACGATGCTGTCGGGAGTCTTCAACCGGCTTTTCACGTGCTCGATCGGGTTGTAGGCGTGATGGTGGGTGAACTCGTCGCGCAGGATCCCGATCTTCGTCTCGACCTCCCGCATGCCGAACTCGTACTCGCGCAGAAAGCGCTGGAACTCGTCGCGGAGCTCCCGAGTCTGCTGGATCGCGTCGTCGGTGACCTGAAGAGACGTCATGCCTTCGACGTTATCCGTCCGTGATCGGAAGTGGCTGTGCATCTTCGATGGAGTCGTGAACCTTGACGATGTCGGAGGCCGGGTCTAGAACGGAGGACATGACCAGCGCAGGAGAGAAGTGGACCGAGGCGTACGTCGAGGCCTGGAAGTCGAACGATCCCCAGCAGATCTCCGCGCTCTTCAGTGAAGACGCGATCTACCTCACCAGCCCGGACGCCGAGCCGCGCGTCGGCCGGGCGGACATCGTCGCCGGCTGGCTCGACGACCTGGACGAACCGGGAACGTGGTCGTTCGACTGGTGGATCGTGCGCGAAGACGACGAGTTCGTCGTGGTCGAGGGGCGCACGAAGTATCCGGCGGAGCGCGACTACGTGAACCTCTGGATCGTCCGGCTGGATGCGGAGGGGCGGGCGACCGCCTTCACCGAGTGGTACATGCCCCGCCCTCATCAGGATTGACCTGACGGGTCTCGACAGTGGCCCGTGAGGATTCCGTTAGGGACGCTCGAGCACCCGTAGGGATTCCGTGAGGAACGCGTGAGGAAGCCGTTTGCGGGCGTAATGTCGCCCGACGTGTCAGAAGAAACCCGCGGCAACACCGACGCTCCTCCTCGCGTGAAGCGCATCCTGATCGGCGACCCGCTGACGAGTGCGCAGGTCGACGATCAGCTGCTCCCCAAGAAGATGGCGTTGCCGATCTTCGCATCGGATGCGCTGAGCTCGGTCGCCTATGCGCCGCAGGAGCTGGTGATGATCCTGCTCATCGGCGGGCTCACCTTCCTGTCGTTCACGCCGATCGTCGCGGTGGCGGTGGTGGTGCTGCTGATCGTCGTGGTGCTCAGCTACCGGCAGCTCATCAAGGCCTACCCATCGGGTGGCGGCGACTACGAGGTCGCCTCGAAGAACCTCGGCGAGATCCCCGGCGTCATCGTGGCGGCGGCCCTGCTGGTCGACTACGTGCTGACGGTCGCCGTGTCGGTCGCTTCCGGTGTCGACAACATCATCTCGGCCGTGCCCGGGCTCGATCCCCTGCGGGTCGAGCTCGCGGTCGGATTCGTGATCCTCATCATCATCGTGAACCTGCGCGGGGTGCGCGAGGCGTCGCTCGTCTTCGCCATCCCCACCTACGTGTTCATCGGCTCGGTGGGCTTCATGATCGTGACGGGACTCATCCGCACGTTCCTCGGCGATGCACCGGTGGCGTCGAGCGCCGAGTTCGCCGTGCACTCCGAAGACCTCGGGCAGGCTGCGGTCATCCTCCTGATTCTGCGCGCGTTCTCGAGCGGATGCTCGGCCCTCACCGGCGTCGAGGCGGTGTCGAACGGCGTGCCCGCCTTCCGCACGCCCAAGGTGCGCAACGCGCAGACCACGCTCGTGCTGATGGGCTCGATCGCGGCCTGCCTCTTCGCCGGTCTCACCGCACTCGCGCTGATCACCGGGGTGCACTACGCCGAGAACCCCTGCGACCTGATCGGCTTCGACTGCTCGAACCCGCAGCCGAGCCTGATGGCGCAGATCGCCTCGGCGACGTTCGGCGGCGGCAGCATCCTGTTCTTCATCATTCAGGCCGCGACGGCGTGCGTGCTGCTGCTGGCGGCCAACACCGCCTTCAACGGCTTCCCGCTGCTCGGCTCGGTACTGGCCCGCGACGGATACGCGCCCAAGGCGCTGAACACCCGCGGTGACCGCCTGGTGTTCTCGAACGGCATGATCGTGCTCGGCATCGCCGCGATCGCGGTGCTGGTGGTGTTCCAGGCGAAGCTCACCACGCTGATCCAGCTGTACATCATCGGCGTCTTCGTGTCGTTCTCGCTCGGGCAGATCGGCATGGTGCGTCACTGGAGGCGCATCCTGCGCGGACCGGCCGAGAAGACGTCAGGATCGGGAATCGACGGCGCCTCGGCATCCGATCGCCGCTCGGCGAGGATCGGCCTGGTCATCAACTCGGTGGGCGCCGCAATGACCGTCGCCGTGCTGCTGATCGTGACGATCACGAAGTTCACGCACGGCGCGTACCTGGTGTTCTTCGCGATCCCGGTGTTGGCGTTCCTGATGATGGGCGTGAAGCGGTACTACCGCGACGTCGAGCACGAGATCGCGATCGACGACACGACGAAGTTCGGCGCGACGGGCGACCTGGCGATCGTGCTCGTCAACCGTCTGCAGAAGCCCGTCATCAAGGCCATCGACTATGCGGTCGCCGCGAAGCACGGCAAGACGCTGGCGGTGCACGTCGCCGTGGCATCCGACGATGCCGCGCAGCTGCAGAAGGAATGGGCCGACCACCTCGTGCCGATCCCCCTGGTGATCGTCGAGTCGCCGTTCCGGTCCTTCGCTCAGCCGGTGACCCAGTTCATCACGCAGTACCGCGAGAAGCACGGCTCGTCGGTGGTCACGGTCTACCTGCCGCAGTACATCGTGGGGCACTGGTGGGAGACATTCCTCCACAACCGGCGCTCGCGTCGTCTCGCCAACCAGCTGATGCTCGTGCACGGGGTGTCGATCACGCTCGTGCCGTGGCTGCTCGACTCGTCCGAGCTGATCTATGGACGGCGCTCGCGTCCCCTGCCCGGGCAGGAGCGTGCGGGGCGTCCGGTCGTCGTGAGCGGGCGTCGCGCGCACCGGCCCGAAGGTCCGCCCGAGAGCTGACGCTGCTCAGGATGCGGCGAGCACACCCCCGAGGATTCTTGCCGCCTCCGGGAAACGCGACGGGTCGGCGTGGGCGTAGTTGAGGCGCACATACGACCCGGAGGGCTCGGCGGGGAACCACTCGGACCCGGGAGAGATGATGAGGCCGCGCGCCTCGCATGCGCGAACGATTGCGACGACATCGGTGCCCTCCGGAAGCCGCGCCCAGAGGTTGAGGCCGCCGGTCGGCACCGTCTCGACGATCGCCGTCGGCGCGTGCTCGGCGAGGCTCGAAAGCAGCAGATCCCGTCGCGCCCGCAACTGTTCTCTGAATCCACGGAGGTGAGTCCGCCAGGCCGGTTGGGTCACGACGTCGAGCGCTGCGGCCTGCAGCACCCCGCTCACGTACATCGACTCGGCGGCGCGGTCGGCGAGGATGCGTTCGCGAGCCGGGCCGCGGGCGATCAGCGCTGCGATCCGCAGCGACGGTGAGACGCTCTTGGTCAGCGAGCGGAGATAGACGACATGGCCGTCATCGTCCATCGCCGCGATCGGCCGCGGATCGCCATCGATGGCCAGATCGTGCGCCCAGTCGTCTTCGATGAGGAAGGCCCCGTGTCGACGCACGCTTTCGAGCACGGCGAGGCCCGTCGCCGCCGGCCACCTGGCGCCGGTCGGGTTCGCGAATGTGGGTTGCGCGTAGAACGCGCGAGCCCCGGTCTCGGCGAAGGCTCGCTCGACGGCATCCGGATCCGGACCGTGGGGGCCCGACGGGATCGGCACCAGGACCACCCCTGCCTGCTCAGCAGCGAGCAGCGCACCCCAGTAGGTGGGGGACTCGATCAGCAGCGGCTGGCCGGCGCCGACCACAGCTCGGAAGATCGAGCTCAGCCCGCTCTGACTGCCCGCGATGACGAGTGCATCCCTCGCGGATGCTGGAGCGACGTCTGCCGGTGCGGATGCCGCGAGCTCGGCGGCGAACCATGCCTGGAGTTCGGGCAGCCCGGCGGCGGGTGAACGGGTGAGCGCCGAGGAGGTGCGCGCCGCGCGGGTGATCGCCTGGCGGACGAGACGTTCGGGAAGCAGCTCGACGGCGGGGTACCCCGAGTGCATGCCGATCGCATCGGGGGCGACGGTGCGCTGCGTCGAGGTGAGACCGGCGAGTCGGGCGGGAGGCGCCCCGAGGGCGGACGTCTGCCAGCCGTAGTCCGCAGCGCGAGGTGGTCGCTGTGCCCGCACGAACGTGCCTGATCCGGGCCTCGACTCGACCAGCCCCAGTCGCGCCAGGTGCGCCATGGCCTTCTGCACCGTGACGGGGCTCGCACCGTACTCTGCGACGAGGGCGCGATTCGACGGCACGCGGGCGCCCGGCGGAGCCGACGCGATCCACCGGCGGAGGCCGGCCACGATCCGGTCACTGCTATCCTGACTCATGAAACAACAGAGTAGCGTTATCGTCCGCCCACGTGCGCCGCTATCCTCGAGTCCCGGACTCTGGTGGGGACTCCTCGGCGTCACCGCCTTCTCGTTCACTCTCCCTCTCACCCGCATCGCGGTCGGCGGCCTCTCGCCGCTGTTCATCGGATCCGGCCGCGCGGTCGTCGCCGCAGCACTCGCCGCCCTGGCGCTGGCGGTGACACGTCAGCATCCGCCGACCACGGCGCAGTGGTGGCGCCTCGCGATCGTCGCCGGCGGCGTGGTCGCGGGGTTCCCCCTGCTGACGTCGTTCGCCATGACCGCTGCGCCTGCGAGCCACGGCGCCGTGGTGATCGGCCTGCTGCCCGCAGCGACAGCCGTGATGGTGGTGCTGCGCACCCGCGAGCGCCCCGGACGAGCGTTCTGGTGGTTCGCTGCTGTGGGTGCCGCCGCGGCGGTCGTCTTCGCCTCGCTGCAGAACGGCGGCCTGGGCGAACTCCATTGGGCCGATCTGCTGTTGTTCGGCGCGGTGCTCGCGGCGGCCATCGGGTACGCCGAGGGCGGGTTGCTGGCGCGGGAACTCGGATCGTGGCAGACCGTGTCCTGGGCGCTGGTGCTCGCGGCGCCGCTGATGCTCGCGCTCACGCTGGGATCGGCGCTCACCCACCCGCCATCCGCCTCGCCGGTGCAGTGGCTCGCCTTCGCGTACCTCGCCGTGGTCAGCATGTTCCTCGGATTCTTCGCCTGGTACCGCGGGCTCGCGATCGGGCCCATGGCCCAGGTCAGCCAGATCCAGCTGGTCCAGCCCGTGATGAGCATCGCCTGGGCCGCGCTGCTTCTTCACGAGCAGATCGGCTGGCCCACCGCACTGGGTGGCATAGCCGTCATCCTGTGCGCCGCGCTCGCCGTGCGCACCCGACTGATCCATCCCCGACCCACCACTCACCCCCTGAACGAGGAGTTCTGATGCGCCACACACCCCGCTACCTGATGACCGACCCACTCGAGGTGAAGCGCCTCATCCGCGGCAACCCGTGGGCCACGTTCGTGTCGCCCGCGAGCACCGGACTGGTCGCCTCGCACTATCCCGCCCTGCTGATCGAAGACGAGCACGAGATCGTGATCGCGAGTCACTTCGGCCGACCCGACGAGCAGCTGCACGAGCTGGGAGACCACGAGATCCTCGTGATCATCCAGGGCCCCCACGACTACGTGTCGCCCAGTCTCTACGCGCCGGGAGACCTGGTGCCGACCTGGAACCACGTCACCGCCCACCTCTACGGCACACCCGAGATCCTCAGCGAGGAGAAGAACTACGCCATGCTCGCGCAGCTCACCGACCACTTCGAGAAGGGCACGCCGCACGGGCGCAGCCTGTCGGAGGACGAGGCCGGCACGCGTCGCGCGGCGAAGGGCACCGTGGGCCTGAGAATGCGCGTCGACCGCTTCGATGCGCGCGCCAAGCTGAGCCAGAACAAGTCTCCCGAGGTGCGAGACAACATCACGGGGCATTACGAGCGGACGAACGCGGCGCTCGCGGCCGAGATGCGCCGCGTCGCGGATCAGACGGCTCAATAGGCTGGGGCGATGACAGATTCGCCGCGCACCGACGTCTGGCCCGTCCGCACCGAACGGCTGCAGATCCGGCCGATGAGCGCCCCCGATGTCGACGCGATGTGGCAGTGGCGGCGGCTGCCCGACGTGAACCGCTGGCTCGGGCTGGCGCCTGGAACGATCGAGGCATTCCGCGAGCGATACCTCGACCCTGAGCGGCTCGCCTCGATGCACGTCGTCGAGCTGCTGCCCGCAGACGACGACCTGGCGCCCGTGCCGATCGGCGACATCATGATCAGGATCGGCGACGGGTGGGCGCAGCTCGAGGTCGCGGATCAGGCGAAGGGCGTCGAGGCCGAGCTCGGATGGGTGCTCGACCCGGACCACACAGGGCGCGGCTACGCGACCGAGGAGATCCGCGCGGTGATCGACGTCTGCTTCGGTCCGCTGGGGCTGCGCCGCGTGCACGCCGGCTGCTTCGCCGACAATGAGCCGTCATGGCGCCTCATGGAGCGACTCGGCATGCGTCGAGAGGAGTTCAGTCGCAAGACCGCTCTGCACCGGTCGGGCGAGTGGCTCGACGGACTGAACTACGGCATCCTCGCCGAGGAGTGGACGCCGACGGTCAGAGGTCTGTGACCCCGTCGACCACGAAGGTGTAGAGGTCTCTGACCAGGTCGGTCGCCTCGAGCCGGTCGCGATCGCGCGCGGCGGCGACCAGAACGTCGACGACCGATCGCAGCATCGCGGGGTTGCGAGGTCGGCTGAGCGAGCGGATGCCGAGCACCAGCGCAGGTCTCTTCGACGCGTGCAGGGCGCTCAGGTATCGGTTGCGCGAGAACACCGCGAGCAGGTCGAGCAGCTCCCACAGCCCCTCTGCTCCGACGACCTGGTCGTTGTCGTCGGTCTCCCAGAGTTCTCTGACGGTCGCCGCCCTCGCGGCGAACTCAGTGACCTGCGCCTCGGTCGCGTGCGCGATGCCCAGGTCGGCCGCCGCGATCGACAGCCCCGAGCACTCGGCGGCGACGGCGACGAACCACGCGGGGGTCGGTGTCACGACGACGGACGCCCTGTTGAGCCGGTGGTCGATCAGGTGCATCGCCTCGAGCGCGCCGAGGGCCGATCGCACGGTGCCGGCGGCGACGTTGAGGCGCTGCACGAGGGCCGTGACCGACAGGGGGTCGCCGGGGGCCAGCTCGCCCGACTCGATCGAGTGCGCGAGCGAGTCGACGACGGCATCCGCTCTCGAGGTGAAGAGGGGCAGTGGCTGCTCGACCCCTCCCAGCAGTCGCGTGGAGTTCAGCTTGTCGATCCGCCGGTCGGGCATGTCATTCCCCGGGTGATCGGCCGATGCGTGTCGGATCGCTGGAGGCAGATGCGGCGGCGAGCGCAGCCGCCGCTCGGAGCGGCTCGATCGTCGATCTCAGGAACAGAGGTTCGATGACCTCGCGCACCCCCACGCCATCCCGTCGCTCGAGCAGCGCGCGCAGCTGCTCGAGACCCGTGCGCATGAAGTCGACGAGCTCGGCGGCGACCGGTTGCGCTGGCACGGTTCTGGTCAGGTGCAGGGCGAGCTGCCCGTCGAGGATGTCGATCATCGTCTGGTTGTGGGCGCTCAGCACGATCTCACCCCACAGCGCGTACCAGAGACTGAGGCCCTCACGGCTGGAGGCACCTGCCAGGCCGGCGGCGAGCAGACCGTCGATGCGCCCCTGCAGCGACGCGACCTGTTCGTCGGTGTAGGTCGGCACGGCTTTGACCGCGCAGTATCCGATCATCGCGACGGCGGTCTCGACACGGTCGGCCTGGGCGTCGAGATCGACCGGGGCGACGCGAGTGAACCGGTTGGTGCTGACTTCGATGAGCCCGAGGTCGGCGAGGCGGTTCAGGGCCTCGCGGATGGGCGTGCGGGAGACGCCGTATTCGGCCTGCAGATCCTGGTCGCGGATCTCTTCGAGGGGCTGCATGCGCCCAGAGATGATCTCTTCGGCGAGCGTGGCGAAGACCTGGTCGCGGATCAGCTGCCGCGGCCGAATCGGCAGAGATGCGCTGATGTCGCCCACGGGCACACTTTATGCCGGTGTCATGGCCTCGCACCATACATCAGGCACTGAAGTTTCACCGGATCCGGCGACATGTGCGTAGCGTGTAGGCGTAGGGCAGCGACCCTCACCCGGCACACACTCCCCATGTCGTGCCGCGGACCTCCCCCAGATCCCGTGACCTGAGTCGCTGCCCTTTTCCCTACCCCGGGCCAGCGCCGGGATGAACGATCTCAGCCTGCGACGAACGCGAGCACGAGAGTGGCGACCAGCACCGTCGGCACGGCGACGATCGCACCCCAGAGCATCAGGCTGCCCCAGCGGATCTCGACACCCAGCGACACCACTCTGTGGTGCCAGAGCAACGTGGCGAGCGACGCCCACGGTGTGATCAGCGGTCCGAGATTCACCCCGATCAGCAGTGCCATGAGCGCGACCGGGTCGCCGGCGGTGGGTTCGAGGATCAGGTAGGCGGGCAGGTTGTTGACCCCGTTCGCGGCGAGCGCTCCCGCTGCCGCGAGACGCAGCAGCTCTGCGGGCGCGTGTCCACTGGTCGCGAGCACCGACAGGAAGTCGAGGATGCCGTTCGCGTGCGCGGTCTCGACCACGACGAACAGGGCCGCCGCCAGGCCGATCGCCTGCCATGGCACGAGCGAGAGTCGCAGCACATGACGACGCCGGATGCCGAACACGACGATGAGCACGAGCGCGGCGACCGTCGCGGGGATCCACACGTCATGGGTCAGGGCGAGCAGCGGCATCAGGAGCAGCAGGATGCCGGACGCCGCCCAGAAGAGCACCCGGTCGGAAGGGTCGCCGCCTGTAGGAGTGCGATACCCGCCGAAGAGCGTGCGTCGGTGTCTCAGCGTGAGGATCACGACGGGCACGAGCACCCCGACGAGCGTCGGCGCCCAGCTCAGCGCGAGGAACGCGAGCGGGTCGTCACCGATCGACCGTGCCGCGAGCAGGTTCGTGAGGTTCGAGACGGGCAGTGCGAGAGATGCGGTGTTCGCCAGCCACACCGTGACGAGGGCGAACGGCAGCGGAGGGATGCCGACGCTCTGCGCGAGCACGACCACGACCGGCGTCACGATGACCGCCGTGGTGTCGAGCGACAGGAACACCGTGCTGATGACGGCGAGCACCACGACAGACAACCAGAGCAGGATGACGCGCCCGTGCCCCCATCGAGCCAGACGCTGAGCGACGACGTCGAACACCGCGGCATCCCGGGCCAGCTCGGCGACGATCGTGATCGCGATGACGAACCCGAGCACCGGTGCGATGCGGGCACCGAGCGCCCCGGCATCCGCTGACGGCAGGATGCCCGTGACGATGCAGACGAGTGCCACGGCGATGAGCGCCAGGACGATGATCGTCCCTGCTCCCAGCCGCCGTCGCGTCGCACTCACTCGCTGAGTGTAGATCCGGTGGGGGTGTGATCCGGTGAGTGTCCGTCTCGCGGCCTGTCAGCCGGGTGCGGTCAGGCGTCCCAGGGGAGCTTCACCACCGGCAAGATGTAGACCCTCCCCATCACGGCGGTCGGATGCGTCGCCATGAAGCTCGCGGCCTCGTCGATCGACTCGGCGGTCACGATGTCGTAGCCCGCGAACCACTCCTTGAACTCGGGGAACGGACCGTCGGTGACGAGCACCTTGCCGTCTCGCACAGCCACGGACTTCGCCTCCTCAGGGCCTGCTACGGGTGCACCGTCGCCCAGCCGGCCCGCCGCGTCGCCTTCCTCGGCCCAGTCTTCGAGCAGGCGCTGATCCTCTCCCTGCGGCATCGTGCCGCCAGTCGGGTCGGTCATGTGGATCACGAGGTACTTGTTGCTCATCTGCTCTCTCCGTTCGACGTGGTCCCGGAGGGTCCGGGCACGAGTGGCACCGCGATCTCATCGCGGCGCCGGGTCAGGTGGGCGATCTCGGCGTCGTTGCTCGCCAACGAGATCGCTCGGTCGTAGGCGTCCATGGCATCTGCAGGTCTGCCCGCCGCGCGCAGCAGCTCGGCCCGAGTCACCTGCAAGCCATGGAAGTCCGCCAGTGCATCGCGCAGCGACTCGACGATGACCAGCGCCTGCTGTGGTGAGTCCCGTTCGGCGATCGCCACGGCCTTGCCCAGGGTGACGACCGGACTCGGGTCGACGCGCTCCAGCTGCTCGTAGAGCTCGACGATGCGTTGCCAGTCGGTGAGCTCAGCATCCACGGCCGCCGCATGCACCGCATTGATCTGGGCGAGCAGCGTGTAGCGACCGGGAACCGCCCCGCGCAGTCGGTCGAGAAGCGACAGGCCCTCGTCGATCAGCTCACGATTCCACAGCCCGCGGTCCTGCTCATCGAGCCGCACGAGCTCGCCTTTCGCCGTGATCCGGGCCGGAGAGCGCGCCTCGCTGAGCAGCATCAGCGCCAGGATCCCCGCGACCTCTGCGTCGTCGGGCAGCAGCTCTCTCACGAGTCTGGTGAGCCGGATCGCCTCGGTGGTCAGCTCGCTGCGGAGCGCCGGCATCTCGGAGCCGGATGCGAAGTAGCCCTCGTTGAACACGAGATAGAGCACCGCCAGCACCCCGTCGATGCGCACGCGCAGATCTTCAGGCGCGGGCACCTGATAGGGGATCTGCGCGGTCTTGATCTTCGACTTCGCTCGTGTGATGCGCTGCCGCACAGCGGATTCCTGCATCAGGAAGGCTCGCGCGATCTCCTCGACCGTGAGGCCGGCGACCACGCGCAGAGTGAGGGCGACGCGCCCTTCGAGCGACAGCGCCGGATGGCAGCACGTGAAGAGCAGGCGCAGCCGATCGTCGTCGATGGCGCCGGTCGGCTCGGGCGGTTCGGGATCGTGCAGCATCAGTGCCTCCCGCTGCTTCGCGTCGCGCGACGACTCCCGACGCAGCCGATCGATGGCCTTGCGATAGGCGGTGGTGGTGATCCATCCGCCCGGATTCGGTGGCACGCCCTCGGCCGGCCACCGCTCGACTGCAGAGGCGAACGCCTCAGCGGCCATCTCCTCGGCGAGCCCGAGATCACCGCAGCGCCGCGTCAGACCGGCGACGATCCTCGCCCACTCCTCGCGGTACACCTGGGCGACGCGCACGTCGATGTCAGCGCGTCGCGACCGCCCGGCATCCGCAATCATCGCGTCATTCCGTGACGAGACCCCTGGGCGCCGCCCCATCGCGTCATCTGTGCTCTCTCCATCCGGTCGAACCAGCAGGATCTGCAGCGAACCAGCCGTCACCACGATCATTGCCGCTCACGGCGTCGGCGAGAAGGGCCGCCCGTCCAGACGCGGCGAGCGCGAGCCCACAGCGACGGCCGCCTGATCATGCCGGGATGCTCGAGGGCGACGCGGCGCCGCTCGATGGCCTGCTCTGCCTCCTCTGCCTCCAGCCGGTAGAGAACACTCGCCATCATCGGATCGTTGTACACGTCGTCACCGTGCCTCTCATCTGCGAGACCACCCGAAACGGTCGCCTCCTACCTGCACCACGAACGACGACGGCGGGATGCGACATCGAGGCGCGAAAAAGTCCACACGACCTCGGAACGTGAGCAACTCGCATGCATCCCGCACGCCCCCGTAGGCAAAGCGTGAGGATCGCCATATGCCGGTCCGCACGGGAGTTATATCGAGTCTCGTGCTCGACATCATCTACATCGCGCTGACTCTCGCGCTGTTCGCCCTCGTCTCCCTGGTCGCGAAGGGGGTGGAACGACTGTGATCGTCTTCGAGATCATCGCCGCCGCCCTCGCCGTGGCCGCCGTCGTCTACCTCGTGGTGGCTCTCGTCGCCCCGGAGAAGTTCTGATGGGCGCCGGCTCTTCGATGAACGCCGAACTCTGGTTCGGCGTCCTCCAGGCCGCCGTCCTGATCGTCGCCCTCGTGCTGCTCTACCGCCCCGTCGGCGACTACATGGCGCACGTCTTCAGCACCCCTCGTGATCTGAAGGCCGAGCGGGGCATCTACCGTCTGATCGGCGTCGACCCGGCATCCGAGCAGACGTGGCGTGCCTACGCCCGCAGCGTCCTCGCGTTCTCGGTCGTCGGCCTGCTGCTCGTCTACGGGCTGCAGCGTCTGCAGGGCTTCCTGCCCGAGTCGCTCGGACTCCCGGCCGTGCCCGAGGGCCTGGCGTTCAACACCGCCGCGTCTTTCGTCGCGAACACCAACTGGCAGTCGTACTCGCCCGAGCAGACGATGGGCTACACCGTGCAGCTCGCGGGCCTCACAGTGCAGAACTTCGTCTCGGCCGCCGTCGGCCTGGCCGTCGCCGTCGCACTGACCCGCGGCCTGGCCCGCCGCGGCTCGACCACGATCGGCAACTTCTGGGTCGACCTGATCCGCGGGCTCGGCCGCATCCTGCTGCCGATCGCCCTGATCGGCGCGATCGCCCTGATCGCGGGCGGCGTGGTGCAGAACTTCGCCGGCTTCACCGACGTGACCACCGTCTCCGGGGGCACGCAGACCATCCCCGGCGGACCGGTCGCCTCGCAGGAGGCCATCAAGCTGCTCGGCACCAACGGCGGTGGCTTCTTCAACGCCAACTCGGCGCACCCGTTCGAGAATCCGACGGGCTGGACCAACCTGCTGCAGATCCTGCTGATCCTGGTGATCCCGTTCGCACTCCCCCGCACGTTCGGCCGCATGATCGACGACAACCGCCAGGGCTACGCGATCGCCGCCGTGATGGGAACGATCTTCCTGATCTCGACCTTCGCCCTCTCGGCACTCGAGCTCGCCGGCCGCGGCAGCGCTCCCGAACTCGCAGGGGCGGCCATGGAGGGCAAGGAGGCGCGCTTCGGCATCCTCGGATCCACGCTCTTCGGCAGCGCCAGCACCCTGACGTCGACCGGCGCGGTCAACTCGATGCACGACTCGTACACGGCACTCGGCGGCATGATGCCGATGCTCAACATGATGCTCGGCGAGGTCGCCCCCGGCGGCGTCGGATCGGGTCTCTACGGCATGCTCGTGCTCGCGATCATCGCGGTGTTCGTCGGCGGACTGCTCGTCGGCCGCACCCCCGAGTACCTCGGCAAGCGCATCGGCCCGAAGGAGATCAAGCTCGCGAGCCTCTACATCCTCGTGACGCCCACCCTCGTGCTGGTCGGCACGGCGCTGAGCTTCGCGATCCCGGGAATCCGGGCGGACGTCGAGGCGACCAGCATCCTCAACCCCGGCGTGCACGGCATGAGCGAGGTGCTCTACGCCTTCACCTCGGCGTCGAACAACAACGGCTCGGCCTTCGCCGGCCTCACCGCGAACACCCCGTGGTTCAACACCGCACTCGGCATCGCGATGCTGCTCGGCCGCTTCCTGCCGATCGTGCTCGTGCTGGCCCTCGCCGGATCGTTCGCCGCGCAGCAGCGCGTGCCGGAGAACACCGGAACGCTGCCCACGCACCGACCGCAGTTCGTCGGCCTCCTCTCGGCCGTCACAGTCATCATCACGGCACTCACCTACTTCCCCGTGCTCGCACTGGGACCCCTCGCTGAAGGACTCGTCTGACATGACCCTCATCACCACCCCCTCCGAGACGCCGTCGGAACAGCAGGATGCCGCGGCATCCGCCTCGACCGAACCGCCCCGCGCGTTCGGCTGGGCGCAGCTGACCCAGGCCCTGCCGGGCGCGCTGCGCAAGCTCAACCCCGCCTCGCTCGTGCGCAACCCCGTGATGCTGCTCGTCTGGGTCGGCGCCGCGTTCACCACCGTGCTCGCGATCGCCGAGCCCTTCCTCGGAGGCCCCGCCGACTCGGGCGGAACCCCGGTGCCCGCGCCGTTCACCTGGGGCATCGCCATCTGGCTGTGGCTCACCGTGCTGTTCGCCAACGTCGCCGAGTCGGTGGCCGAGGGCCGCGGCAAGGCCCAGGCTGCGAGCCTGCGCAAGACCCGGACCAGCACCATGGCACGCAAGGTCGTCCGGCACGACGCCGGTGCGGATGCCACGGCAGAGCGCTCCGAAACCGTCGACGTCTCGTCGGCCGAGCTCCAGCGCGACGACATCGTGATCGTCGCGGCGGGAGAGCTGATCCCCGGAGACGGCGACATCGTCGCGGGCATCGCGACCGTCGACGAGTCGGCGATCACCGGCGAGAGCGCGCCGGTCATCCGCGAATCCGGCGGAGACCGCAGCGCCGTCACCGGCGGCACACGGGTGCTGTCTGATCGCATCGTCGTGCGCATCACCTCGAAGCCCGGCGAGACGTTCGTCGACCGCATGATCGCCCTGGTCGAGGGCGCGAGCCGTCAGCGCACCCCCAACGAGATCGCGCTGAACATCCTGCTCGCGAGCCTGTCGATCGTGTTCGTCGTCGTGGTGCTGGCGCTCAACCCGATCGCGTCGTACGCGGCCTCGCCCGTCAGCATCCCGGTGCTGATCGCCCTGCTCGTGTGCCTGATCCCCACGACGATCGGCGCCCTGCTCTCGGCCATCGGCATCGCCGGCATGGACCGCCTCGTGCAGCGCAACGTGCTCGCCATGTCGGGACGCGCGGTCGAAGCCGCGGGAGACGTCACCACCCTGCTGCTCGACAAGACCGGCACCATCACCTACGGCAACCGACAGGCCCACGAGGTGCTGCCGCTCGCGGGGGTCGACCCCGAGGAGCTGCTGCGCGTCGCCGCCCTCGCATCCCTCGCCGACCCCACGCCCGAGGGCGCGTCGATCGTCGCGTTGGCCGCGTCTCACGGCATCCAGGTCGAGGAGCCGGTCGGAGCCGTCGTCGTGCCGTTCACCGCGCAGACCCGCATGTCCGGCCTCGACCTGCCCGACGGCACGCAGATCCGCAAGGGTGCAGGCTCGGCGATCAGCGCCTGGCTCGGACTCGACTCGAATGCCGAGCTCACCACCCTGACCGACGGCGTCGCGTCGAGCGGCGGCACCCCCTTGGTCGTCGCCGTGAAGCCTGCCGAGGGCATCGGCGAGGTGCTCGGCGTCGTGCACCTCAAGGACATCGTGAAAGACGGCCTGCGCGAGCGGTTCGAAGAGCTCCGCAGCATGGGCATCCGCACCGTCATGATCACGGGCGACAACCCGCTGACCGCCGCCGCGATCGCGAAGGAGGCAGGGGTCGACGACTTCCTCGCCGAGGCGACTCCCGAGCAGAAGCTCGAACTGATCAAGCGCGAGCAGGAGGGCGGCCGCCTCGTCGCGATGACAGGCGACGGCACGAACGACGCCCCGGCGCTCGCCCAGGCCGACGTCGGCGTCGCGATGAACACCGGCACGTCGGCGGCGAAGGAGGCCGGCAACATGGTCGACCTCGACTCCGATCCCACGAAGCTCATCGACATCGTGCGCATCGGCAAGCAGCTGCTCATCACCCGCGGAGCGCTCACGACGTTCTCGCTCGCGAACGACATCGCCAAGTACTTCGCCATCATCCCGGCGATGTTCATGGGCGTCTTCCCCGGCCTCGCGGCGCTCAACATCATGCAGCTGCACTCGCCGGCATCCGCCGTGACCAGCGCGATCATCTTCAACGCCATCGTGATCGTGTTCCTGATCCCGCTGGCACTCCGAGGAGTGAAGTATCGCCCGGCGAGCGCCTCGCAGATCCTGCAGCGCAACCTGCTCGTCTACGGCCTCGGCGGCGTGATCGCACCGTTCATCGGCATCAAGCTGATCGACCTCGTGATCACCCTCATCCCCGGCTTCTGAGCGCGACTCACCGCGTTTCGTCTCGGGGCTTCGCTCCTCGCTCAACGACCGGGCGAGGTCACCCGCTCCTCGCTCAACGACCGACTTCTTTGAAAGGCATCTCATGTCCTCCTCCCGCACCGTGGCCCGCACCACCGGCGTCGCCATCCGCGCGATGCTCGTGCTCACCCTCGTGCTCGGCGTCGGCTACACGCTGGTCGTCACCGGCATCGGCCAGCTGCTGATGCCGTTCCAGGCGAACGGCTCGCCGCTCGCAGACGACAAGGGCAGCTCGCTGATCGGGCAGTCCTTCACGGATGCCGACGGCGAGGCGCTTCCCGAGTACTTCCAGTCGCGTCCGTCTGCCGCCGGTGACGGGTACGACGGAGCGGGCTCGAGCGGCAGCAACCTGGGGCCCGAGAACCCCGACCTCGTCACGGCGATCGGCGAGCGTCAGGCGGCCATCGCGGAGCGCGAAGGAGCGAGTCCCGACGCCGTTCCGGCCGACGCAGTGACGGCATCGGGCTCGGGCCTCGACCCGCACATCAGCGTCGCCTACGCCCTGCTGCAGGTGCCACGGGTGGCCGAGGAGCGCGGCCTGCCCGAACAGCAGGTGCGCGACCTCGTGGAGTCTAGGATTCAAGGGCGGGATCTGGGATTCCTCGGCGAAGAACGCATCAACGTCGCCGAACTCAATCTCGCGCTCGATGAGCAGGAGGGCTGATGACGGCAGAGCGGATGCCGCGACGCGGCCGACTCCGCGTGCTGCTCGGCGCAGCCCCCGGTGTCGGCAAGACCTTCGAGATGCTCGTCGAAGGCCGCCGACTGCTCGACGAGGGCCGAGACGTCGTGATCGCGATCGTCGAGACTCACGACCGCGCGGCGACGGCGGCGCAGACCATCGGCATCCCCGAGGTGCCTCGCCGCACCGATCTGCACCGGGGCGTGCCGCTGAGCGAGATGGACCTGCAGGCGGTTCTCGCCCGGCACCCCGAGATCGCGCTGGTCGACGAGCTCGCCCACACCAACACCCCCGGTTCGCAGAACGCGAAGCGCTGGCAGGACGTCGACGCGCTGCTCGACGCGGGCATCGACGTCGTCACGACCGTGAACGTGCAGCACATCGAGTCGCTGAACGCCGTGGTCGAGAAGATCACGGGCATCGCTCAGCAGGAGACCATTCCGGATGCCGTGGTGCGCGCCGCCGACGAGATCGAGGTCGTCGACCTGGCGCCGCAGTCGCTGCGCGATCGACTCTCGGCGGGCCTCGTCTACCCGGCCGAGCGGATCGACGCGGCGCTGTCGAACTACTTCCGCCTCGGAAACCTGACGGCGCTGCGCGAACTCGCGCTGCTGTGGCTCGCCGACGAGGTCGACAGCGCGCTGCGCAGCTACCGCGCCGACCACGGCATCGAGGGCACCTGGCAGGCGCGCGAGCGCGTGGTCGTCGCCCTCACCGGTGGCCCCGAGGGCGAGACGCTGCTGCGTCGAGGGGCCCGAATCGCCGCCCGCTCGGCCGGTGGCGAGCTGCTCGCAGTGCACATCGCCGCACAAGACGGCCTCCGCGACGAGACCCCGGGGGCACTGGCCGCCCAGCGCTCACTGGTCGAGTCGCTCGGCGGCAGCTTTCACCAGATCATCGGCGACGACATCCCCGGCACGCTCGTCGAGTTCGCGCACGGCGCCGACGCCACGCAGCTCGTGATCGGCGTCAGCCGACGCGGTCGCCTCGCGGCCGCGCTCACCGGACCCGGCATCGGGTCGGAGGTCATCCGCCGCTCGGGAGACATCGACGTGCACATCGTGACGCACGCCGCCGCGGGCGGGCGCGCTGCGCTCCCCCGCATCACCGGCGGCGCGCTCGGCTGGCGACGCCAGCTGCTCGGCTTCGTGATCGCGCTCATCGTCGGACCACTGCTCTCGTGGGCGATGTTCGCCTTCCGCAGTCCCGAGTCGATCACGGTCGAGGTGTTGGCCTTCCAGCTGCTCGTGGTGATCGTCGCGCTCGTGGGCGGGCTGCGACCGGCCGTCTTCGCGGCGGTGCTCTCGGGCATCACACTGGACTTCCTGTTCGTCTCGCCGATCTTCACCATCACGATCGCGCATCCGCTGCACGTGCTCGCCCTCGCGCTCTATGTGATCATCGCGATCCTCGTCAGCATCATCGTCGACCAGGCCGCACGGCGAGCCCGTACGGCCCAGCGCGCCGCCGCCGAGGCCGAACTCCTCGCCGCGGTCGCCGGCAACGTGCTCCGCGGAGACAACGCCGTGCTCGCGATGGTCAGTCGCACGCGCGAGGCCTTCGGTCTCACCGGTGTGCGCCTGCTCACCGCCGAGGGCGAGGTGCTGGCGAGCGACGGCGAACCCGTGCCAGACGGTCGGGCCACCTCGATTCCGGTCGGCGCGGGCGGATCGTCTCCCGCCGTGCTCGAGCTGCACGGCGAGCCCCTCGACACCCCCGCCCGGCGACTGCTCGATGCGATCGTCGCCCAGCTCGCGGCGGCGATCGAGCACACCGACCTGCGTGCCACAGCGCGCGAGGTCGCCGCTCTCGCCGAGACCGACCAGGTGCGCAGTGCGCTGCTCTCGGCGGTGAGCCACGACCTTCGCCGACCACTCGCCTCGGCCGTCGCCGCGATCGGCGGACTCCGCGGGGCGCACAGACTGTCGGCATCCGATCGGGAAGAACTGCTCGCCACGGCGGATGAGAGCCTCGCCACCCTGTCGTCGCTGGTCACGGATCTGCTCGACGTCAGCCGCGTGCAGGCGGGAGTGCTCGCGGTCTCGAGCATGCGACTCGATGTCGCGGGTCCCGTGCTGGCGGCGGTCGATGAACTCGGCCTCGGCCCCGACGACGTGGAGCTGGCATTGGACGCCGACCTGCCGTCGGTGTCGGCCGATCCGGTGCTGCTGCAGAGAGTGCTGGTGAACGTGATCGCGAACGCGCACCGCCACTCGCCCGCCGACAGTCGGGTGATCGTGTCGACGAGCACCCTCGGCGAGCGTGCGGAGATCCGCGTCATCGACCGGGGCAAAGGCGTGCCGGCAGAGAATCGCGACCGCATCTTCCAGCCGTTCCAGCGCCTCGGCGACACCGACAACACCACCGGTCTCGGCCTCGGCCTCGCGCTGTCGCGCGGATTCGCCGAGGGCATGGGCGGTACCCTGACACCCGAGGACACCCCCGGCGGTGGACTCACCATGGTCATCTCGCTGCCGCTGGCAGGAGAGCCCGATCTCACGCAGGAGGAGACGGAGTGAAGCTCCTCATCGCCGATGACGACCCGCAGATGGTGCGGGCGCTGCGCATCACCCTCGCCGCCCACGGCTACGAGGTGGTCGTGGCCGCTGACGGTGCCGCTGCCGTGGCCGCCGCCGCGCAGACGCACCCCGACATCATCATGCTCGACCTCGGCATGCCGCGGCTCGACGGCATCGAGGTGATCCAGGCGCTGCGCGGCTGGACGACCGTGCCGATCATCGTCGTCTCCGGCCGCACCGGATCAGCGGACAAGGTCGAGGCGTTGGATGCGGGAGCCGACGACTTCGTCACCAAGCCGTTCCAGGTCGACGAGCTGCTCGCGCGGCTGAGGGCGCTGTCTCGCCGGTCGGTGCCGGCCGGCGGCGAGTCGACCGTCGGATTCGGCGACGTCGTGGTCGACCTCGCGACGAAGACCGTCACCAGGGCGGGCACGCGGGTTCATCTCACGCCCACCGAGTGGCGCATGCTCGAGCATCTCGCCCGGCATCCGGGCGCCCTGGTGACTCGGCAGGATCTGCTGAAGGAGATCTGGGGCAGCGAGCAGGTCTCCGACTCCGGCTACCTGCGGCTGTACATGTCGCAGCTGCGCAAGAAGCTCGAGGCCGAACCGAGCGCACCGGCACACCTGCTCACCGAGTCGGGGATGGGTTACCGGCTCGTCCTCTGACCCCGGCGTGCCGTTCTCGTCATTCCCGGTTCACAACTCAGCATGAACTTGCGGCGGCCGGCGGAATAGACGGGTTCAGGGCGTTCGGCCGCAGTCTGTGCTGAATTGTGAACGGTGTGCGTGATCAACGCTTCATGATGGTGACCTCGACGGTGTCGCCGATGTCCTTGCCCAGCGACTTCCGCGCCTTCGCGTTCAGCGACACCATGTGTCCACCCGTACCGGTCACCATCGCGCCGACGTTCTCGAGCTTCACATCGTCTATCAGGGCGTCGACCCTGACCGTCTTCCCGGTTCCGAAGAACTCGGCGGAGCCGGGTATCTCGACGCAACTCCACGTCTCGCCCTTGACCTCGACACCGATCGTCGTGTGAAAGCTCAGCTGATCCGCACTCATGAGAACAGGCTATTCGCGACCGAGCGCTGAATCAGAGCGCGATGTCGGCGCGCGGGCGGCGCAGCACTCCCCAGACGCCTGCGGCGACGAGGACGATCGCGACGATGATCGCGGCGATGGCGGTGACGGTGCTCTCGGGTTCGCCGGTCAGGCGGCCGACGGCCAGCCAGCCGAGGCCCCACGCGGTCGCGAGAGCGGGGGCGATGCGTCGAGTGACGAGCGCGCTGGCCACTCCGATCACGAGCACGACGGCGAGCACGGCGACCGCCCAGATCTCAGCCTGGTCTGCCCACGCTGCCGGGGCGATCTGCGTGAACCACGCCGTCGTGTTGGCCACGGTCGCGATGGTGACCCAACCGAAGTGCAGGCCGTTCGCGCCGTCGACCACGATGCGCTCGGGCCAGGTCCGGGCACGGCTGCGGCCGAGGATCACGATGACACGAGCGAGGGTGGCGAGCAGCAGTGCGATCACGAGCACCGTCAGCGGAAGAGACAGGAACTGCGCCGTCACGAGCCAGAGCCCGTTCAGGATCATCGATGCGGCGATCCATCCGCCGACCGCACGCTGACGTTCATCCGCCCGCTGCGGCGGAAGCGCCTGCCACACCGTGTAGGCGATGAGGCCGAGATAGATCAGCGACCAGATCGAGAAGGCGGGGCCGGCCGGGGCGAGATACGACCCCTGCGCCGAGAGCGCTCCGTCTTGCAGCTCGCTGACCGAGGTGCCTCCGAAGGCGCCGGACCCCACAGCCGCGGCTATCAGCATGAACGTGGCCGAGGCGATGATGATCGACTGGCGGGCGATGTCCTGCGTCCGGGATTCCATGCTCGCACCATACGCGCGTGAGCGCGGGAACACACCAGCCTTGACACCGGCATCCGAGAAGGCTAGCCAGGCTAGCTAAATCCCTCGAGTGCGCCGGTCAGGCGGCGACGGCGGCGTCGATCAGCACCTCGGCCGCATTGCGCGCCTGCACGGCGACCTGCGGATCGGCGGCGATGGCCGCGGTGCTCTGCGCCCCCTCCGCGAGGATCGACAGCTGCGCGGCGAGCGATGCCGGCGCCCCGGCCGCGACCACGAGCCCCGCCATATACGCCTGGAAGGAGGCCTTGTGGTCGCGGACGATCTTGGCCACCTCGGGGTTCGTGCCGCCGAGCTCGCCGAACGCGTTGATGAAAGCGCATCCGCGGAAATCGTCGGTGCAGAACCAGTCCTCGAGATACCCGTAGACGGCGAGCAGTCTGTCGCGCGGATCAGCCCCGGCATCCGCCACCGCCCCCGTGAGTCCCGACTCCCATTCCCCGTGCTTGCGGGCGAGGACAGCCGTGACGATGTCGGTCTTCGACGGGAACAGCGCATAGAGGCGGCGCAGCGACACGCCGGCCGCGGCCCTCAGCTCGTCCATGCCGACAGCCGCGTATCCCTTGCGGTAGTAGAGCTCGTCCGCCGCCGCAAGGATCTGTTCACGCACCGTTTGCTCCGTCATATCCTCAGTGTACTTGACATGAGAACGAGCGTTCTCTACAGTGGACAACATCAGCCGAGAACGACCGTTCTCACAGGATCGAAAAGGATCAGGATCATGGGTTACATCACCGTCGGAAACGAGAACAGCACCCCGATCGAGCTCTACTACGAAGACCAGGGATCGGGCCAGCCCGTCGTCCTGATCCACGGCTACCCGCTCGACGGACACAGCTGGGAGCGCCAGACCCGCGAGCTCCTCGCTCAGGGCTACCGCGTCATCACCTACGACCGCCGCGGGTTCGGTCAGTCGTCGAAGGTCGGCACCGGATACGACTACGACACCTTCGCCGCCGACCTCAACACGGTGCTCGAGACCCTCGACCTGCGCGACGTCGTGCTCGTCGGCTTCTCGATGGGCACCGGCGAGCTCGCCCGCTACGTCGCCACGTATGGCCACGACCGCGTCGCCAAGCTCGCGTTCCTCGCCTCGCTCGAACCGTTCCTCGTGCAGCGCGATGACAACCCCGAGGGCGTGCCGCAGGATGTGTTCGACGGCATCGAGGCCGCAGCCAAGGGCGACCGCTTCGCCTGGTTCACCGACTTCTACAAGAACTTCTACAACCTCGACGAGAACCTCGGCTCGCGCATCAGCCAGGAGGCCGTCACCGGCAGCTGGAACGTCGCGATCGGCAGCGCTCCTGTCGCCGCCTACGCCGTGGTCTCGTCGTGGATCGAGGACTTCCGCGGCGACGTGGATGCAGTGCGCGATGCCGGCAAGCCCACGCTGATCCTCCACGGCACCAAGGACAACATCCTGCCGATCGACGCCACCGCCCGCCGGTTCCACCAGGCAGTGCCCGCGGCGACCTACGTCGAGGTCGAGGGCGCCCCGCACGGCCTGCTCTGGACCCACGCCGACGAGGTCAACGCCGCGCTGAAGGACTTCCTCAGCAAGTGACGCACCCTTCCGTTCGTTGAGCGAGGAGCGCAGCGACGAGACGAAACGCGGTGAGGATGCAGGGGCTCAACGCTCCGGTGTCCTCACCGCGTTTCGTCTCGCTCCGCTCGCTCAACGAACAGAAGCATCCGGTGCTGACCCGACCACGGATTCAGGACGCAGCCGGATGCCGTCAGCGCTTGACCGCCACCGTGAGCGTCTTGCTCTCAGTACTGCCCGCGGCGTTCACGAACTCCACACGGTAGGTGTGCTTTCCCACCGACCGCCCCGACACCGGCACCGTCACACGCTGCGCGGCGGGGCTGTTCGCGACCATGTCGCCCTCGGAGATCAGCACACCGTCTTCGTACAGGCGGTACGAGGTCGCGTTCGTGCCCCACCACATGTCGGCGGTGAGCGTGTACGACCCGTCGCCGTCCCAGTTGTCGGCCGACAGCACGGGTGTGCCGGGAGCCGCATCCTTCACCTTCACCGTCACGGGCTTCACCGCCGTCACGCCTCGCGAGTTGACCAGTTCGCCGGTGTAGACGTAGCTGCCGTTCGCCTTGCCGGTCACGGCGACCTGTGCCGTCTGCGCACCGGTGCCTCCGAACGTCAGCGGCACCGTCTCGATCAGCACACCGTTCTCGAACACTCGCAGCTTGGTGGCGTTCTGCCCCCACCACAGATTCATGGTGAGCGTGAAGTCGCCGTCGAGCAGCCCGGTGTCATGGCCGTTGTCGTGCGACAGCACTCCACGAGCCGGGGCGGCCGTCGCCGAGTCCTTCCGCACGAGTGCGTCGACGGCGTCATCGAGCGTCGCCACGGCTCCTGCCACGGCATCCTCACTCGGGCTGATCGCTGCGAGCACGATGTCGGCACGCGCGATCGCACCGGGCATGGCGGTCGTCGACGACTCGACATACGTCGTCAGGTCGAGAGCCGCAGCCGCGTCGCGCCGCTCCCGCAGCTGCGTGGTGTCGGCACCGGGCATCGGTTCGCGCACGAGCTCGAGATCGTCGATCGTGCCCCACGCCCCCGCCGGCAGCGCCGCGGAGATCCGCACGGTCGCCGTGCCCTCGGCACCCATTTGCAGCGCCTCGGTCGTCGGCGTCGACCACACCCGCCAGCCGTCGAACCCGAAGGCCGCAGCGGGGCCCGCTGCAGACGACGAGAGCGACAGCGAAGCCCGCCCGTCCGAGCCTTCACCGTCGCCCTGCAGCGATGCCCGAGCGACGTACGACCCTGCGGGCAGCCCGCTCACGGTCTGCGACAGCTCGAACGAGTATCCGGATGCCGCGTAGAAGTGCGCCGAATGGGTGCCGCTCCGAGGGTCATCCCATGCTCGCAGGGTGAGGCCCGACCCGGTCGCGCTCCACATGCTCGTGTCCGCATCCTCGAATCCAGGGTTGCGCAGATAGTTGCGCGCCGCGACCGACACTGTGGCGGAGGCCGCGAGTCCCGCTTCCGTCACGCCCGCGATCGCATACTCGCCGACGCCCTCGATGTACTCCGCCCCGGTCGACCACGTGACCGCCTGCTGCTCCGACGAGCCGTCGTTGTAGAGCACGGACACTTCGCCGGGCAGCTCGACCGCATCACCCTCGACCAGCTGCAGCGCCACGGGCTGCACCGACTCGACCGCGCGAGGGGCCTGGGCTCCGGTGCGCACGTAGGAGAAGATGTTCAGCGCATCGGATGCCGTGCCGTCGAACCCGAACAGCGCCTGGTTGTCCCACGCCGATCCGCCGAACCACTGGCCGGCATCATGCGGCTCGTACTCGCCGGCGAAGCTCGACGCCCACCCCGAGCCGTCGCGCTCCCAGAGCACCTTGTTCGCATCGAGCTGAGCGGGCGTGCCGACTGGCAGCCATGCGGGCTCCCAGTAGTACACGCCGATGCCGGCCTCACCGACGTCGGCGACAGCCTGCACGACCGCGCGCACCGCATCGGCCTGACCCTGCACGCTCACCGGATACTGCGTCGCCTCGGACGGCAGGTCGACCACATTGCCGTGGCCGTCTCCGTCGTCGAGCGTGAACGCCCACGAGGTCTCGGCGACCATGACCTTCTTGCCGTACGTCTCGGCGACGTGCGAGAGCACCGCCGTGAGGTTCTCGGGGGTGCCGTGCCAGAACGGATAGTACGACGACGCGAACACGTCGTAGTCGACGTCGCGGCGGTCGAGCTGGGCTGCGACGTCGGCATAGAAGCCGGCCCGCTCGGGGTTGGTGAAGTGCACGGCGACGAGGGTGTCGGGCGCTTCGGCGCGCACGGCGGCGGAGCCTGCCGAGAACACCTTCGCCATGTCATCCCAGCCGCGCACCCCGGCCACGCCGCCGTTGGTCTCGTTGCCCACCTGCACCATGCGCAGGTCGACGCCCGCATCCACCAGTCGTCGCACGGCATCACGGGTGAAGGTGCCGACCTCGGCGGCGACCTGGTCAGCCGTCATCCCCTCCCAGGCCTTGGGCACCTGCTGCTTGGCGGGGTCTGCCCAGAAGTCGGAGTAGTGGAAGTCGACGAGCACGCCGAGTCCGGCATCCGTCGCGCGCTGCGAGATCTCGATCGCACGATCGACGTCGACATCGCCGCCGCCGTAGCCGTTGCCGTTCGCGTCGAACGGGTCGTTCCACACGCGCACCCGCACATCGGTGACCCCGGCGTCGGCGAGGATCTCGAACAGATCGCCCGGCGTGCCGTCGGAGTCTCGGAACACGACGCCCGACTCTTCGAGAGACAGCACCGACGACACGTCGACGCCGCCGATGAAGTCGTCGGGCAGGTTCTCGACCCGAGGGACGGTGATGCCGGCATCCACCGGTTCGGTGGCGGCGACAGCAGCCGGCACGGATGCCTGGGATGGCGCGGCCGACGCCGGCAGCGCGACGCCGATCAGGGCGACGGCGGTGACCGTGGCCAGGGCGGAGGAGAGAAGGGAACGCGTGCGACGGTGCATGACGGCCTTTCGAGCGGTGCGGAAGAGAGGATCAGCCCTTGACGGATCCCTGGGTGAGCCCGCCGACGATGTACTTCTGCAGCGAGAAGAACAGCGCGAGCACGGGCACGGCGGCGACGACGACACCGGCGGCGAAGAGCCCCCAGCGCGAGGTCAGCTGGTTCGAGACCCACTGGTACATGCCGACGGCGAGGGTCCAGTTGTCCTCGGAGGTGAGGATGATCTTCGACAGGATGAAGTCGCCGAACGCCGCGAGGAACGCGAGCAGGGCGACGACCGCGAGGATCGGCACGACCAGCGGCATGATGAGCCGCCAGAAGATCTGCGCGTGGCTGGCGCCGTCAATCTTCGCGGACTCGTCGATCTCGACCGGGATCGTGTTGAAGAAGCCGTACATCAGGAACGTGTTCGCGCCGAGTGCGCCGCCGAGGTAGACGCAGATCAGGGCGATCTTCGAGTTGATGCCGAGAGCAGGGACCACGTCGCCGAGGGTCTGCAGCATCAGGAAGATGGCGATGAACGCCAGCGCCTGCGGGAACATCTGCAGCACGAGCAGGGTGGTGAGGCTCGCGCGTCGCCCGCTGAAGCGGAAGCGCGAGAACGCATAGGCGCCGCAGGCTCCCATCAGCACCGAGCCCACCGCGGTCACGCCGCCGATCAGCAGGGTGTTGCCGAACCACACCCAGTAGCGCGATTCGCCGAGGGCGATGTAGTTCGCGGGATCGAACGCACTGAACAGAGCGCTGGATGCCGCAAGGCTGCCGTTCGGGTTGAGCGACGCAGACAGCACGTAGACGAGCGGGAACGCGGCGAAGAACAGCACGCCTGCGGCCAGGATGTACTTCCATCCGACCTCGCCCCACCACCGACGCCGTCGAGCGCCTGCGCGCGCGGCATCCGCTTCTTTCGATGAACCGGTCACGATGACTCTTGTCTCACTCATCACTGGTACTCCTCGAGCTTGCGGGTCTGTCGGAAGCTCAGCGCTGAGATGAGACCGACCACGATGAAGGCGATGATCGACAGCGCGCTCGCGAGGCCGTAGTCGGCCGCACCACCCGAGACTCCGGAGACGTCGTAGATGGCCGAGACCAGGATGTCGGTCGAGCCCAGTGCGTACGGAGCGCCGGCGATGGCCGGCCCGCCGTTGTTGAAGGTGTAGATCACGGTGAAGTTGTTGAACGCGACGGCGAACGAGGCGATCAGCAGGGGGGCCGTCGACACGAGCAGCAGCGGCAGCACGATCGCGCGGAAGCGCTGCAGCTTGTTCGCCCCGTCGATCTCGGCCGCTTCGAGCGTCTCGCCCGGCAGCGACTGCAGCGCGCCCGTGCACACGAGGAACCAGTACGGGTAGCTCAGCCACACGTTCACGAAGATCACCGCGGCTCGGGTGAGCCACGGGTCGCCGAGCCAGTTGATCTGCGAGCCGAAGAAGAACAGGTCGTTGATCACGCCGAACTCGGCGTTGAACATGCCGCGGAACAGCAGCGCGGCCATGAATGCGGGGAACGCGTAGGGAAGGATGAACAGCGCTCGCAGGAACCGGCGACCCTTGACGCGCGGGTCGTTGTAGACGATCGCGAGGCCGAGTCCGACGGCGAAGCTCAGCACGACCGACAGGATCGCGAACGCGAAGGTCCAGACCGTGACGCTCAACAGGGTGCCCGCGAGGTTCGCATCCGTGAAGAGCTTGAGGAAGTTGGCGAATCCGACGTTCACCGACCACCCCGTCGGCAGCGCCGTGCCGTCTGCAGCCACGAACGCACCGAGATCCGTGGCCGTGTAGACCGTGCCCGACTGCGTGTCGGTGATCGTCTGCGCCTCGGCATCCCACACCAGCGTCGGTTCGTAGACCGAGCCGGTCGAGCCCTCTCGGGTGCGGATCGAGCCGTCGTTCGGGTCGTCCGAGACCGGCACCCTGAGGTCCTTGATCGTCGCTCCGAGTGTCGGATCGGTCAGCACGGTCGCCCGCGGGACGACCTCCCACCCGGGCACCTCGCTCGGGGCGCCGGTGGTGCCGATCTCGGCATCGGATGCGGTGGTCAGCGGTTCGGTCGCGGATCCGACCTGCACGTCGCCGTCGTCGTCGACGATCGCGAAGCCGAGCTCGTCGCCGCGCTGCACGATCGAGAGCGGGTAGTCCGACGAGCCCTCGATGCGACGCTCGCCCTGGATCAGCGCGGCCTCGACCGCCTGCTCCTGCGTGCCGACGTGACCGGTGCCGTAGTTCGTGAAGGCGATGTACGCCGTGTAGCCGAAGATGAAGACCTGGAAGACGAGCAGGAAGATCAGCCCGGGGAGCAGGTATTTCAGCGGCAGCGCCTTGCGGGTGAAGTACACCCAGTCGGCGATGATGACCAGCAGCACGACGACGCCGAGAACGATCCACGACTCGGCACTCCAGGCCGAGATCGCGGTCATGATGCCGAAGGCGTTGACCAACGCCATCAGGGCGAGCTTGATGAGGAAGCCCCAGCCGAGGCCGCGGAAGCGACGGGCGTGGGATTCGCGCGAGGGCTTCACCACGGGGGTGGGGGCCTCGGCCGGTGGTGCCTGGATCGTCATGTCATCAGTCCTGTCTGGCGGGGCGTTTCGTCTCGCTCCGCTCGCTCAACGACCGGGAATGTTCGTTGAGCGAAGGAGCGAAGCGACCGAGACGAAACGCCCCACAAGTCGGGTCAACCCGCGAGAGTCGTCTCGAGGTCGGCGACCATGGTGTTCCACGTCGACACGGGGTCGGCGCCGTTGATGATCTGCGCCTGCGCGGCGTTCCAGAGATCCCAGACAGAACCCATCTCGGGGATCGACGGCATCGGCACGCCGCTCTGGGCGGAGGCCACGAAGCCGGCGGTGATCGGGTCGGACGAGACCTCGTCGGCGAGCGTCGACCACGCGGGGATGCGGGGGTCGGCCTCGTAGAGGGCACGCTGCGCGTCTTCGGTGCCGAGGTAGTTCACGAGGAACTCCTGGGCGAGAAGGGCGTTCTTGCTCTTGCTCGAGAGGTAGAAGCCCTGCACGCCGACGAACGGGGCTGCGGGCTCGCCGCCCGCAGAGGGGATCGGGTTCACGGCGACGTTGATTCCCTCGAACGCGCTGATGGCCCACGGGCCCTGGATCGTGTACGGGGCCTTGCCCGACGCGAACAGCTCGTTGTTGATGTCGTAGTCGACGGTGGTCGAGATGTAGCCGGTGCCGCTCGAGCCGTTGGCCCCGAGCCAGCTGGCGAACGCCTCGCCGGGTGCTCCGCCCATGCCGACCTCGCTCGTGTACGAGCCGGTGTCGTCCTGCACGAAGACGGGGGCGCCGAACGAGGTCTGCAGTCCGTACATCGTGTATCCGTCGCCGGTCTCGCCGCCGGTGTTGATGACGAACGGACGCTCGGTGCCCGCCGCGACGCCCTTGGCGATCATGTCGTCCCAGGTGGCCGGGGCCTCTGCGCCGACGAGGTCGACGTTCTGCACGAGGGCGATGGTCTCGAGCGAGTACGGCATCGCATACAGCTGGCCGTCGTAGGTCATGGCGTCGAGGGCGACCTGCTCGAACTCCGACGCCTTGTCGCCGAGGTCGATCGTGTCGACGACACCGGCCGCGACGAGCGCGCCGAGCCAGTCGTGCGCGCCGACCGTGATGTCGGGTCCCTCGCCGGTCGGGACCTGCGCGATGAAGTCGTTGCGGAGGTCCTCGAAGTTCTTCTGCACGAGGGTGACCTTGGCTCCGGTCTCCTCTTCGAACGCCTCGGCGGCTGCGGTGATCGCGGCTTCGCGCTCGGCATCCGTCCAGATGACGAGTTCAGCGCCGTCGCCGGATGCGGCGTCGTCGCCGCCGCCTTCGGGTGCGCCGGCGGAGCAGCCCGCGAGGACCACGGCCGCGGCCAGAGCGAGTGCGCCGACTCCGATGTGCTTGCGCATGCGTTTTCCTATCTGTCGTGGCCGACGATGCGCTGCGCGTCATCGCGACCGGGGTGGGTATTGCTGTGTGGTTCGTGGTGGTGCAGGGTGATGCGGGTCGTGCGGATCGTGCTGTCAGTGGGAGGTGCGGATGACGGCGACCCCGCCCGCCGCGATCGTCAGGACGCCCGAGATCTCGGCGCCGCTGAGGAGCTCGACGCCTGCGGCTTCGAGCTCGACGTCGTCATCACGGTGGTTCACGGCGATGCGGTAGACCGAGTCGCCGCCGTGACGGGTGATGACCTCGAGGCCCTCGGCGACACCCGACGGGGTGACGTCGGCATCCGCGTAGACCTCGTGCAGGAGCGCGCGCATTCCCGCCGCATCCAGCCGGGTGCCGACGTACCAGCCGGTGCCCGCCCCGTGACGGTGACGCGTGATCGCGGGCTCGCCCTCACCGGGTCCGCCCGAGAAGTTCGCGATGACCTCGGCTCCTTCGAGCGCGATGTCCTCCTGCCAGACGTCGGCGATGATGCCGTCGTGATCGACCCAGTCGAGTCCGTGGCTCTCGCCCTCGCGCAGCGGCAGGAACTCCTCGACCGTGAGCCCAAGGGCCTCACGCAGCGGGGCGACGAAGCCACCGGCGTGCACGGCGTCGTTCTCGTCGACGATGGCCGAGAAGAAGGAGACCAGCAGGGTGCCGCCGTCGTTCACGTAGGCGGTGAGGTTCGCGGCATCCGCGGTGCTCAACAGGTACTGCGCCGGAGCGACCACCAGGCGGTAGCCCGAGAGGTCCTGGCCCGGCAGGGCGAAGTCGACCGTGATGCCGTCACGCCACAGCTGCTCGTAGAAGCGGCGAACCTGGGCGGCGTGCGTGACATCTTCGGAGGGGCGCCATTCGAGGTCCTGTGCCCAGAACGACTCGAAGTCCCAGAGGATCGCGACGTCGGCTTTCACCGTGCTGCCCTGCACCTCGTCGAGGCGGCCGAGCGCGGCACCCAGATCGACGACCTCCCGGAAGACCCGCGACTCGGTGCCGGCGTGCGGCAGCATCGCGGAGTGGAACTTCTCGGCACCCGAGCGGCCCGCGCGCCACTGGAAGAACAGGATGCCGTCGGCTCCGCGGCCGAGGTGCGTGAAGGAGTTGCGCTGCATCTCGCCGCGACGCTTGGCGATGTTGCGCGGCTGCCAGTTGACGGCCGAGGTCGAGTGCTCCATGAGGATCCACGGCTTGCCGCCGCCGACCGAGCGGCTGAGGTCGGCTGCGATCGCGAGCCCGATGTGCGCGTCCTCGTCGGCGGCCCACAGGTAGTGGTCGTCAGAGACGATGTCGACCTCGCGGCCCCAGGCCCACAGGTCTGTGGTCCAGCTCTGGTTCGCCATGAAGTTCGTCGTGACCGGCTGATCGGCGTGCGCGCGGATCGCGTCGCGCTCGGCGATGAAGCACGCACGCAGCTGGTGATCCGTGAAGCGCGCGAAGTCGAGGCGCTGAGCCGGGTTCACGACGCTCGGGGCGATGGCGGGCGCACCGACGTGCTCCCACGCCGAATAGTGCTGACCCCAGAAGGCGGTGCCCCACGCGCTGTTCAGCGCATCGAGCGAGCCGTACTTCTCCTGGAGCCAGAGCCTGAAAGCGGCGACCGCGTTCGGCGAGTAGTCCTCACCGATGGGAACGCCGTACTCGTTGTGCACGTGCCACAGCACGACGGCCGGATGCTGCGCGTAGCGCGCCGCGAGAGCATCCGCGATCCGCACGATCGCCTCGCGGTAGGCCGGTGACGAGTGCGAGGCCATGCCGCGCGAGCCGAAGCCCATCGTGCGTCCCTCGCGGTCGATCACGTGGGCGTCGGGGTGGTTCGCGAAGAACCACGCGGGCGGCGATGCCGTGGGCGTGCCCAGGTCGACCTTGATGTCGTTCGCGTGCAGCAGGTCGAGCAGTTCGTCGAGCCAGGAGAAGTCGAACTCGCCCTCGGCGACTTCGATGAGCGCCCACGAGAAGATGCCGACGCTGACCAGGTTGACTCCGGCCTCGCGCATCAGGATGACGTCTTCGCGCCACGTCTCGGGCGACCACTGCTCGGGGTTGTAGTCGCCGCCATAGGCGATTCCGCGCAGCTCAGGCCAGGCGTGGGGCGAGGTCATCGGCACTCCATCGGGTCGGTGTGGTCGTGGTGCGGGTCCCGGCGTGCTGTCGCTCATTCGACTGGGACCGGTCTCAGCCTGACTCATGAGAGCGACTGGGACCGGTCTCAGTTCTACCCCAGGTCTGCCGTCGATCACAACTGCCGTTACCGAACTGAGACCGGTCCCAGGTTGGACTACCGCTCGATGGGATGCTGTGGGTAGAGTCACAGGCGATGAGTGATGTCAGCGCGAAGCGCAAGCCGACGATCCGCCAGATCGCGGCGCAGGCGGGGGTGTCCCGCAGCACGGTCTCGCGTGTGATCAACGGCGGGCACTGGGTGTCCCCCGATGCCAGGCAGGCCGTCGAAGAGGCGATCCTCGCCACCGGCTACACGGCGAACCATCACGCGCGCAGTCTCGCCACGGGCCGCGCCGGTTCACTGGCCTTTCTGCTGACCGAGCCGCAGCAGCTGCTGTTCGACGACCCGACCTTCGCACTGCTGCTGCGCGGAGCGGCCGAAGCCCTCGCGCAGCGCGCGATGACACTGGTGCTGCTCGTCGCCGGAACGCCCGCCGAGCGCGAGAGCGTCGCCCAGTTCCTCAGCGCCGGTCACGTCGACGGCGTCATGCTGATCTCATCGCACGAGTCCGATCCGCTGCTCGACCAGCTGATCGAGGTCGGCATCCCCACCGTCTGCTGCGGCCTGCCCCTCGGACACGAACGAGAGCTCTCGACGATCTCGGTCGACGAGGTCGCCTCAGCCCGCACGATGGCCGCGCACCTCGTGGCGCAGGGCCACCGCCGCATCGGCATGATCACGGGCCCCGACGACACCCCCGGCGGGCGCTACCGCCTGGTCGGCTTCCGCGAAGAGCTCGGCGAGCAGTTCGACGAGACGCTGGTCGAGGTGGGCGACTACTCGTACGAATCAGGGCAGGCCGCCATGACGAGGATGCTCGAGCACGACGTCGACGCCGTGTTCGCAGCATCCGACCGGATGGCCGCCGGAGCGATCGCCGCCGCCCGCCGTGCCGGACGCCGCGTGCCGGAGGACATCGCGATCGCCGGGTTCGACGACTCGGGCCTCGCCGCCACCCACGAGCCTCCGATCACGACCATGCGTCAACCCTGGGATCAGATCAGCGCTCAGATGGTCGCCGTGCTGCTCGAGGTCATCGCCGGAGCATCGCCCCGCTCGGTCATCCTCGACACCGAGCTCGTGGTGCGCGAGAGCGCGTGAGGCTCGGGCTGCGCGCTCACGTATCGACTTAGATCAGCGAATCCGGACGTGACCCGCCAAGGGGAACCAATGGCGGTCGCGCAACGGAGATTCGTCGCCGATGCTGACCCACGTCCCTTCTACGACGGGGGTGGCTTTCGAAGTCCATACTCCGAAGTACGCACACGGCGTCGGCCAGGGATAACCGTCTTGAGGTGATTCGACGATGTTTCGCACTGCTCCCGAGAAGGTCAACTGCGACCGGCGGCCGGTGACCCGCTCGGCGAGATCGGCGATCGCGAGCATGCCGCTCGGGTCGTCGACTCCGACATGACGCATGGGCAGGTCGAGGCGGCTGTTCTCGTCTCGCGGCACACAGAAGACCTGATCGCCCTGTCGCAGAAACAGCCGGACAACGCACATCGGCCGAGGCGGGGTGCTGCGACGAATCACCTCGGCCCTGCCGTGGCGGGGAAGCCACGCGGCATCCGGCGTGACGTGGATGAGCGTCTCGTCGTCGGCAATCACATGGCGAGCGTAGCGGCTGAACGGCGATGACGATTGAGAGCGCGTCGCTCTCGCGACCGCACTCAGCATTCGCACGATCTTTCGCGGGCGATGTCGCGGAACTGTTCGTCGGGCCGATCTTCCACCGCTGGCTGCTTCGCAGCCGACCGTTCGATGCGGAATGGGTGACCGCTCACGTGGAGCGGTTCCTGCGAAGCGTCGGCGCAGGGTGACGTCAATCGCGGATCGGGCGGCTCACTCGAAGGTCGTGATGGCGAGGTCGATCGTCGGCAGGCTGTCGCGCGGCACGACGACAGTGCAGACCACGTTCTCATCGACGCGGAAGCCCACCGCGTAGACGAAGGGATCGGTGTCGATCTGCACACCCGGTCGATTCCGGCCATCCACCGCGACGACGGCATCCCTGGCCGCCGATGTCTTCGCCTCCCAGCCGCCGTCGTCACCCTCGCTCGGCAGGTCGGGGAGTCCGAGCTCCTCACGGAATCTGTTCCGCAGTATGTGATTGGCGTGGTCGACCAACTGCTCCGAGAGCGCGTGCCGCTCGGGATCGGGCGACGCCTGCCAGCTGGTGCGCACCGCCTCCCAGAGCATCGGGTACTTGAGCAGCTGAGCCCGCTCGATCAGCCACGCTGGGCGGCCCCACGGCGGTTCCTCCTCGATCGATCGTCGGATGCCGGGGTCCAGCTCGATCTCGTTGCGCGGGTCGGAATGGTCGTCAGGATTCCTCCACAGCGTGTAGGTGAGCGACACCGACGACTCCGCCAGTCCCATCGGCGCGCCCGCTGCCGCCGACGCGCCCATCTCCATGAACGAGGCACCCGGTATGCGCGTGAGCGATGGCTGCGGCCGCAGCTGGAACACCGGGTAGGACAGCCCGCGCAGGCGAGCTTCGAAATCGGCGCTCGGGTCAGGGGCGTCCATCGGCACTACTCCGGCGTAATCCATCCGCCCAGTCTGACCTCTGCCGTGGCGGAACTCCAGGACTCAAAGCACGACGCGAACCGTTGCGCGGCCGACCGCGCGAAAGCAGGCGGCTCAGCCGCGCATCGCGACGCCGCGGCGCCAGTAGCCCATGAAGGCGACCTGGGAGCGGTCGATGCCGAGGTCCTTGACCAGGTGACGGCGCAGTGTGGTGACGACGCCGCTCTCGCCGGCGATCCAGAAATAGCGCTCGGCGGGAGCATCCGCCGCCGCGATCTCCTCGCCGAGGCCCGAATAGTCGGGGGTCTCCCAGAGCAGGTCCTCGGACTCGATGTCCTTCACGTCGATCTCGTCGGCCGCGTCCGCATCGCCGAGGTACTCGAGCACAGCGGGGATGAGACGCACACCGTGGGGCTCGCCCGCATCTCGGGGCAGCCAGTGCACCTCGACGCCGGCGGGAGCGTCGATGCGCAGGATGTCGGCGGGAGACGGCACCTCGATGAACGCGCAGCCTCGGAGGTCGCTCGGGGCGTCTTCGAGGATGCGGGCGATCGCGGGAGCCGCGGTCTCGTCACCGGCGAGAACGACCGACGCAGCAGTGCCCGGCTCGTACTCGGCACCGCCGTGAGCCGCCGCGGCGACCCCGCGACGCGGTCCGACGATGAACAGCTCCTGGCCGGCGGCGGCCGCATCGGCCCACCTCGACGCGGGGCCCGTCAGTCCAGGCGCCAGGTGCAGCACGAAATCGACGTCGAGCTCGGTGCCGGCATCCGTCACGCGAAGCTCGCGCACCGAGTAGGTGCGCATGGATCCGCGCTCGTCCTCGGGCACGGCGAGGAACGACCCCCACCAGTCGTCGGTGTCCCGATCGAGCTCGGGAAGGATGCCGGATGCCGGCGGGAACACGATCTTGATCCGAGAGTCGAAGGTGTCGCCGGGCGTGCCGAACTCGAAGAGGTCGTCACCGCCGAAGGTGACGCGCACGAAGTTCGGCGACACCCGTTCGACCGCGCGCACCTCGGCGCGGGCCAGCACGTAGGTGGGGCGTTCGGTCGTCGTCTCAGCGGACATGATGCCTTCCGATCGGGGTGACCATCGGCTTTCCCGAGACCGGGTCGATGGTGATCTGGTTCGCGAGGTCGAAGACCTCTTCGACGAGCTGGGCGGTCACGACATCCTGCGGAGCGCCGGTGGCGTGCACCCTGCCCTCCTTCATCGCGACGAGCTCGTCGGAATACCGCGCGGCGAGGTTGAGGTCGTGCAGCACCATGACGATCGTGGTGCCGCGCGAGACGCTCAGGTCGGTGAGCAGGTCGAGCACCTCGACCTGGTGCGCGACGTCGAGGAACGTCGTCGGCTCGTCCAGCAGCAGGATGTCGGTCTCCTGCGCGAGTGCCATCGCGATCCACACGCGCTGACGCTGGCCACCCGAGAGCTCGTCGACGCTGCGGTCGGCGAGGTCGGTGGTTCCGGTCGCCTCGAGGGCGTCCGCCACGATCTCGTAGTCGTGGGCACTCCAGCGGGCGAGCATCTTCTGGTGCGGATGCCGGCCACGACCCACGAGGTCGGCGACGGCGATGCCCTCCGGCGCGACGGGCGACTGCGGCAGCAGACCGAGGATGCGCGCGACCTCCTTGGTGGGGCGCGCGTGCACCGACTTGCCGTCGAGCACGATCTGGCCGGCGGTCGGCGAGAGCAGACGCGCGAGCGAGCGCAGCAGCGTCGACTTGCCGCATCCGTTGGCTCCGACGATCGTCGTGATCTTGCCGGGGGCGATCGCGAGGTCGAGGCCGTCGATGATCGTGCGGTCGCCGTAGGCGAGCGTGACGGACTCGGCCGTCAGAGTGTGCGCCTCGGTCACAGTGAGCCTCCCGAGCGGTTGGTGCGGATGAGCAGGAAGATGAGATACGGAGCGCCGAGCACGCCGGTGATCACGCCGACCGGGTAGCGATCCCCGAACGCGAACTGGCCGAGCAGATCGCCGCCGAGCACCAGCACGGCACCGACGAACGCGCTCGGAAGCAGCAGGTTCGCTCCCGGGCCCGTGATGCGGGCGGCGATGGGACCCGCCATGAACGCGACGAACGCGATGGGGCCGCAGGCCGCGGTCGCGAAGGCGAGCAGGGCGACGGCACCCAGGATGAACAGCAGGCGGGTGGTGTTGACCCGCACGCCGAGACCGGACGCCGAATCATCGCCGAGCTGCATGGCTCCGAGCGCGCGCCCCTGCGAGAGCAGCAGCGGCATCAGCAACGCCGCGGCTATCGCGAGCGGCATGACGCGCTCCCACGAGGCATTGTTCAGGCTTCCGGTGAGCCACTGCATCGCGGTCTGGATGTCCCAGCTCGCTGCGCGCGACAGCATGTAGGAGATGACGCTCTGCAGCATCGCCGCGACGCCGATGCCGATCAGGATCAGTCGTGTGCCGGCGAAGCCGTTCTTGATCGACAGCAGGTAGATGATGCCCGCGGTCACGATCGCTCCGACGAGAGCCAGGAGCGAGACCACGGGGCCGTTCAACGACAGCACCACGATGCCGAACACCGCAGCGGCGCCGGCGCCGTTCGAGATGCCGATGATGTCGGGAGACGCGAGCGGGTTGCGGAGCAGCGTCTGGAACGAGACGCCCGCGATGCCGAACGCGAACCCGGCGAGGATCGCGAGCACCGCGCGGGGCAGACGCAGCTCACCCACCGTGAACGACGCCCCCGGAACCGTCTCGCCCACGATGACGCGGATCACCTCGTCGAGCGGATAGAACGTGTTGCCGATCATCAGGGCGACGGCGAACAGCACCACGAGCATCGCGCCGAGAACGATGGTCGCGACCGCGTGGCGGCGGTGTCGCGAGCGACGGCCGGCGACGATCGCGGCGACGGACCCGCCCCTTCGTTCGGATGCCGCAGGAGTCTGGGCCGCAGCTCGGTCAATGGTGCTCACAGTTCACGCACCTTCTGACGGCGGACGATCCAGATGAAGAACGGGGCTCCGATGATCGCGGTGATGATGCCGACCTGGATCTCCTCCGACGAGGGCGCGATCACGCGGCCGACGATGTCGCTCGCGAGAAGCAGCGCTGCGCCGGCCATGGCCGAGAACGGCAGAAGCCAGCGGTGGTCGGTGCCGATCAGCATCCGGCAGACGTGCGGAACGACGAGTCCGACGAAGCCGATCGGACCCGCGATGGCGGTGGCGGCGCCGGCGAGGATCACGGCGCCGAGCGCCGACATGAGGCGCGTGCGGAAGACGTGCTCGCCGAGACCCTTGGCCATGTCGTCGCCGAGGGCGAGGGAGTTCATGCCGCGGGCGCTCACGAAGCAGATCAGCGCTCCCAGCGCGAGCACGGGCGCCGTGATCGCGATGCGCGGCCATTCGGCGCCGCCGACGCCCCCGATCTGCCACGACTGGAATGCCTGCAGGAGGTCGACGCGCGGCAGCATGATGGCGCTGATGAGCGAGGCGAAGGCGGCCGACGTGGCTGCACCCGCGAGGGCGAGCTTGAGAGGAGTGGCGCCGCCGCGGCCGAGCGAGCCGACCGTGTAGACGAAGGCTGCGGCGAGTGCGGCGCCGATGATCGCGAGCGCCATCTGGCTGTATGCGTCGGTGAGGCCGATGAACGCGAGACCGATGACGACGGCGAGCGAGGCGCCGTTCGAGACACCGAGGATGCCGGGATCGGCGATCGGGTTGCGGGTGACCGCCTGCATCGTCGCGCCGGAGAGGGCGAGGGCGGCACCCACGAGGAGCGCGAGCACGGTGCGCGGGAAGCGCTTGATGATCGCGGCCTGGGCGAGGGTGTCATCCTGCCCGCTGAGCGCGGCGAAGATGTCGTCGATGCTCACGGAGCGCACGCCGAAGCAGATCGACAGGATGCAGAGCACGAGCAGCACTCCGAGACCGACGAGCAGCCAGAGCGAGCGCGCCCATGCCGGGCGCCGCAGGTCTGCGGTGCCCGGCATGGGAAGGGTGACAGCGGTCACGGGAATTCAGTGCGCGAGGGTGACGCTGAAGGTCACTTCGCGGCGAGCGGTGCCGCCAGCAGGCCGAGGTAGTCGGAGAGACCCCACGGGATCGACAGCGGCGAGGGGTTCGCCGACGCGGCGATCGGAGTGGCATCCGGGAGGATCGCGATGCGGCCCTCGGCGATGGCCGGGATCTTCGACAGCAGCGGGTCTGCCTGCAGCGTCGCGATGAGCGACTCGTCGCCGTAGGTCACGAAGACGTCGACGTCAGCGAACTTGTCGGCCTCTTCGGAGCTCACGGTCAGGTAGAACTGGTCGCTGTCGGCGTTCTCCTCGACGACGGACGGCAGAGGAAGGCCCAGGTCGTCGTGCAGGTATCCGGGGCGCGTGTCGATCGCGGTGTAGTAGCCGACCTGGCTCAGGTCGCTCGGGTCGATGTAGGCGAAGAGGACCTTCTTGTCCTTGAGAGCGCTGTTCTCCTCGAGAGCGGCCTCGGCGTCGGCGTGCAGATCCTCGATGAGGGCATCGCCCTCTGCTTCGAGTCCGAGAGCTTTCGAGTTCATCTCGATCATCTCGTCGACCGGCGTGCCCCAGGCGACCTCGGGGTACGCGACGACCGGAGCGATCTTCGAGAGGGTGTCGTACTCCTCCTGCGTGAGGCCGGAGTACGAAGCGAGGATCACATCGGGCTCGGTGTCGGCGACGGCCTCGTAGTCGATGCCGTCGGACTCGTCGAAGAGCACGGGCTCTTCGCCGCCGAGCTCGTCGAGCTTCTCCTCGACCCAGGGCAGGATGCCGTTGTCGTCGTCGTCGCCCCACGAGGCCTTGCTCATGCCGACGGGAACGATGCCGAGAGCGAGGGGAACCTCGTGGTTGGCCCAGGCGACGGTCGCGACGCGCTCGGGCTTCTTCTCGATCGTGGTCTCGCCATAGACGTGCTCGATCGTGACGGGGAAGGCACTGTCATCGGCGGGGTTTCCGCCGGCGGAGTCGGAGGTCGAGTCGTTCGACGGCGTCGCGCAGGCCGTGAGGCCGAGGGCGAGGGCCGCGGCGACACCGGCGGCGAGAAGACGAGAGGTGCGCACAGGCATTCCCTTCGGGTTGGGATGAGGGGGTGCGGCGCGGAGGGGCGCCAGGCTTTGGTAAGCCTGGCCTAATCTAACAGAAAGTTAGGCAAGCCTCATCTCGGGTCCGGGCGCCGGGCGGCGTCCATCCCGCGCGTGCGGGGCGAAAACGCATGCCCGGATGCAGGCTCGATCCCGCAGCGGTCAGCAGCCAGTCCGCGCGTGCGGGGTCAAAAACGCATCCCCCACGCCCGATTCGGATGCTTTATTGACCTCGCACGCCCGCTCAGATGCGTTATTGACCCCGCACCGCATCACGTCCGTCTCGGAAAAGCGCTCGGGCATAGAGAAAGCCGGTCGGATCCGTGAGGATCCGACCGGCTTCAGGAAGTCTGCTCGCGCTCAGAGAGCGCGGATGTTCGCAGCCTGCATGCCCTTGGGGCCACGCTCAGCGTCGAATTCGACCTTCTGGTTCTCACGGAGCTCCTTGAAACCGGAGCCGGTGATTGCCGAGTAGTGGGCGAAAAGGTCGTCCGTGCCGTCATCGGGAGCGATGAAGCCGAAGCCCTTTTCAGCGTTGAACCATTTCACAGTGCCAGTGGCCATGTGTTTTCTACTTTCTTTTTCAAACGGCCGCTTGCGCGGCCTGCGCCGTGACGGAACGTCCGACATACGCGCAAGCTCAACGTACCACGGCATCCTGACGTGAAACCCCGAAGTTCGGATTCTTTTGCAGGACCGCCGCCTCAGTGCGCGTGCTGACGCCGAGTTTTCGCAACACGGCCGACACGTGAACGCTCACCGTCTTGACGCTGATGAAGAGCCGCTCGCCGATCTGACGATTGCTCAGCCCCTCGGCGATCAGGTCGAGAACCTGCCGTTCGCGGGCCGTGAGCGGGTCGGACTCTTCCGCGCGCTGCGCACTCGCCGGTGCCGCAGCGAGGCCTGCCGCAGCCGCGAACGCACCGATCGTCCGGGTGAGGGGAACGTGCCCGAGGCGTTCGGCCTCGTTCATCGCATGGGCGAGCACCGCCGTCGCCTCGGAGCGATCGCCGGCATCGACCAGCAACCGGGCGAGCTCGAGCCGGGTGATGAGGCGGAAGGTCACGGGCACGTCATCGCCGTCGGCGAGTTCGACAGCCTCTCGCAGGCTCGGTGCCGACGGCGACAGCAGCGACTCGAGAATGGACCACCACGTGTCACCGAGCAGCTGATCCGGCTGAGCGAGCCACGCCGCTCGGACTTCGTCGCTCGCTTCACCGACGTCGACACCCGCCGCCCGCAGCTCGGCGATCAACCAGCCCGCCTCGAGAAGAAGCCGCCTCTGATGCAGGAAGACCGGACCGTCATCGGCGAGCATCGCGCGGATCTCGTCGAGCGCACCTGCGAGGTCTCCTCGCCCCTCGGCGACAGCGACGCGCATCATCACCTCGTCGTACCAGATCTGCCGCTCGACACGACCGGTCTCCTCGAAGGCGGGATGCCACTCGCGCAGGATCTCGGCCGCCTCGTCGTGTCGCCCTCGCCACGAAAGCACGCGCACGCGGGTCATCGTGGAGTACATGTGAGAGATGCGCAGCGTCCTCTGCGCGAGTTCGCGGGACAGCATCCCCTCGACCCGCTCGATCTCCCCCATCTCGAGCAACGGCACGGCCATGTTCTGCGTCATCAACGCACCGGTCGTGCGTTCGACGCCGAACGCACGCGCTCTGGCCAAGCCGTCTTCGGCCACGGAGACGGCATCTCTGTAGCGCCCGAGCAGCCCGAGCAGGTCGGAGTAGTTGACGCGATATCGCATCTCGGGGTTCGCACTGCGCGCCAGATCGAGAGCGGCCGCATACTCCCGGTGCCCGGCCTCGAGATCACCGAGGTGCGCTCGAGCCCCGCCGCGCACGTTCGCGGCGATCGACGCCTCATCGTCGGCCCCGACCCGCTCGGCGCGCTCACCGGCCTCGGTCGCCAGCGCGATCGCCTCATCGAGTCGCCCGGCGATCATGTAGCGACTCGCGAGCTGATTGAGCACCGATGCGCGCAGTCGATCGTCGTCCACCTGCCTCTCGAGGATCTTCAGCGACTGCTGCAGCAGCTGGATCGGCCCCGATCGGCCGAGGTGCATCATGTAGTAGGCCTTGTCTCGCAGCAGACTCGCATGCATGCGCGGGTCGACGGTGTCGGGGTCGACCTCCCCGAGCGCGAGATTGACGACGGCCAGCGCCCGCTCGCCGTCGCCTGCATTGCGCAGCACCGACCCCAGGGTGCGGAGCATGTCGAGGCGACCGAGACCCGCGATGCTCTCGGCGTCTGGCACCTGGATCCACAGATCGAGGGCGAGCTCTCCGAAGCGTGCCGCGCTCGCGAAGGCGAACCGCGACTTGGCATCGAACATCGCGGCGACGGCCGCGGCGAGCGCTCGGTGGTCGTCTTGCGCGAGCTGCCAGTGATAGGCGAGCGCGGCCGAGTCGGCGGTGTCGGAGCCTTCGCCGTTCTCCTCCAGCGCCTCGGCATACGCTCGGTGCAGCCGCGCCCTCTCACCCGGAAGCAGATCGTCGTGCACGGCCTCGCGCAGCAGCGCGTGCCGGAATCGATAGTCGTCGTCGGCCACGACGAGGATGCCGCTGAGCGTCGCCTCACGGATCGCCTCATCGAGGCGCGCCTCGGCCAGACCCGCGAGCCGCGTGACCAGCGGATGGGTCAGCGGACGCTCCGCCCCCGAGACCACCTGCACCACCCTCCTCGCGTCATCGCCGAGTCGGTCGAAACGGGCCAGCAGCAGATCACGCAGGCTGCCCGGAAGCGGACCCGAGGAGCATACGGCGAGCTCTTCGACGAAGAAGGGAACTCCTTCGGCGCGGTCCTGGATGCGCTCGAGCGCCGCATCGCTGAGGGGCTGCCCGGTGATCGATTCGGCGAGCTGGCGAACCGCCGAGGCCTCGAGCCGTTCGACGGTGACCCGCTCGAGCAGGCGCGCGCGAGTGGACTCGCCGATGAACCGGCTGACCGCGTCTCCGCGGCGGACGTCGTCGGAGCGGCAGGTGAGGAGAAGAAGGATGCGCCCATGGGTCAGCGTGCGCAGCAGGAAGGAGAGGAGCGCGAGGGTCGATTCGTCCGCCCAGTGCAGGTCTTCGACGACGAGCACCTGCGGCGCATGCTCGGCCGCAGCCTCGATGAGTGCCGCGATCGCATCGCGCAGCCTGTCTGGGCTGGTCTGCGAGCGCTCGGTGGGATTGAGTTCGGGCAGCAGCATCCCCAGAGCCTCGACGCCGACACCGAGCTCTTCGCGCACGCGATCCGCGCCCATGCGCGTGACGATCGAGCGAAGAATGCCGGTGATCGGCCCGAAGGGCGTGCGCGAGGCCCCGAGATCGAGGCACCACCCGACATGCACATCGGCTCGGTTGACCACCTCGGCGCCGAACTCGCGCAGCAGCCGGGACTTGCCTATGCCCGCCTCGCCCTCGATGAGCGCCGCGAGCGGAACCCCCTCGACGACTCGGTCGAAGAGGCCGCGCACGACTGCGATCTCGGCCTCTCGGCCGACCATCGCAGCGCTCGCGGCGGAGAGTGACATGGACTCATCGTCCCACTCCCCTCCGACATCCGGGCGGGGTGGCGCGGTCGGTGCCAGGGATGCCGAACTCACCGAACCGCCGCGGGCTCGCAGCAGACGGCGGCCAGACTGGCGGCTGGTGCGCCGGGCGCCATTTCAGCGGGCGCAGCGACCCGCAAGGCTCGCGGAACGACCGTCGTGGTGCGCGGGGCGGCGGCGGCATCCGGTGCAACGTCCGCGGCAGGATGCGCGGCGGCATCCGGCCCATTCGGCTGTCGCCGGGTGACTGTGCGCAGCATCCGCTGTCCGAACCGTCCCACCGGACCGGGCGTCCGCGGGACGATCTGGTCGGCGTGCTCGGCGAGGAAACGACGACGTTCAGCCGCCTGCTCCAGACGCTCGTTCTCGTACTCGCTGATCTTCTCGGCGAAGTAGGGGCGCTCGTACATGACATCTCCTCAGTTGGGATGTCCTCAGACTCCGCTCTGAGGTGCCCCGTCGACATCGGGAGGATGCCCTATCTTCTGCGTCGAGCGCGCCCTAGGCCGCAGGCAGGCAGACTGCGAGCAGGCAGCGAAAGAGGCCCGGGCGGTGATGGGGGCACCACCGCCCGGACCTCGGATCAGGGGTCGATCAGGCGTCGACGTCGCCGCGCCAGGCACCGGTCTCGGCGCCGCGCTTCTCGATGAACTCCTTGAAGTTCTTCAGGTCCTTCTTCACGGCGTGCGAGCCGGCGCCGACGAGCGAGCCGACCTTCTCGAGAAGGCCCTCGGGCTCCCAGTCGATCTGCACCGTCACGCGAGTCGTGAGGTCCTCGAGCTTGTGGAAGGTCACCACGCCCGCGTGCTCGGTGTCGCCACCGACGCTCTTCCAGGCGACGCGCTCGTCGGGGTGCTGCTCGGTGATCTCGGCGTCGAATTCACGCGTCGCACCGCCGACCTTCACGGTCCAGCGGTTGTGCGTGTCATCGATCTGGACGATCGACTCGACCTCGTCGAGGAAGTGGGGGAAGCTCTCGAACTGCGTCCACTGGTTGTAAGCGATGTCGACCGGAACGTGTACGTCGATGGTCTCGATGATCTGCGCCATGTGATGCTCCTCACTGTTCGTCGTTCGTGTGATCCCATTCAGCTGCATGCGACGGGGATCCGCGACGGGGTTGACATCGAGGGCGCCACGACCGAGCATGCGCGCGAGTAGCGTGGAGTGCATGCGCATCCACGCCGCGATCCGCGCCTCGAAGCGCTCGCCCCTGCTGCAGGTGGTGAAGTCCGCCGCGGCGACGATCGCCGCGTGGCTGCTGGCCGGCTGGGTGGTTCCGGGGCAGTTGCCCGTGTTCGCCGCGATCGCAGCGCTCCTCGTCGTGCAGCCGAGCGTCAACCAGTCGCTGTCGAAGGCGCTCGAGCGCAGCATCGGCGTGATCGTCGGCGTCGTGATCGCGGTGGCTCTCGGCCTGCTGCTGGGTTCGCCGAGCTGGATCGTGCTGCTCGCCATCGTCGTGGCGATGCTGGTCGCGTGGGCGTTCAAGGCGACGCCGGGCACCGGCAACCAGGTCGCGATCTCGGCGATGCTCGTGCTCGCCCTCGGTTCGACCCCCGACTATGCGATCGCGCGCATCTTCGAGACCCTGATCGGCGTGGTCATCGGCATCGTCGTGAACGCGCTGATCGTGCCGCCGGTGCTGGTCGCCCCCGCCCGCCGCGACCTCGGACTGCTCGGCAGCGAGCTCGCCGCGAGCCTCGACCGTCTGGCCGACGCGCTGCCCGAACCGCAGACGCCCGCGAAGCTGCAGGAGCTCATGCTCGAGGCCCGGCTGCTGCGCCCGATGAAGGATGCCGCTGAGGCCTCCATCGCGGCCGGCGAGGAGTCTCTCACCCTGAATCCGCGTCGCTCGACGCACCGCGAGGAGCTCCGCGAGATGCGGGCGCTGCTCGAGCGACTGTCACCGATCGTGACGCAGACCATCGGGATGACCCGTGCGTACTTCGACCACTACGACGACTCGATCGGCCAGGAGCCGGCCGTCACGGCGATCGCCGAGCAGCTGCGGCGTGCGGGGCATGACGTGCGGCTGGCCGTGCAGATCGCCGACGTGTCACCCGAACCCGAGACCCTGACTTCGGCGATCCCCGCGCTCACGGCGCCGCTCGTCATCCGGCCGCCGTCGTCGACCCACTGGATCCTGATCGGGTCGCTGATGGAAGACCTCCGGCGCATCCGCGGGGAGCTCGTCGAGGAGGAGTGAGCGCTGCCCACTCACGAGGGGGCGGCGGTGGGGTCAGTCCTGGTCGGGGTCGTCGGCGAGCACGTCGCCGTCGTCGTCGGAGGCAGGGCCCGAGGGGACGGCAGTCGCCGGCTCTCCCTTGTTGTCTTCGGTGCCGAGGTTGTCGTTCTCCTCCGCACCGGGCGACGGCTCTGTGCTGATGTCGTTGCGCTCGGACTCGATGTCATTGCTGTCGCGGTTCATGCGCGTTCCTCTCGTCGGCGTTCGGTCTGCGTGCACGCGAGGTTACCGGGCCATCAGCCCCTGAAGCGCGGGCCTTGACAAGCACCCGAGGCCTACCCTGGTCACATGCCCGACATGACCGTGCCCGAAGCCCTCGCCGAACTGGCAGCCCTCGAGGATCCGAAGATGCGCGCCGCCAACGAGAAGCGCGGCGACGACCACGGCATGAACCTCAGCCGGCTGCGCGGGGTGGCCAAGCGCATCAAGACCGACCAGGCCCTCGCGAAGGACCTGTGGACGACCGGCGAGACGTCCGCCCGTCTGCTCGCGCTGCTCATCTGCAAGCCACGCGAGTTCACCGCGGATGAGCTCGACGCGATGCTGCGCCAGACCCAGGCCCCCAAGGTCAACGACTGGTTCGTGAACTACGTCGCCAAGAAGACTCCGCTCGCTGAAGAGCTGCGACTGCGCTGGTTCGACGACTCAGACCCGACGGTCGCCGCCGCCGCCTGGTCGCTCACGACCGTGCGCGTGGCGAAGGATGCCGACGGCCTCGACCTCGAGCACCTGCTCGACCTGATCGAGCGCGACCTGGTGGATGCCCCGAAGCGCCTGCAGTGGGCGATGAACGAGACGCTCGCGAACATCGGCATCTTCCACCCGGAGCTGCGGGCCAGGGCGCTGGAGATCGGTGAACGCCTGCAGGTGCTCGCCGACTACCCCACCGCCCCCGGCTGCACCTCTCCGTTCGCCCCGATCTGGATCGGCGAGATCGTGCGCAGGCGCGAGGGCTGAGCATCCTCATCGGATCCCCTCGTACGCTGAGGCCATGAGCACGCACATCGCCGCACAGCCCGGTCAGATCGCCCCCATCGTCCTGTTCCCCGGCGACCCGCTGCGGGCGAAGTGGATCGCCGAGAACTTCCTCGACGGCGCCGAGCTGTATTCCGAGACCCGCGGGATGCTGGGCTACACCGGCACATGGAACGGCCACCGCGTCTCGGTGCAGGGGTCGGGCATGGGGCAGCCGTCGATGGCGATCTATGCGAGCGAGCTGTTCGAGGAGTACGACGTGCAGACGATCGTGCGCGTCGGCTCATGCGGGGCGCTGACCGAGAAGCTCAAGGTGCGCGACATCATCATCGCGAACGGCGCCTGCACCGATTCGGGCATCAACCGCGTGCGCTTCCACGGACTCGACTACGCACCCGTCGCGGACTTCGGGCTGCTGCGCGCCGCGGTCGAGGCGAGCGAGGCCGAGGCGCTCGACGCCGCCGTGCACGTGGGCCTGCTGTTCTCGAGCGACCAGTTCTACAGCACGCGCCCCGAGCTCACCGAGCCGTTCGTGCAGCACGGCGCGCTCGGCGTCGAGATGGAGGCCGCAGGGCTGTACACCCTCGCGGCGTTCCACGGGCGCCGCGCCCTGGCCATCTGCACGGTATCCGATCACATCGTCACGGGCGAGCAGACCACCGCCCAGGAGCGCGAGCAGACGTTCGGCGACATGATCCGCATCGCGCTGCGCGCCGCGACCTCGGTCTGAGGCGTTCACAATTCAGCATGAGATCGTGCTGACCGCTCGAATCCGGTGATCTCGGCCGCATCGGACGATTCCCTGCTGAGTACTGCACGAGGTTCGCCCGTGCCGGAGGTGGGATGATCGACAGACCATGCCTGCGATCCTCGACCACACGACGCTGACCGACGGATCCGATGCGGATGCCGTCTACACGGCGTTCGTCGAGTGGGCGGAGTCGACCGGCATCAGTCTCTACCCCGCGCAGGACGAGGCTGTCATCGAGATCGTCTCGGGCAACAACCTGATCCTGTCGACGCCCACCGGCACCGGCAAGTCGCTCGTCGCGGTCGGGGCGCACTTCGCGGCACTCGTCGAGGGGCGTCGCTCGTTCTACACGGCTCCGATCAAGGCGCTCGTCAGCGAGAAGTTCTTCTCCCTCGTCGACGTGTTCGGCGCCGCGAACGTCGGAATGATCACCGGCGACTCCTCGGTCAACCCCGATGCGCCGATCATCTGCTGCACGGCGGAGATCCTCGCGAACCTCGCACTGCGCCAGGGCACGGATGCCGCGGTGCACCAGGTCGTCATGGACGAGTTCCACTTCTACGCCGACCCCGATCGAGGGTGGGCGTGGCAGGTGCCGCTGCTCGAGCTGCCACAGGCGCAGTTCATCCTGATGTCCGCGACGCTCGGCGATGTCTCGCAGCTGTCAAGCGACCTCACCCGCAGAACGGGCCGCGACACGGCATCCGTCACTGGCGTCGAGCGTCCCGTGCCGCTGCACTACTTCTACGAGACCACACCGATCCACGAGACGATCGACGACCTGCTCGGCACCGGGCAGGCTCCGATCTACGTCGTGCACTTCTCGCAGGCGGCGGCGATGGAGCGGGCACAGGCGCTGTCGAGCACCAAGGTCGCCACGCGTGAGCAGCGCGATGAGATCGCCGCGCTGATCGGTGGATTCCGGTTCACCACCGCCTTCGGCAAGACCCTCTCGCGGTTCCTGCGTGCGGGCATCGGCGTTCACCATGCCGGGATGCTGCCGAAGTACCGGCGCCTCGTCGAGCAGCTCGCCCAGCGCGGACTGCTGCGCGTGATCTGCGGCACGGACACCCTCGGCGTCGGCATCAACGTGCCCATCCGCACGGTGCTGCTCACGGCTCTGACCAAGTTCGACGGCACCCGGATGCGGCAGCTCAGCGCGCGCGAGTTCCACCAGATCGCGGGGCGAGCCGGACGTGCGGGCTTCGACACCGCCGGCACCGTGGTCGCCCAGGCTCCCGAGCACGAGAGCGACAACATCGCCGCGATCAAGAAGGCCGGCGACGACCCGAAGAAGAAGCGCAAGATCATCCGCAAGAAGGCACCCGACGGCTTCGTGTCGTGGGGCGAGCCGTCGTTCCGCAAGCTGATCGACGCCGAGCCCGAGACATTGACCTCGCACATGCAGATCACGAGCGCGATGATGCTCAACGTGATCGGCCGCGGCGGCGACGTGTTCGGCAACATGCGTGCGCTGGTCTACGACAACCACGAGCCTCGCAAGAGGCAGCGTGAGCTCGCACTGCGCGCCATCGGCATCTACCGGACGCTGCTCGAATCGGGCGTCGTCGAGCAGACGGTCGACGGCGAGATCCGCCTCACCGTCGACCTGCAGCCGAACTTCGCGCTGAACCAGCCGCTGTCGCCGTTCGCCCTCGCGGCGTTCGACCTGCTCGACCGCGATCCGTCTGCGGGCACGGGAACCGGCTCCTACGCCCTCGACATGATCTCGATCGTCGAATCGACGCTCGACGACCCTCGGGCGATCCTCGGGCAGCAGGAGTTCCTTGCCCGCGGAGAGGCCGTCGCCGCCATGAAGCGCGAGGGGATCGAATACGACGAGCGCATGGAGCTGCTCGAGGAGATCACCTACCCGAAGCCCCTCGATGAGCTGCTCACGGCCGCGTTCGAGACGTTCAGCGCCGCGCAGCCGTGGATCCGCGACTTCGAACTGCACCCGAAGTCGGTCGTGCGCGACATGTACGAGCGCGCCATGTCGTTCGGAGAATACGTCGCGTATTACAAGATCGCCCGCTCCGAAGGCGTGGTGCTGCGCTATCTGTCCGACGCCTACCGGGCAGCATCCCAGACGATCCCCGAAGAGGCCAAAGACGAGGACCTCCGCGACCTGATCGAGTGGCTCGGCGAGCTCGTCCGTCAGGTCGACTCGAGCCTGCTCGACGAATGGGAAGAGCTGGTCAACGGCGTGCTGCACGGCCCGGATGACGAGCCGATCGTGCCGCCCGCTCCGAAGCGCCTGACGTCGAACACCCGCGCTTTCCGCACCCTCGTTCGCAACGAGCTGTTCCGACGGGTGCAGCTCGCGGCGCGCGAGGATGTCTCTGCTCTCGCGGACCTCGACCCGTCGTTCGGTGCGGACGCCTGGTCGGACGCGCTCGACGGCTACTTCGCCGACCACGACGAGATCCTCACCGGAGCGAACGCACGCAGCGCACAGCTGCTGCTCATCACCGAAGGCACGACCGAGTGGACCGTCCGTCAGATCCTCGACGATCCGGCGGGCGATCACGACTGGGGCATCTCCGCGACCGTCGACCTCGCCGCCTCCGACGAGGAGGGCGCTGCGGTGCTCACCGTGACGGGCGTCTACCGGCTCTGAGCGCGGCCGGACGCCTGCCCCTTCCCCGGCGGGCTGACCGCACACGCCTCCTCAGTCAGCCGTCCGGGGCTCAGTCAGCGATCCGTGCCTGAGTCATCCGGTCGATCGGTCGCAGCGGATCGAAGAGCACCCCGAGCCACACTCGCACGAGGCCGGCATGCACCGCGAGGCAGACGGTGATCACCACCGCGGTGAGGACGATCGGCCAGACGGCCTCGACCGCCGGCGTCACGACCCATCCGGATCCGCGCAGCGCACCGTCGATCAGGGCGAGCGGAATCATGTGGATCACGTAGATCGGCAGCGTGCGCTGTCCCACCCACCGCAGCGGCCGCGCGATGACGCTCGCATGTCGGTCGATCGTCGCGCACGCCATGACCCCGAATGCCACCGCGACGACCGCGAGAAGCGGCCATACTCCCGGCCATCGACGCATGCCGAGCACTCCGACCGCACCGACGGCCGCGACATATGCCCCTCCGAGCATGAGCATCCGCAGCGGCGTCGCACCCGCGGCGAATCGCTCGATCACGCTCCGCAGCCGCAGCCCCGCGAGGAAGAAGAACAGGTTCTGCACGAGCTGCCACAGGTTGCCCAGGTCGGGGATCACCCCCGCCGCCGCGACCGCAGCGATCACGAACGCGACCGGCAGCACCACGGCGGGCGGCACGTGCCTCACGAGGCGCGCGACGAGCAGGTACACCGCCAGGGCGAGCAGATACCAGAGGTTGGTCGGGCTGATCGTGAGCTGCGCGAGCAGCTGCCATCCGTTCTCCGCCCTGGCCGTGTCGAAGTCAGGAGTGAGGGCGAGCACGAACGTCTGGATCACGACCCAGATGACATAGACCGCCGCGAGGCGGCCGGCGCGACGTCGCCAGGGGGTGCCCGCGGGCGCGTTCACGGCGCGCGCTGCGAACATCCCCGAGATCAGGAAGAACAGCGGCATCCGCAGCGGCAGCAGCTGCGCATTGAGCGTCGCCCAGGCATCGGTGACGGGCCCGGCACCTGCGACCGCGATCGCGTGCTTGGTGACGACGTGCCAGAGCACCACGAGGATGATGCACACGCCCTTCGCGACATCGGGCCAGCCGACGCGCGCGGTCACCGCCCCGGCACCTCGGCGGCGCGCACGAGGCGCGACACCAGCTCGACGTACGACACGTCGGCCGCCGCGAACATCCGCGGCACCTGGGATGCCGCAGTCAACCCCGGCATCGTGTTGACCTCGTTCAGCACCGGCCCCTCGGCGGTGAGGAAGAAGTCCATGCGGGCGACCCCGGCGCACCCGAGGGCGTCGAACATGGTCAGCGCGGCGCGCGTGAGCGAGATCGCCTCAGCCCCCGAGAGCTGCGCCGGCACCGTGAACCGCGCACTGCCGTCGTACTTCGTGGCGGTGTCGAACAGCCCGGCCGCGTGGATCTCGAGCGACGGCGCCGCCCAGCGCACCCCTCCGGCCTCCTTGATCACGGCGACGTCGATCTCCCTCCCGCGCACGACCTCCTCGACGAGGATGCGTCGATCGAACCGCGCCGCCTCCCGCAGCGCCGCACCGAGTTCGGCCTCCTCACGCACGAGCGAGACCCCGTAGCTCGACCCGGCCGACACGGGCTTCACGACCACAGGGCCATCGAACTCGGAGTCTCCGCAGTCGGCTGCATCGATCAGTCGGCCGCTCGCGGTGCGCAGCCCCGCCGCGTCGGCGACGAGCTTCGTCGCCCACTTGTCCATGCCGATCGCCCCGGCGCGCGGCCCAGACCCGACCACCCGCACGCCCGCGAGAGCGCACAGGGAAGCGAGCGCTCCGTCTTCACCCAGCGCTCCATGCACCGCAGGGAATATGACATCAACTGCGGATATGAGCGGCATCGCGAGAACGAGAGACTCGGCGGCGGTGGCACCCTCCGAGACGCCCGCCACCTCCCAGACACCCTCTCGTGAGATGGTGACCGTGCTGACGTCGTATCCGCCGACACGCAGCGCGTCGGCGACCGCGGCCGCCGACGCGAGCGAGACCTCGTGCTCGGCGTTCTGCCCTCCTCCGATGACCAGCACTCTCACGCGATCGCCCTCTCGACCCGGCGACCGATTCCCGTGACGATCGTGTGCGGGATGCTCCCCGCCCACCGGGCCCACTCCTGCACGGTCGGCACCGCCCCGCCCTCCGGGCCGAACACCACGGCTGTGGTGCCTCTGGGCAGGGTCAGATCACCCGTGTCGACGACGATCTGATCCATCGACACCCGCCCGACGATCGGGCATCGGATGCCGTCGATCGCGACCGCTGCCCCCACGGCGAGCTCCCGCGGGATGCCGTCGGCGTAACCGACGCCGATCACGCTCAACCGGGTCGCGCGCTCGGTCACATATGCGCCGCCGTAGCCGACCGGGGTCCCCGCCGGCACGACGCTGCTGTGCACGACGGATGCCGTCAGCCGCGCCGCACCCTGCAGCGCCACGCTCTCCGACGGGTCTATGCCGACGAGCCCGGCGCCGACGCGAACCATGTCGAAGTGCGTCGCCGGATCCGTCAGCGTGCCGGACGTCGCCGCGAGGTGCACGATCAGCGGACCGAAGCCGGCGCGCAGCACGGCATCCCTCGCCTGCCTCATCCGCAGCACCGCCGGCGCGTTGATCGCGGGGTCAGCGGCGTCGGCGTCTGGAAGATGCCCCATCACCCCCACCACCTCGACGCGACCGCGTCCGGAGCGCGCCACCCGCAGCAGCTCGGCCCAGTCCTCGAGCGGCACCCCACCCCGCGACATCCCCGTGTCCATGTGCAGATGCACGCGCACGCGTCCGTCAGGCAGCGACGACGCATCGGTGATCAACTGGCGCAGCTCGTCGACAGAGCCGACCGCGATGTCGACGCGATCCGCGACGACCTGAGTGACATCGACCCCCGCCGGATTCAGCCACGCGAGGATCGGCACCTCGATGCCCGCATCACGCAGCTCGGCGGCATCCCCTGCGTCGGTCACGCCCAGCCATTCGGCTCCGGCGTCGATCGCGGCGAGAGCGACGGCGACGGCGCCGAGACCGTAGCCATCGGCCTTCACCACCGCCATGATGCGGGACTCGGTGGCCGTCCGCATCCGCTCGACGTTCGCCGCGACCGCGTCACGAAGGGTGTGCAGGGTCGGTGCGTGCATGCGCGAGAGCGCGAGGTGCGGGGTCGTGAGAGCGGTGGTCATCGCTGGGTCCTCGGGTCGGCAGTCGGGTCGTCGTACATCAGTGGGCAGCCGTTCGCCACGGCTGCCGGACGCAGCTCGAAGTGCCACCGCTCGTTCGCATAGATCTGGCACAGACCGAACTCATCACCGTGCTGCGCCAGCCAGTCCTGCGCGGTGAGCGGACCGAGGTCGATCGCATCCCCCGACACGTGCTCCGAGTTCTCGGGCGTCGCGACCCAGCGCGCGGCCTCTTCCTCTGATCCGTATTCGGCGACCGCATCCTGCCGCAGCACCTGCTGGTACTCGGCCGACCTCCATCCGCTGTTCACGTGCATGCGCACGCCGTCCTGCTCCGCCGCCGTGGCCGCAGCGCGCACCGCGGCCAGCAGATCGGAGTCGAGGTTCGTCACGGCGGGAGTCTCGTCGAACACCGACACGGCGCCCTCGTCGCGGATCACCCCGTGGGCCTCGGAGAGAGAGGCAGGAGAGACGGTCGGTGGGACGGATGCCGACGCCAGAGACTGCTGGCCGATCAGCACGGCCGAGCCCGTGATGGCCGCGGCGAGCAGAGCGACACCGATGATCGCGGCGAGGCGTCGCTGTCTGAGGGAAGAGCGTGTGTTCATGTGCTCAGTCAAGAAGGGGGTCTGTTGCGACGGCGTATGCGCTTTTGCATATGCTCCCGATATGTGGGGGTGCGTAAGCTCTGAGCACATGGGAGCTGTGTCGTGAGGGTGCTGATCGTCGAAGACGAGCCCTACCTCGCAGAGGCCGTGCGCGACGGACTGCGGCTCGAGGCGATCGCCGCCGACATCGCCGGCGACGGAGACACCGCACTCGAGCTGCTCAGCATCAACTCCTACGACCTCGCCGTGCTCGACCGCGACATCCCCGGCCCCTCGGGCGATGACGTCGCCCGCTCGATCGTGGCGTCGGGCAGCGGCATCCCGATCCTCATGCTCACCGCGGCCGACCGCCTCGACGACAAGGAGACAGGTTTCGAGATCGGCGCCGACGACTACCTGACCAAGCCGTTCGAGCTGCGCGAGCTCGTGCTGCGCCTGCGTGCCCTCGATCGCCGACGGCAGCGCGTGCGGCCACCCGTGCTCGAGGTGGCGGGGTTGCGACTCGACCCGTTCCGCCGCGAGGTCTTCCGTGACGGCAGGTACGTCGCGCTCACGCGCAAGCAGTTCGCCGTGCTCGAGGTGCTGATCGACGCGGGCGGCGGGGTCGTCAGCGCCGAGCAGCTGCTCGAGCGTGCGTGGGATGAGAATGCCGACCCGTTCACGAACGCCGTGCGCATCACGGTCTCGTCGCTGCGCAAGAGACTGGGTGAGCCCTGGCTGATCCTCACGGTGCCGGGCGTCGGCTATCGCATCGGGACGGATGCCGATGGCTGACCAGGTCCGCACACCGAGGCGCCGCGGCATGAGCGCGCGATGGAAGCTCACCCTGAGCTACGCGGGCGTCGTCGTCGTGTCGGGTATCGGGCTGCTCGCGGCGGTCGCCTTCTACCTGCTGCGGTACGTGCCCGACGTGAACATTCCCAACGATCTCGACCTGTTCGTGCCGAATCGCTCCGACCTGATCCGCGCCTTCATCCCTGCGGCCGTCGCGATGATGCTCGTGCTGCTCGCTATCGGGCTGGGCGGCGGCTGGATCATCGCCGGTCGGATGCTGGCTCCCCTCGACCGCATCGGGCGCGCTGCCCGGCTCGCGGCTCAGGGGTCGCTGTCGCATCGGGTGGCCCTCGAAGGGCCGCGCGACGAGTTCCGCGACCTGGCCGACGTCTTCGACTCGATGCTCGAGCAGCTCGAGGCGCACGTCGCCGAGCAGCAGCGGTTCGCCGCCAACGCCTCGCACGAGCTGCGCACCCCGCTCGCGATCTCACAGACCATGCTCGAAGTCGCCCGAAACGACCCCGGCCGCGACGTCGACGCGCTGATCGACCGGCTGCACGAGGTCAACACACGGGCGATCGAGTTGACCGAAGCGCTGCTGATGCTCAGTCGCGCCGAACGCCGCTCATTCACACGCGAGCCGATCGACCTCTCACTGCTGGCCGAGGAATCCGCCGAGACGCTGCTTCCGCTCGCCGAACGCCGCGGCGTGACGATCGACGTCGGCGGCGACACCGCGAACGTGCTCGGTTCTCCGGCCCTGCTCCAGCAGCTGATCACCAACCTCGTGCACAACGCGATCGTGCACAATCGCCCCGTCGACGGCACCGTCGTCGTCCGGACACACACCCTGCCGCATGCCGTCGCGCTCGTCGTCGAGAACACCGGCGACGTGCTGCCTGCCCATCTCGTGGCGACGCTCGCCGAGCCCTTCCAACGCGGTGCCGACCGCACCCGCAGCGACGATCATGGGGGCGTCGGCCTGGGCCTCGCGATCGTGCAGCGCATCGCTCAGGCGCACGAGGGGTCGCTCGTGCTCACCGCTCGCCAGGGTGGCGGGTTGAACGTGACGGTGTGGCTGCCGCATCCGTTCCCCGGGCCCCTCGCCTGACGGTGTCCGTCTGAAACCGGGCATCTGAAGCCGGGGCGCCGCCGGTTCGGGGCTGAAGCCGCATGCCGGACGTCCAGGACTGATGCCGACGGTCGGCGGTCCAGGCTCGATGCCGTCTGCAGGACCGAAGCACGGATGCAGGACCGGAAACGTCGTTCAGCCCCGCATCCGTGCTGTGATCCTGCAGACGGGCCGCCGCTGGGGCGGGGCCGCCCCGATGGGACGGGCCCCTCCGGATGCCGGGTCAGGCGACCTCGCCCCGGAGTGCAGCGAGCTCGCGGCCGTAGATGCGCGCCGACTGCTCGGCGTTCTCCTTGAGCTCGCGGGCGGTGTCGGCGAAGGCGTCGAGTGCCGGGTTCACACCCACGAGCGTGAAGGGCCGCTCGACGACGCGCAGGTCGAGGCCCCAGACGTCCTCGAGCACGCGGCGCAGCCATCCGGTGGAGTGGTCCCAGCCCTCCTTGGGGGTTCCCGGTGCGTAGTTGCCGCCGAGCACGGTGACGAGGGTCGCGGGCTTGCCGCGGAGCGCAGTGCCCTGGGGGTCGATGCGCGGATCGGTGTAGGCCAGATCGAACCAGGTCTTGAAGTGCTGCGAGACGCCGTAGTTGTAGAGCGGCACGGCGAACAGCAGCGCGTCGGCGGCGATCAGCTCGTCGGCGAAGGTCGTGGCGAGGGCGCGGGCCGCACGCTGGGCATCGGTGCGCGGCCCCTCCTCGACGAAGCCGCCGGTCACGGCATCCGCCCATGCCGTCGCGGGCACGGGGTCGGCGGCGAGGTCGCGACGGGTCACGGTGGAGTCGGGGTGGGATGCCGTCCACTCTGCTTCGAAGAGGTCGGCGAGCGAACGGCTGGCGGACGACGCAGGAAGGATGCTGGCGTCGAGGCGGAACAGGGACATGGAGGGTGCCTTTCGTTTGCGTAGTCGCTCTGTTTTTCTTAGCGACTCGCGTTAACGTAGCACAGGTATGATGGGGTCATGGCCGAGATCGACGAAGAGCGTCACGTGTGCGACGCCGCCGTCACACTGGCCTTCAGCGTGCTCGGCAAGCGCTGGAACGGCATGATCGTCTCGTCGCTCGGCGGGGGCTCTTCGACCTTCGTCTCATTGCGCCGCGCAGTCTCGGGCATCAGTGACACCGTGCTCTCCGACCGTCTCGCCGAACTCGCCGAGGCAGGACTCGTCGCCCGCGCGGTCGACGCGGGCCCGCCGGTCACGGTCTCGTACTCGCTGACCGACAGCGGCCGAGGGCTGCTGCCCATCCTCGACCAGCTCGGCACCTGGGCCTCCGCGAACCTCGAGCTCCGCGCTCGATGACGCCGGCCGAGTGGTCGCCTCCCGCACCCCACCTGGCTGACCGATTCCCGACGGGCTGACGGGGGCGATCCGCTCACGCAGCCATCCGGGCACTCATCAGCCAGATGACCGGTGGGGCGGCCGCCCGAGTCACCAGGGGCTGGGCTCGTAGTCCTTCAGGAAGACGCCGTGGATGTCTTCGCCGGCCTCGCCGCGCACGATCGGGTCGTACACTCGGGCGGCTCCGTCGACGAGGTCGAGCGGGGCGTGGAAGCCCTCCTCGGCCAGACGCACCTTCGTGTAGTGCGGGCGCTCGTCGGTGATCCAGCCGGTGTCGACGGCGGTCATCAGGATGCCGTCGGTCTCGAGCATCTCGCCGGCGCTCGTGCGCGTGAGCATGTTGAGAGCGGCCTTCGCCATGTTGGTGTGCGGGTGGCCCGGGCCCTTGTAGCGGCGCGAGAACTGCCCCTCCATGGCCGAGACGTTGACCACGTACTTGCGGTTCGACGACGATGCGGCCATCGAGGCACGCAGGCGGCTGATCAGCAGGAACGGCGCGGTCGTGTTGGCGAGCTGCACCTCGAGCATCTCGAGCGGATCGACCTGGTCGATCGACTGCACCCAGCTGTTCGAGGTGTTCACGTCCGGCACGAGACCGCCCGCGTCGATCGCGGTGCCGTCTGCGTGCTTCTCGAGCGACGACGACCCGGGGGCCATCGCGAGACGTGCGAGGTCTTCGGCCGTCAGCGCCTGGCCGCCCTGCGCGGCCACGGTTCCGCCGAGGGCCGCGACCGACAGCAGCGGGTGCGAGTCGACCGAGGCCTGCAGCGCCTGCGGGTGCGGGTCGACAGTGTGCCCGAACGTCTCCATCTCGGGCAGGGGTCCGTCGGGAAGCGGCTGCAGTTCGGCATCCGCCAGCAGTGAATACGAGCCCGGCGAGCGGCGCACGGTCTGCGCCGCGTTGTTGATCAGGATGTCGAGCGGACCCTGCGCGGCGACCGAGTCGGCGAGCCCGATCACCTGGGCGGGGTCGCGCAGGTCGATGCCGACCACGCGCAGGCGGTGCAGCCAGTCGCCCGAGTCGGGCAGCGCCGAGAAGCGGCGAACCGCATCGCGGGGGAAGCGCGTCGTGATCGTCGTGTGGGCGCCGTCGCGCAGCAGCCGCAGCGCGATGTGCATGCCGATCTTGGCGCGGCCTCCGGTGAGCAGCGCGCGCTTGCCGGTGAGGTCGGTGCGGGCGTTGCGCTTGCCGTGACTGAAGCGCGCGCAGTCGGGGCAGAGCTGGTGATAGAACGCGTCGACCACCGTGTACGGCTGCTTGCAGATGTAGCAGTTGCGGGGCTTGAGCAGCTCGCCCGCGATGGGGGCGTCGACGACGCTGGTCGCGAGGTCGTGGCCACGGGTCTCGTCGTCGATGCGGTCGGGGGCACCGGTGGCGGTGCGGGCGACGACGGCCCTGTCGGCGTCGGCGATGGCATCGCGGATCTCTTTGCGACGCACGCGCTTGACGGCCTTGAACATCGCGGCGGTCGCGTGGCGCACGGCGACGAAGTCGGGGTGCTCGTTGTCGATCTGGTGCAGTTCGGACAGAACCCGCAGCGTGGTGGCCAGATCTTCGGGGTCGATGCCGGGTCCGAGGTCGGGTGCAGCGTCGGAGGGGGCATCGGTCATTGTGCCGATTTTACGCGAGATCGCGCGGTGCTTTCCTGGGAAGGCTGGACCGCGGACCGCCGGTCGGCGTTCACAACTCAGCAGGAATCGGCGTCGTCGACGAGAGGCGGGCCGAAACAGCGGGAAAAACGGCTTCCCGAGTCGCTGTCTGTGCTGAATTGTGTACGCCTCACTGCTGAGGGGCGGGACCGCGCACGGCCCCGCCCCTCAGCATCCGATGGCTCCGGTGGCTCTGACCGGGTCAGTGTCCGGCGGCGCCGACCACCACGAACTCGCCGGGCACGACGTCGAGCGTCGCCTCGGCCGAGATCTCGCCGGTGTGCAGGTCGACGGCCAGGATGCGGTTCTCCGCGGGCTCCGTCACGTACGCGATGTCTCCGACGACGCGCAGGCCCGGGTGCGGCTGCTGCCACTCTTCGGGGCTCTCCCACGGCTCGATGACATCCCACGAATCGACGACAGCGCCGGCCTCGTCGAGCACGTTGAGCGTGCCGTCGGATGCCAGCACGATGATGTTGTCGTGGCCGTCACGGCCGACCCCGCGCCAGGTGTACTCCACACCCTCGGGCAGGGCGACGACGGACAGGGTCTGCGCATCGGTGTCCACGAGCGCGAGCTGCGAGAGCAGGTAGCCCTCCTGATCGGGGTCCGACTTGTTGTCGAGCGCTGCGATCGCGCTGGTGTCAGTCACGTACGCATTTCCCGAGCGACCGAACGCGTCGGGCGCGTCGAGCTTCGTGAAGGCGCCGTCTGCGAACACGAGCACGCCGTCTTCGCAGCCGAACACGATGGTCTCACCCTTCAGGGCGCCTTCGCCGTGCACCCCGGGGCACTGCTCGTCGCGGGCGAGCTCCGAGCCGTCGTCGGCGAGCAGACGCACGCCGCTGCGCGACTCCGACGTGCCGATGGTCGACAACAGCGTGCCGTCCGACAGCTCGATGGCGACGCCGTGGTGAGCCGCTTCCGACTCGACGGTCTGCGACTCCGGCAGGGTTCCGGTGCCGACGGCATCGGTGTCGAAGAGGGTCACGTCGCCGGTGCCGTCGTCGAACAGCGCGGTGCGCCCGGCATGCGGGGTGGCGTGGCCGGGGGTGACGGCGTCGAACACCTCGCCCGTGAACTCGACGGTGTCGGATGCGAGACCGGTGTCGAGCACGTGGAAGCCGTCGGCCGCGGTGACGAAGACGTGTCCGTCATGGTCGCCGGCGGGATTGACGCGCAGGAATCCGTCGAGCTCGGCGGAGTCGACGGTCTCGAGGGTCTCGCCGTCGAGCACGACGATGCCGCCGTCGTAGGCGACGGCGACCCTCGTGTCGCCCTCGTGCGCCGATGAGGATTCGGGTTCTCCGGACGCGGACGGCGCTGCGGTCGCGCATCCGGCGAGCGCGACCACGGCGAGCGCGGCGATCGCGCCGGCCGCGAGGTGGCTGCGGGCAGGTCGATGCATGGGGTTCTCCTTCTTCTGGGTGGGTGCGCAGGCTGCGCGTGACGATGGATGCCGTCGATGAGTTCGGGTGCGGCTCAGCCGACGAGCTGGATCTGATGGGGATCGAGGCCGTCGAGGGTGCGGGTCACGGCACCGTCGGCGTGGTCGATCTCGAACACGGCTCCGGTCGCCGGGTCGGAGACATAGGCATGGCGGGCGTCGACCAGGAGCTGCACCCGATCGCGCAGGGAGGGGTCGGAGGCGGATGCCGCGAGGAGCGGCTCTGTTCTGGCGAGCTGGGTGCCGTCCGGAGCGAGCACGCGCACGGTGCCGTCGGTCGCGATCACGACCGTGCGACTCTCGTCGTCGCCGATCGCCGCGGCACGGAGCAGCGGGGTGTCTGTGGCGAGCAGCATCCATTCTCGGGCTCTGACGTCGAGCAACCAGGCGCCCTGGTCGGCGGCGATGCCCGCGAGGTCGGGGCGGTCGGCGCGTCCGGCGAGGTCGGAGGCCGGCGCGGATCCCGCCGGATACGGGATGAGCTCAGCGGCGAGCGCTCCCCCGACCTGTCGGGTGACGAGCACCGCTCCGGTGTCGCAGGCGAAGACGGCGCCGACGCGGGTGAGGTCGGCATCGGTCGAGCTCGTGCAGGGCGCGCCGACGCCGGTCGCGGTGCCCTCGGCGTCGACGATGTGGATCATCTCGCCTGCGGCCGCGAGGAGGTGTCCCGCGAACGGGACGACGGGGCCGGTCGGATCGACGGGGAGAGTGACGCGTGGGGCGTCCTCGATGTCGGCGAGCTTCTCGTGATCGACGAGGGCGACCTCTCTGCCGAAGCGGACGGCGGTGGCGGTGTCGCCGACCCGGATGTCCGCGGGGCCGGTTCCGTCGATCGACCCGATGATGCCTGCATCGCCGAGGAAAGAGTGCGTGTGGTCGCCGTGCGGCACCGTCCACCGGCCCGAGTCGATGATGTCGACACGGGTGCCGTCTCCGTCGACATGGATCAGGTGGGCGAAACGGCCGACGCCGAGCACGGCATCCGCATCCGCATCCGCATCCGCATCCGCGAGCGTCGAGCGTTCTGCGGTCTCGAGGTCGAGCAGGGTGAGCTCGCCGTCCGCGTCGGCGATGACGAGTGCGAGCGCCGGCGATGCGACCTCGGCGGCTCCCCCGCCGTCGACCCCGTCGTTCGGCGCGACCGCCGCGCTCGAGGCGGGTGCAGGAGCATCGGATGCTGCGCACGAGGTCATGGTCAGACCGGCGGCGAGCAGCGAAGCGAGAACGAGTGTGCGGCCGGCGCGGGGAGAGGGGGTCACGAGACTCAACACTATTGAGAACGATTCTCAATCTCAAATCGAGGCGATGTGCGTGGGAGTTCGGGCAGGTCGGACGACACGGCGAAGTCCGCGTGCATGGGGGGAGTCCGTGGGCGTGTGCGCCGTCTGGATGCGGAGAACTGGGACTTCTGGGGCGCTTTTCACCGTGACGGGCGTACGCGCTTCGTCCACGTCCGACGCGCGCCGGCCCTTGCCGAAACGTCGGACCCCCGGCGTAGGGTCTGAACATGAGCAGCCACACCGAAACCCCAGGAGTCGTCCCGTCCTACCTGCTCGCGCGCCTCGCCGAGTCGGGCCGCTACCCTCGCGCCGCCGCCGCCGCGCGGCAGACGCTCACGGCGGGCAGACCGCCGTTCCGCGCACGGCTCGACCTCTCGATCGACGAGAACGGCGACCTCGTCGCCCAGCTTTCCGATGCCCCCAACCGCACGATCAGCGACGCGGGCAACACGCAGACCCTCCCCGGTGCGATCGTGCGCAGTGAAGACGACGAGCCGGTCGCCGACACGTCCGTCAACGAGGCGTTCGACGGCCTCGGGGCGACGTTCGAGATGCTGCTCTCCGCCTTCGGCCGCAACTCGCTCAACGACGCCGGCGCGCCGCTCGATGCGACCGTGCACTACGGCATCGACTACGACAACGCCTTCTGGGACGGCGAGCGCATGGTGTTCGGCGACGGCGAGGGCGAGGTCTTCGTCGGGTTCACCTCGTCGACCACCGTCATCGGTCACGAGCTGGCGCATGGCGTCGTGCAGTACACCGCCAACCTGGAGTACCAGGGGCAGCCTGGTGCGCTCAACGAGTCGATCGCCGACGTGTTCGGCGCTCTCACCGAGCAGCACCTCCTCGGGCAGAGTGCAGCGGATGCGACCTGGCTGATCGGTGCCGAGATCTTCACGGATGCCGTGCAGGGCAGCGCACTGCGCTCCATGATCGAGCCGGGCACCGCCTACGACGACGACGAGCTCGGCAAGGATCCGCAGCCGGCGCACATGAGCGGGTTCGTCCGCACGACCGAAGACAACGGCGGCGTGCACATCAACTCCGGCATCCCCAATCGCGCGTTCGCCCTCTTCGCGATCGACCTCGGCGGCAACGCGTGGGAGACCGCAGGAACCGTCTGGTATCGCGCGCTCACCGGCGGGTTGTCGAGCACCGCGAGCTTCACCGAGTTCGCCGACGCGACCGTCGCCGCAGCATCCGCCATCGACGACGCCACGGCCGCAGCCGCTCGACGTGCGTGGGCGACCGTGGGAGTCTATGAAGATGAGCGAGTCCCCCGCACCGACTGACCCGCAGGTCGTCATCGCGGTGGTGCGCACGGGCGGCATCGCCGGCATCCGTCGCAAATGGCAGGTCGAACCCGATCCCGCCGAGACGCACCACTGGATCGCGATGGTCGACAGCTGCCCGTGGGATGCCGACAGCGACACCGATTCGGGAGCAGACCGCTTCGTATGGCTGATCAGAGTGCGCACACCGTCAGAGGAGCGCGAGCGGGAGCTTCCCGATTCCGCACTGGACGGCCCGTGGCGAGAACTCGTCGACGCCGTCCGTGAGGCATCCGCCTGACGCGCCGCACCGAGCGAGGCGCCCGCGACGAACCACCATCGCTGAGGAATGACGACAAGAGGGGACATCATGCCGACGAGCGAAGAGGCCACGCGCCTGCTGCAGCTGTCACGCGACGCCTACGACCGCGGCGATGCGCTGCTGCACCTGCAGGCCGAGGTCAGCCGACTGACCGGCCAGCCCTCGTCGTGGGGTTCCGCAGAGAACGACTTCGTGAGCGACGACCACGTCGGCTACTTCCTCAGCGAAGTCGAGCGAATCGGGTGGCGTCTCGAGCACACCGGCTACACGTTCGTGGAATCCGGCGCGACGACCTCGGCGCGCATGCTGAGCACCGGCACCGGCGTCGTCAACCATGGCCATGTCGCGGGGTACTTCACGTTCCGTCGCGTCGGTTGACGGCATCCGTCTGCACCGACTGTCTGAAGCGACCGTCTGAACCGACCAATCCGGTGTGAATCCGGCCTCCCTGCCGCGGGGCAGGTCGAGAATGGGACCCATGGGACTTTTCCAGCAGCGCACCGACGAAGAAGAGAACCAGTGGACTCTGCCCTCCGAGCCGCTCGAACGCACGGAGTCTGAGGTGCTCGACGAGGTGCCGGCCGTCGACCCGCTGTCGATCGGCCTGGGACTCGGTCCCGGTGTGTCGGTCAGTTCGGTCGCGTTCCCCGTCGCGCCGCCCGCGCCCGAGTCGTCTTCGACCGAGAACGGCGAACCCGACCCCGAACCCGAGGACTGACGTCGGCCTCGCTGCGCCTCAGTCCGTGAGCTGCGGGGCCAGGTCGACCCGTGTTCGCGGAAGCGCATCGGGGTGCTCTCGCTGAAGCCAGCCGATGATCTTCTCCCGCACCTCGCAGCGCAGCGTCCACTGATCGCCCGAGTCCTTGGCCGACATCACCAGGCGCACGGTGACGAAACCACCCTGGGCATCCGTGACGGCCGCGTCCCACGACCGCCCGTCCCACGCCGGCGACGCTTCGACGACGCGCTGGAACTCCTGGCGCAGCTCGTCCATCGGCACCCGCCAGTCGAGATCCAGATAGACCGTGCCGAGGATCTTGTCGGACTTCCTGGTCCAGGTCTCGATCGGCGTGGTCGTGAAGTAACTGCACGGCACGACGAGTCGCCGCTCATCCCAGACGTAGATGACCACGTACGAGAGATTGATCTCACCGACCCGCCCCCACTCGCCCTGGATGACCACGACATCGCCGACCTTGATCGCATCGGTGAACGCGACCTGCACGCCTGCGATCAGGTTGCCGAGGATCGACTGCGCGGCAAGGCCCGCGATGATGCTGACGATTCCGGCGGAGGCGAGAAGGCTCGTGCCGACTGCACGCATCTCGGGGAACGTGAACAGCACGGTGCCCAATGCGAGCACGGCGATCGTGACCAGCACGAGGCGGTGGATGACGAGCAGCTGCGTGCGCCGACGGCGCGCCTCCGGACCGACGAGCACGGCCTCTTCACGGTCGATGAGCCTCTCGAAGCCGAACGAGACCGATGCGGCGAGAAGCCACGACCCGGTCAGGATGGTGGCGATCAAGAAGATCCTCGACACCGATGGCCACCAGGACTGCTCCGCGGGTTCGGTGACGGACGCGGCGATCCAGATCGCGACCACCGCCGCGGCCACGATCATCGCGTTGCGCACCCGACGGGCGAGATCACGCACCCACGGCACCCGCCGGCTGATCAGGTTGGCGACCAGAGCGAGCAGCGCGAGTGCGGCAGCGGCGACGACGATCGCGGTGCCGATCGCCACCGCGCTGCCGATCCAGGAATTCCAGGTGAAGTCGGAAGGCATCACTCCACACTATGCCGCGGCCGGGCAGCACGCGAAAGACGCCGGCCAGCGTGCGGTGTCGCCGCGCGCGGCTACGGTTGAGGGATGACGATCACCGCCGCCGCAGACGGCTCCGCCCTGGGCAACCCCGGCCCCAACGGCTGGGCCTGGTACATCGACGACGCCAACTGGGCCGCGGGCGGTTCGCCGCACGGCACGAACAACCAGGGCGAGCTGCGGGCCGTGCTCGAGCTGCTGCAGGCGACCGCAGGCATCTCCGAGAAGCTGATGATCGAGTGCGACAGTCGCTACGTGATCGACTCGGTGACCAAGTGGATGCCGGGCTGGAAGCGCAAGGGCTGGCGCAAGTCAGACGGCGGGCCGGTGCTCAACCGCGATCTGCTCGAAGGCATCGACGAGGCCATCCGCGGGCGCGACGTCGAATTCTCGTGGGTCAAGGGCCATGCCGGTCACCCGTTGAACGAGGCGGCGGACGAGCGCGCGAACGCCGCCGCCAAGGCCTATCAGGCGAAGCAGGAGCCGCGCCGCGGACCCGGCTTCACCATGGCGACGGATGCCGGGGCCGCCGTCGCGGCATCCGCACCGATCGCCGCGGCCGCTCCGGCATCCGCTTCCCCTCCTGTCTCGACTGCTGCCACCACGAGCGCGCAGACGGCGATCGCCGAGCCGCTGTGGGCCGAGGCATCCGATCTGCTCGACGGCCTCGATGCCCCCGTCGACGACCCGATCGTGGTGCAGTTGGCGCTTTCGTCCGATGAGCACGCCCGTCTGCGAGACAGCGCTGAGGCGCAGGGCATCTCGCTCGAAGAGGCGCTCCGCCGCCTGATCTGAGGCGCGCGGGGCTTCAGTCGCACAGCCCGCGTACACTCGCACCATGCCCAAGAAGAGTGTCGCGCGTACCGTCGGTCGGATCTTCCTCGGCTCCTTCCTCCTCTTCGCCGGCGTCTCGCATCTGACCTTCGCGCGAGACGAGTTCCAGGCGCAGGTGCCGGACTGGGTGCCGCTCGATCCGGACGTGACGGTGCTCGCCTCGGGCGTCGTCGAGGTCGGTCTGGGTGCGGCCCTGCTCGTCGCACGCAAGCGTCGGGGGCTGGTCGGCGTGATCACCGCGCTGTTCTTCGTCGCCGTCTTCCCCGGCAACATCGCGCAGTGGGTCGAGCACCGCGACGCCTTCGGCCTCGACACCGACATGAAGCGCTTCGTGCGGCTGTTCTTCCAGCCCGTGCTCATCGCACTCGCGATCTGGTCGACACGCACCCCGCGCCGCGCCGATCGCACGGCCGCACTCTGACCTCGTCGCCGCTGCTCGTTCACAATTCAGCATGAGAGCCGGCAAGCCAGCGGAAAGGAGGCGGTTCTCGCGAGAACCGCCTCCTTTCTGCTGAATTGTGAACGTCAGACCGCGAGCAGCTCCCGCTCGAGGCGTGCGTACGAGGTCTCCATGCCGTCGGCCATGCCGGTGGCGAGGATCATGTCGCGCGTCTCCTTGTCGGGGTACTCGATGTAGAGCGTGATCAGCGTCGCCCCGTCCTCTTCATAGAGGTTCAGGTCGTTCAGCGTCTCGACCGGCATCCCGACCATCCGCTCGGTCTGCACCGAACGGCGGGGCGCGTCGATGAGCAGCGCCTCGCCCTCGAATCCGAACGCCTGCCCCTCGGTGTCACCCACGGGCGCCCACGAGTTGCGGTAGGTCTGACCCACCTCGGTCGCGACGACGCACTCGGTCATCTCCCACCCGTCGGGGCCCAGCAGCCACTGCTTCATGAGTTCGGGATCGTTGTGCGCACGCCAGACCAGCTCGCGCGGCCCCTCGACGAGACGCGTGATGCGCACGTGGGTGTCGTCGAGCAGCTCGACCTGCGTGCCCTTGCCCTGCGCGTAGTCGCGGAGGTCCTGCAGCACCGCGTCGAGCTGGCTCATCGCGAGCTTCGTGCCCTCGACCGCGCCCATCGACACGACCTGCTCGAGCGCATCGGCCGAGCTGAAGTAGCTCGTGGTGACCATCCGCGTGCCGTCTGCCGTGGGCTCGAACGTGAACACCATGCGCATGGAAGGCAGGTCGGGGTCGGGCGTGCCCTCCTCATCGGCGAACGCGTCGAGCACCTCGAAGCCGTGCGGGGCATCGATGCGCAGGAACTCCCACGTGCCCGAGGCCTTCTCGCCGCGGGGGCCGTTCATCGTGTAGTTGGCCTTGCCGCCCACCGTGTGGTCCCACTTGGTGAACGTGGCCGGCCATCCGGGAGGGCCCCAGAAGCGCTCGAGCTGACGCGGGTCGCTGTAGGCGTCCCAGACCCGCTCGACAGGGGCGGCGAAATCTGCGAGAACCGTCATGGTCAGGTTCTCGGCATCAGTGGTGACATCGGTGACAGGCATTGTCAGTCTCCTTCTTCGGTTCGTGGTTCATCGGTGGTGTCGTCGTCGGACCGATCGGTCCCCGAGCGTGCCGGCGTCTCGGCCAGCAGCTCGTCGAGTCGGGCGATGCGCGACCGCCACAGCTCTTCGTATCGGGCGAGCAGCGCCCTGGCGCGGGCGATCATCTCGGGGTTCGCGCGGACGAGCCGCTCGCGTCCCTCGGCGCGCTTGACGATGAGATTCGCCGCTTCGAGCACGGCCACGTGCTTCTGCACCGCGGCGAACGACATCTCGTATTCGGAGGCGAGGGTCGAGACGGACTGCTCCCGCTCGATCGTCCGGCGCAGGATGTCTCGCCGGGTCGACGTCGCCAGTGCGTGGAACACACGGTCGACCTCCGCTTCGCTCAGTTCTCTTTGTGCAACCATTTGGTTGTACGTTAGACCCGGGCGGACCGGATGTCAACAGGTTCGATGTGATTTCCGCCTTTGGATCGGACTAACGGCTTTACACCGGACTACCCGCGGCGAGATCGGACTAAGTCCGATCTAAAGCAGAGTGCTGGGGGCCGCCTCCCTTCGGAGTGGCAATGAAGCCAGCTGCGGTCGCGAGGAAAGTCAGATCGTCAGGCCGACTCATGCAGGACGACGGTCAAAACGCGCGCACATCCAGACCCCGAATACGGATGGTTGGCGGTCGGCAGAACCTGCGCCGAAACCCATACACCACCCGTTTCGGCGCCCTAACGTTTCGGCAGGGGGTTACGGCGGGGCGACGCTCGGCGTGTCGCACTTCCCCAGCACCACCACGGGTGCCCGGCCGCAAACGATCGTTTTCGGTGGTAGCCCGGGCACGACATCAACAGCGAAGTCGAGGATGATTGAGTCGTGGAGATTGAGCTGCTTTATATCGCCGGTTGCCCCAGCTGGGTTGAGGCTGGCCTTCGTGTTTCTGAGGCGCTACGAGAAACAGGCCACGACGAATCGGAGGTTCACTACCGACTCATCCGGACGGAGGAGGACGCGGGCGCAGTCTCGTTCGCGGGCTCCCCCACGATCACCCTGGATGGCAACGATCTCTTTCCGGGGTCGGGGCGAAGCAATGACCTCGCCTGCCGTATTTACAGCACCCCTGCTGGGCTGGCCGGGATGCCAACGGTTGAACAGATTCGAGAGGCGCTCTCCGCTCATGGCGACTGACGAGGACGTTGCGTGCACGTGCTGCGGGCGACATCTGCCACGCAAGAAGCTGCACGCACTCGGAGACGATCGCGCTTTCATCTGTCGACGATGCGGCTGGTGGGTGGCTCTGCGCCTACATCGCGACCGCCCGCCTGCCTAAGCGTGAACTCACTCAACGGCTGCCCACGGCGATCGCGCCGATGTAGAGGGCGAGTTGATGGGTGTCCCACCACCGCACAACGGATCTCACTCGGTGCTCTCATCCCCGGCGCGGATCATGAAAACTGCTCCGGTGATCGCTGCGGCGAAGATTACGATGTCGGCGATGTTGCCGATGAACCAGTTTCCGTAGGCGAGGAAGTCCACGACGTGACCACGGGCGAATCCGGGGTCCCGGAAAAGGCGGTCGCCTGCGTGTGAGGCGGAAGCGCCGCCGAGCGCGCCGATGACGATCGCCCATCTCACGCGTTGCACTCGGAACGCGAACACGATCGCTGTGACCGTGGCGGCGACAGCGAGCAGCGCGAACACCCAGGTGAAGCCTTCCCCGAAGGAGAATGCCGCTCCGGGGTTATAGGCGAGCTGCAAACCCAGCAGGTCACCGATCAGCGGGATGCGCTCACGGTCGGTGAGGGTCGCTTCGGCCCACACCTTGGTTCCCTGATCGATCAGCACGACGACCACGGCGATCAAGAGCGCTCCACCAGTGAGCTGCCGCCGCCGGGTCGACGACAGCTTGCGCGCAGCGGGCGGATGAGCCTCTGACTGGGAGGAGGTCATGCGAGCACCTCGATCAGACGGACGATGACCCCAGATTCGATCAGGATGAACAGGCCCAGGCCGATGAACACGGCCGGTACGAGCCAGTGCTCGACGCGCTCCAGCCCCTCGGTAACAGCCTTGTTGGTGCCGATCAGCCGGCCGGCCGCGCACCAGACCGCGACGAGGATGAGGAACACGACGATCATGATCGCGACGTCGACTGGGGTGCTGGTGCGGAAGATTGGCGTGTAGAGGGAGATATTGTCGGCCCCGTTGGCGATCGTGATCCCTGCGACGCCCCATAGTCCGACCGCGGTGATCTTGGAGTCGTCGTCGTCATTGTCGCCGTTGCGGCGCAAGCCGCGAATGAGCGTCCACACGCCGATGCCGAGCGGGATCAGACCCAGGAACCCGACCCATTCGTCCGGAACGATCGTGAGCCCGAGCGCGGCTATCACACTGATCACGACCAGGGTGATGAACCCGAGATACTGGCCTGCGATGATCTGCCACGGGCGGGGTTTCCCTCGACTGGAGGCGAGGAACAGCACGGTGAGCACGACGATGTCGTCGATGTTCGTCGCCGCAAAAAGGCCGATCGCTGAACCGATGGTGGCGAGCATCAGCTTTCCAGTCGTGGCGTGCGGGCGGCACGCAGGCCGTTGAGGATCACGATGACCTCCGCGACCTCGTGGACCAGGACGACAGCCGCGAGCCCCAGGACGCCGAAGAGCGCGAGCGGGAGCAGGGCGGTGATGATCAGCAGCGACAGGATGATGTTCTGGTTGATGATCCGTCGACCGCGCCGGGCGTGATCGAACGCCCGCGGGATGAGGCGCAGATCATGGCCGGTGAAGGCCACGTCGGCGGATTCGATCGCTGCGTCGGAGCCTGTCGCGCCCATCGCGATGCCGACGTCTGCGCTAGCGAGGGCCGGGGCATCGTTGATGCCGTCGCCGATCATCGCGACCGGTCCTGCCTTCGACAGTTCTGCGATCGCGGTCGCCTTGTCCTCCGGGCGCAGCTCCGCTCGCACGGCGCTGATCCCGGCCTGCGCAGCCAGAGCACGAGCGGTCCGGGCGTTGTCGCCGGTGAGCATCGTCACGCCGACGCCCTGGCCGGTGAGTGTCCGGACTACGTCAGAGACTTCAGGGCGCAGCTCGTCACGGACGCCGATCGCGGCGACCGGTGACCCGTCGCGGTGCACGATGACGACGGTCATGCCCTGCTCTTCCAGCGTTGCGACCCGCTCGACGAGGTCGCCGGCGTCCAGCCAGCGGGGACTGCCGACGGTGATTCTCGATCCGTCGACGGTGCCGTCAATACCGTGGCCGGCCTGCTCGGTCACATCTGCAGCTGCCGGTGTCCCCGAGGCTGCGGCGGTGATTGCTGAGGCAAGAGGATGTGTGCTGTGCTGCTCCAGGGCAGCCGCCCACGCCAACGCCTGGACCTCGGTTACACCGTTCGTGGTGAGCACGGCGGTGACCACGGGCTCGTTGCGGGTGAGGGTTCCGGTCTTGTCGACGGCGACGTGCCGGACCGTCCCGAAGCGCTCGAAAACGGCGCCGGACTTGATGATCACACCGAACTTGCTCGCCGCACCGATCGCAGCGACGACCGTCAGCGGCACCGAGATCGCCAGCGCACACGGGGAGGCCGCGACGAGCACGACGAGCGCGCGGGTGATCCACACCTCGGGGTCGCCCAGCAGCGAACCGATGATCGCGACAAGCGCTGCGAGGATCAGCACGCCGGGCACCAGCGGGCGGGCGATCCTGTCCGCGAGACGAGCACGCTCGCCCTTCTCGGTCTGTGCTTTCTCTACCAGTTCGACGATCGTGGTGAGCGAGTTGTCGGTGCCCGCAGCCGTCGTTTCGACCTCCAGCGCGCCGGCGCTGTTGATCGCGCCGGCCGACACAACATCGCCAGGCTGGACCTCGACCGGGATCGACTCCCCAGTGATCGCCGAGGTGTCCAGGCTGGAGCGACCGGAGCGGACGATCCCATCCGTTGCGATCCGCTCGCCCGGGCGGACCACCATGACCTGACCGACCATAAGCTCTCTCGCTTGCACCTGCACAGCGTTGCCGCCCTGCAGCACGGTCGCTGTTTCCGGGACGAGCTTCAGGAGCGCCCGTAGCCCCCCGCGGGCCCGGTCCATCGCCTTGTCTTCGAGCGCCTCAGCGATCGAGTACAGGAACGCCAGAGCCGCGGCCTCCTCGACGTATCCGAGGACGACTGCACCGATGGCGCTGATGGTCATCAGCAGTCCGATGCCGAGCTTGCCCTTGAACAGCTTTCGTATCGCGCCAGGCGTGAACGTCGACGCACCCAGCAGCAGACCGGCCCAGAACAGCACGAGCGCCGGAATCTCGAGGCCGGACCACTCGAGGATCAGGCCGACGAGGAACGCAACGCCGGAAAGGACCGGCACCATGATCCCGCGGTCCCTCCACCACGGCCGCTCAGCCTCTTCGTGTTCCTCTCCCGCCGGGGCGGCGGACTCGTGCTCGCAGCCGCACGCCGCGCTCACGCGTCAGCCCCTGCTCCGCAGCAGCCCGGCACCGTGCAGGCCGAGTCCACACACGGCGCGTGCTCGTCCACAGCCAGCGTCACATCCACAAGCGCGAGGAGGGCCGCGGCGAGATGAGGGTCGGCGATCTCGTAGCGGGTTTGCCGGCCCTCAGGCTCGGCGACAACGATCCCGCAGTCACGCAGGCAGGTGAGATGGTTCGACACGTTGGAGCGCGTCAGCTCTAGCTCACGGGACAGGACTGCGGGGTAGCTCGGGCCACCGAGCAGAGTCATGAGAATCCGAGAACGCGTAGGATCAGCCATGGCGCGGCCGAGCCGGTTCATGACGTCGAGACGAGAAGCAATGGTCAGCATAAGCTGAACTATACAGTCTCCGCTGACCTATTTCCTATGCGGTCAAGCCAATGCCCTCAGGGCATGGTCTTCGAGCCCGAAAGAACGCTGCCGCCCAGAATGCACAGGCGAGCTCGACGCGTCTCTGACATGAGCCGTCTTCTGGTTCCGGACGCGCTCCGCGGGTTCGCGATTGTCGCGATGCTCATCGCGCACGCTGCTCCGTTCGTGCCGAACGCACCGTGGGCGGTGCAATTCGTCACGGCGAACTTCAGTAGTGTCGCGTCGCCGCTCTTCGCACTCGTCATGGGCATGTCGGCGGAGCTTGTGTGGAGACGCGGCGGCGCTGCGGGGGTGACGTTGCTGCAACAGGCTCTGCGTGGCCTGTTCCTCATCGTCCTGGGTGTGTGGATGGCCACGTGGGGCTCCTGGCTGGCGGTCATCCTGAGCTATCTCGGGCTGCTCATCATCCTCGGCGCGCCCCTTCTACTCCTGCGCAGCTCGGTCGTGATCGCCGCGACAGCGGTCCTTGTCCTGGCCAGTCAGCCATTGCTGAGCGTCGCACGCACCTGGATTTGGGTCTACACCGCGCCGCCGCCCGTGCGTGAGGTCACGACCTGGATGTTCCTGGGCCCTCAGTATCGGGTGGTCAACCTGTTGCCGGTGTTCCTCATCGGTGCCCTGTTGATCCGTCACGGCTTGAAACGCGATCGCTTGTTGTGGATCATGGCGGCTGTGGCGCTGTTGGCGTATCTTGCCTGGGGTTTCGGGCAGCGCTTCGGCACGGTGTTATCGGGGGACTACCTGGACTCTCTGAGGGATATTGGCTTGGTGTTCGCCGTCTACGTCTGCGTTGTGCTGGGGGCTACGGTGAGGCGGGAGCATGCAGAGCGTTTTTGGGGTGCTGTCTTTGTTCCCCTGTGCGCGTGCGGTCAGGTGGCGTTGTCCCTGTACTTGCTGCACGGCGGTCTCATCGCACTCTGGAGTAACGCGTATGGCCGCCCTGCCGAGAACTTCTACTTGGGATGGCTGGTGATCGTTCCGGGCATGATCGGGGCGGGTTGGGTGTGGTGGCGGTTTGTTGGAACTGGTCCAGTTGATGGGTGATGGGCTGGCTCAGCGGACGACGTCCCAAGGCTTTCTCGCTTCGCCCGTAGAACGGGCGCGTGGCTCACGGGTTCGCAAGAAGACTTGATTGGTGGGGCTGGTATCATCCTGAGGTCATGGTCGTCCACGGTCGCGCTCACAAATGCGTTAGCCGAGCCGACGAGTTCCTGATAACGAAGATCATTACAGCCCTCGGGCTGGCGCTTCTTCTCGTTGTCGGAGCATGGCCGGGCGGCCATCGTGACGTGACAGATACGACTCCGTATCTGAGCACGACATCCTCGTCGTCACTAGGGACGCCTTCTGTCGGCCAGGACTCCGCTGGTTCCGGTGAAAGCGTTGTCGGCGCGACCGCCGAACAATTCGTGACCGGGGATACCGCAAACGACATCGTGATCGGTGTTGCCGGGTGCCTCTTGGGTATCATCTGCTGCTTCTTGGTGCTCATCGTCACGCGGACCTTCCGCCGGCACGTCCCCGGTTCTCACATTCGCGAACGTTTGCCGCGCGCACCATCACTGGCGGCCATGACGGGGCGCCTGTTCGCATTGCCTCCTTCTCTCACACAGCTTTCTCTGTCGCGGACCTGACTCTGGCGGCGCCATCTCTTCGATGGCGCTCCACTGGTCGCCCTCGTTCGTTGTGTGTGTTTGGAGTGTCTATGAAATCTTCCGTGAAAGCGGTACTTGTCACCGTTGCTCTCGCCGTGGTGTTGCTGGTCGTCGCGCTGGTCTTCGTCCTTGTCAATCAGAATCGAGCTGCCGCACCCGAGACGGGGACCGCTGACGGTCCACAGGTCGTCCGTGAGAACTCGCATGTCCTCGATGACGGAGGGGAAGGGGCGGTGACGGTTGTCGAATTCCTCGATTTCGAGTGCGAGGCCTGCGGTGCGTTTTATCCCCTCGTCGAGGATCTCCGCGGCAAGTTCGATGGCGAGATCACGTACGTGATCCGCTACTTCCCGCTGCCTGGTCACCTCAACTCGAAGAACGCCGCAATCGCTGCCGAAGCCGCAGCGCAGCAGGGGCGGCTGGAAGACATGTATCACCGCCTGTTCGAGACGCAGCCTCAATGGGGTGAGGCTCAAGAGTCTCGTGCGGACCTGTTCCGGGGGTTTGCGGAGGAACTCGGATTGGACATGGCCGCGTTCGATGATGCGGTCGCTGATCCGGCGACAGCAGAACGGGTCCAGTTCGATCTCGACGAGGGTGAGCAGCTCGGTGTCAGCAGTACCCCCTCGTTCTTCATCGATGGAGAGCCTGTCGTGCTGGAAACGTGGACCGACCTGGAGGACAGCATTGAAGCCGCGGTGAACGGTGCTGAATGATGGCGCGTTCGCTATCGCACCGTCGCGTCATCATCGTTGGCGCCGGGCATTCCGGATTGGCGACAGCCGCCGCGCTCAGGTCCTCCGGGCTTGAGCCACAGAAAGACTTCGTGATCATCGATTCTGCACCCCCCGGTCAACGAAGCTGGGCCACACGGTGGCAGTCGATGAAACTGCGCAGTGCGGCACGCCACAGTGTCGTCCGCGGGTTCCCTTTCCCGGGCGATGAAGATCGTCATCCGAGTGCGGATGAGATGTCCGACTATCTGTCTTCGGTGGAGAAAGCCATCGGTGTGAAGACCGTGTGGAGCACACGAGCTCTTGGAGTCAACCGGTTGGGCGACGGATCCACGCTGCATCTGTCGACCTCCGCCGGGGAAGTGCAAACACGAAATGTGGTCTGTGCAACGGGAGCTGCCGCCGTGCCGCGCATACCGGGGTGGCGCCAGGAACTGGCAGTGCCCGGTGTTGTGCTGCATTCCAGCCAGTACCTCGACCCCGCGCAGATACCCCCCGGCCGCGTGTTGATCGTTGGCGGCGGATACAGCGGAGTGGAGATTGCTGAAGAACTCACGTCCTCCCACGACGTCACCCTCGCGACTCGAGCGGAACCACCACGGGCATCAGAGCGGCCCATCTGGTCAAGGCTGCGACGTAAGGGTCCGATGTCCGAGGCACGCCCCCGCGCAGCTTCGACAGACGTCACTCATGCCGCCGCCGTAACGGGGGTCAACGGAGACACCGTGATGTTCGCCGATGGGGCGTCCATGAAGCCGCAATCCCTGATCCTCGCGACCGGGTACGAGCCGGCAGACGGATGGCTGCCCGATTCGGAGCCCCCCGGGCAGCCATTACACGTCAGTGCACGCATCCCCGGACTGTTCACTGTTGGCATGCCGCGATACTCCCGGGCGGACGCTGACACCCTCGCTGGGGCGAGCCGTGAAGCGGCGACCGTCGCCCGGCTAATCGTCGGACGGCCATAAAGGAGCACCATGACAGAAACAGGGCACAGTCACGGTATCGGTGACGCCACTCCCCGCAATCGCCTGGTCATCGCGTTCGCGATCACCTCCTCGGTCTTCATCATCGAAGTAGTCGGGGCAATCATCACAGGCAGCCTCGCACTGCTCGTTGATGCGGCGCACATGCTCACCGATGTCGTCGGGTTGGCGATGGCCGTCACCGCTGCGCATCTGATGAACCGTCCCCCGACTCCCAAGTACACCTTCGGTCTTCAACGCACTGAGGTGCTCGGTGCACTCGCTCAAGCAGCTCTGCTGCTCGGAGTGGGCATCTTCGCGCTCGTGGAAGGCGTACGTCGGCTGTTCGAGCCCCCGGAGATCGCTTCGGGAAGTCTGCTGTTCTTCGGCATCGTCGGTCTCGTCGCCAACATCGCCTCCATGCTCGTATTGTTCAGCGGCCGCGGGCGCAATCTCAACATGCGCGCCGCGTTCCTCGAGGTCGTCAACGATGCCCTCGGTTCCGTCGGCGTCATCGCCAGCGCCATCCTCATCGCCGTTTTCGGTTGGTATCAGGCGGACGCTGTCGCGGGCGTCTTAATCGCGCTACTCATCATTCCCCGCACCCTCATCCTGTTGCGAGCATCCGGCCGGGTCCTGTTGGAGTCCACACCTGCCGGTCTCGACCTCGAGGATGTTCGCCGCCACATCCTTGCCCTTCCGCACGTGGTCGCGGTGCACGACCTCCACGCGACCCAGGTCTCGACCGACCTCCCCACGCTCACCGCCCATGTTGTGGTCGATGACACCGTCACGATGGAAGCTTCCGCCGAACTGCTGGCATCACTTCAGCAATGCGTCAGCGAACATTTCGCCGTGAGCATCGAACACTCCACCTTCCAGATTGAACCCGAATCCCACCCCGGAGAGCACGACACCCATGCATAAACGCCTCTCGGCACGCACCACTGCCGTCCTCACCACCCTGTTGTTGTCGGCATCCGTCGTACTTGGGGCTGCATCTCCGGCCGCCGCTCATGACGACTTCGTTTCGTCGTACCCCACCGCCGACTCGACCATCAACGGATCCCCCGACGAGATCTCTCTGATGTTCACCGGAACCCTCACCGGTGGTGACGACGCAACGGTCGTCGAGGTTATCGATGAAAGCGGAGCAAACGTCGCCGTCGACCCGCCGACGGTGAGCGGTGACTCGATCACCCAACACCTCTCCCCGGACGCCGCAACCGGCATCTTCACCGTCCGCTGGAAGACCGTCTCCGCCGACGGACACCCGATCAGCGGAGAGTATGTCTACACCGTCACGCCCGCGATGGCCACGGAACCCAGCACTCCGACCACAAGCCCCACCCCTGAAACCTCCCCAACCGAGGAGCCGGAACCGGCCCGACCCGCGCAAACATACGGTGGCACGGCATCCGGCGGCGGCGCTTTCGAACTGCTGCCCCTGTTCTTCCTCTCGGGTCTAGCACTGATTCTGGGGATCGGCGTTGTGGGAGTGGTTATGGCCGGGCGCCAGCGTCACCAGCGCGACCGCGCACAGGCCGCCAAGGATGCCGCAGCTACGGAGAACGACGCCGATGCGTGATCGAGTCCGCCGGTCGGCCGTGATGCTCATCGTCGCCGCCATCGTCATCCTGATCGATCAAGGCACCAAGACTCTTGCTCTGAACACGTTGCGGCAAGATGCGCGTATACCGCTGATCGGTGACTGGCTCGGTCTTCAACTGGCCTTCAACCCCGGGGCGATCTTCTCGCTCGGGGAAGGTTCCACATGGGTCATCACCGTCATCGGGGTCGCTGTCACCGCGGTCCTCATCGGTGCCGCCATCCGAGCCCGGAACGTCTGGTCGGCGGTTGGTTTCGGTTTCATCGTGGGCGGTGCGATCGGAAACCTCATCGATCGCTTATTCTCGCCGCCCGCGTTCGGGATCGGGCACGTCACCGACTTCCTCGCCTACGGGAACCTGTTCATCGGCAACCTCGCCGATGTCGCTCTCGGCATCGGTGCCGTATTCCTCATCGTCGCGGGTCTGCGCACAAGCCGTCGCCGGCCAGACCCCGCGTCCCGCCCCGATCCCGTCGACCCTGTACCCGCCGAAGAAACGGTTCACCCATGAGTCCCAAAGAACGCGTCCCCTCCACTTACCAGCGGAATGCCCTGGCCCCCAGCCTCGTCGCCGCCGCGATCCTGTTCCTGGCCCCGGCGCTCTTCCAGGCGAACTGGGCACCGCTCGTCCTCTTCATCGCCTCGATTTTCGGGCTGATCGTCGGGTGGTTTGCGCTGCAGGCACGCCACTGGTGGTGGATCCCGGTTTTCCTCGCGATCGCCGTGCTCTGGAATCCGGTGATGCCGTTCCCCTTCTCCGGTGTCGTGTGGACCACAGCACAGCCCGTCGCGGCCGTGGTCTTCTTGGCAGCGGGTGCGACGATCAAGGTGATCCGGAAGTGAGCGGCGTGAGCTTCGCGTCACGACCATGCGTGTGAGCGGCGAGATCCCGGACAGTCCCCCGTCACTGCAGACGTTCCTCGCACCGGCCGACATTCCTCTTCCGGTGCTACCCATCGTCGCGGGGATCCTCGCTGCGCTTTATCTCGTCGGAGCGATCCGATTGTGGACGCACGGGCGTCGTTGGCCCGTGTGGCGGACGGTCAGCTTCCTTCTCGGGTGCGTTCTCCTCGCGGCGGTCACTGGCCTGGGCGTTGAAACGTATGGCCAGGCGCTGGTGTCCGTTTTCATGTTCCAGCAGCTCACTCTGATGATGATGGTGCCGCCGCTACTGGTCCTCGGCTCACCCGGAACCCTTCTTCTGCGAGCAACACCGCATCACGGAGCGGGACGGGTAGTCCTCACAGCGGCCCACAGTGCTCTTCGAAGCCCGGCCGCGAGATGGGTACTTAGCCCGTGGGCCACTGTGCCGCTCTACCTGTTCGCGTTCTACGGCATCTACCTTGCGGGTGCTGCCGATTCCATCCTCACTCTCCCCACGGGTCACGTCGCGCTCGAGGTCGGATTCCTCCTCGCCGGCATGCTGTTCACCATCCCCATCTTGTCCTCCGATCCTCTGCCGGTCAGGTTGGGTCACGGTGCCCGTGCGCTGGATGTGTTTGCTGAAGCCGCGCTCCACGCATTCTTCGGGGTGTTCCTCATGATGGCCAGCACGATCCTGGTCGGCTCGTTCGTCGCCCCCACAGAGGCGCTAGGCATCGATCCCCTCGCTGACCAGCAGCTAGCCGGTGCTCTGGCCTGGTCCTACGGCGAAGCCCCGACCGTGCTGATGTTGATCTACGTGATGCATCGTTGGTTCCGCAGCGACACCGCTCGTGCTGCCGCGGCGGACCGGTACGCCGACGTGCATGGGAACGCCGACCTCGACACGTACAACGCCTATCTGAAAAATCTGAGCTCTCATGACCGTGACCGCTGACCCGTTGGTGGGACCCCCCATTTTCGTTCGATCGAGGCGCGGCAACCCCAGAGAGCACAACGCGCGCCTGCCTGTTGCGGTGCCGTTTTCCGTAGCGATCATCGCGGCCGCCGTCGCAGGAGGAATACTGGATTTCGCCTACCCCGCATACGGGTGGTGGCCCGCAGCATTCGTGAGCGTAACCATCGGGCTGTGGACGCTCCGCGGACGTTCTCTACCCGGGGCGTTCCTGATCTCCCTCGTCTACGGCGCGGCCTTCTACTTCACCCACTTGGCATGGGTGTCACGGTTTCTGGGGCCTATCCCGTGGGTCGCGCTGGCTGGCTTGGAAGCTCTGCTGTTCGGTGCCGGCGGCGTGCTGATCGCACTCGCCTATCGAGCCACCACCCGGACCGGATACGGGTACCGCGCGTTTACCCCTCTGCTGGTCGCCGGGGTGTGGGTGCTGCGAGAAACGCTGATGGGTAGCACGCCGTACACCGGGTTCCCATGGGCGCGCGTCGGTTTCAGTCTCGCCGAGAGCCCGCTCGCGGAGGCCGCATCCTGGGTTGGGACCACCGGGCTGTCCTTCCTGACAGTCCTGGTCTGCGCGAGCGTTGTGGAAGCCCTCATCCTCCGCCGATGGGAGCCAGCAGCAGCAGCGGCGGTCATCGTCGTTGCCGCGATAGCCGTCCCTCTGTTCCCGACTGAGCAAGCGGGAATGTTGCGCGTCGGATGGGTGCAGGGCAACGGTCCCAGCGGCTACTTCGACACCAAAACAACAGGTGACATCCTGCGCGCGCAGGAAGAAGCGACCGCTCCTCTTCTGGACCGTGAGATGGACCTTCTCGTCTGGCCAGAAGGGGCCGTCGACGCCGATCCCCTGCGCGATGTCGCCGTCGCGGGCCGCCTTGATCGACTCGTGCAGGGTGCCGGCGCTCCGGCACTGGTGAATGCGGCGACCACCCGCGGAGCCGACACGTTCAACACCTCGATGCTGTGGACCAGCGCCGGGCCGCAGCAGCTCCACGACAAGGCCAACCCCGTCCCTTTCGGCGAATACGTCCCGGACCGTTGGTTCTACGAAGCCATCGCCCCCGACCTCATCGGATTGATACAACGCGAGTACACGCCCGGCTCCAACACACCCCTCATGAACGTTGGCGATGTGCCCATCGGTCTGGCCATCTGTTTCGACGTCATCTACAACGACGTCATCCACCAAAGCGCGGCCTCTGGTGCGCAGATGTTCGTGTTTCAAACCAACAACGCGGACTTCAGAGGCACCGACGAGAACCTCCAACAGCTGGCCATCGCCCGTATGCGCGCGCTCGAAACAGGGAGAACTGCCGTCAACGTCTCCACCACCGGGACCAGTCAAGTCATCGGCCGCGATGGAAAAGTGTTGGCTCAGGTTGCGGTGGACACGACCGCGGCGAAGATCACCGAGGTCCCCCTCCGCACCGGCACGACCCTCGCCGTCGTGCTGATGCCGTGGCTCGGCTGGACACTCAGTATCGGAAGCGTACTCGCGCTGCTCGTCGTGTCGATCCGACAGCGGCGGTCGGATGCTCACTCCCAGGAAGACGGATGGATGAAGTTGTGAAACTCAAGATTCTGACCTCTGTCGCGGCACTCTGCGCACTGTTTCTACTCAGCAGCTGCGCACCCACCGTCCACCTCGAGCCCGCAGCAAACGCGAATGACCCGCTGTGCGCAGAGGTCACCGTACGACTACCGGACTCGATAGGCGACCAGGATCGCGTCTGGACGGACGCTCAGGCCACCGCAGCATGGGGCACCCCCAGCAGCGTGCTCCTCACCTGCGGGTCGGAGCCCCCGGCCCCCACCACGCTGCAATGTGTCAGCTTGGGTGGCGTCGATTGGATCGTCGACGAGGAGGACACCCCGAATCTGCGGCTCACAACCTACGGCCGAGAGCCAGCTGCCCAGGTGTACGTGGACACCACCACCCTGTCGGCAGACGCGGTTCTTGAATCTCTCGCCGGGGCGATCCAGCAGCTCCCCAAGACCGGTGAATGCACGGCACCTGTGACCGAAGACCCAGACGTCGTAGGCGATGAGACGGGAGATACCGCTCCATGAATCCCGTTGTTCTCCGGATTGTTGGTCCGACGATTCTCGTTGTCGCCGCACTCATCGCTGCGGTGGTCGGGCTCGCGATCGGTGGAGGAGCTGCACCAAGACTCACCAATGACCCTGGAGCGCTCGTGCGATGGGGACTCCCGGCCGCGAAGCTGATCGTCAATCTTTCCGGTGCGGCAATGCTCGGGCCCCTGGTGCTGGCGGTGTTCGCTCTCCCCTCAGGGGGGAAACCGTTCACCGTCGCGCTCGATATCGCCTCCGCCGGCGCCGCGACCCTCACCATCTCAAGCGGGGTGGTGGCTTTCCTCACCTTCCTGTCGTCGTTCAATCCGCAAGTGAGCCTGAACGCCGAGTTCGGTGCGCAATTGGGCCGCTTTCTTCTCGACACGGAGCTGGGACGATCATGGCTTATCACCGTGATCCTCGCCTCGGTCGTGACAGTCCTCGCATTCGCTGTTCGCAGCAATGGGGCGGTGCTGTTCACGACCGTGCTCGCGATCATCAGCCTGATACCCATGGCCACCCAGGGTCATTCGGGTGAGCTCGCCAACCACGATCCCGCGGTCATGTCCCTCGTCCTGCATGTCATTTCAGCAGCAGTATGGCTCGGCGGTCTCATCCTGCTCGTCGTCGCGCGACCGATCAGCTCGCCGCGCGAACTCGAGAACCTGCTCCGCCGGTACTCGACGGTGGCGCTCATCGCGTTCATCGGCGTCGCCGTCTCGGGATACGCGCGGACGCTCACAGCCCTCGGCCGGTGGGAGGATTTGGCCTCACCGTACGGCATCCTCCTTCTCACAAAGATCGGCGCGCTTTTGGTCATGGGCGTCCTGGGTGCCGCCTACCGCCGCCGACTCATCGCAAAGACCAGCGAGGGCCGTGGCGCCTTCTGGACGATCGTGTGCGTCGAACTCGGTTTCATGGGTGTCGCGAGCGGGGTCGCCGCCGCCCTCGCCCGCACCGCCGCCCCCGCCGATGCGATCACCCTGCCGCAGACCACCGCCGCGGAGATCCTCACCGACGCACCCGTCCCGGTCGCACTCACCCTGCAGAGATGGTTCACGGCGTGGAGTCCCGACCTCCTTTGGGTGCTCGTCGCGGGTTTCGGAATCGTCTTCTACCTCGTCGGCGTCCGACGCGCACGGCGCCGCGGGTATCCGTGGCCAGCCAGGCGCACGATCAGCTGGATTGCGGGGATGGGGGCGCTTCTGTGGACGACCAGTGGGCCGATCGCAGCCTATGACGATTCGCTCATCAGTATGCGATTCCTCGCCTTCGCTCTCCTCAGTCTCGCGATCCCCTTGCTCCTTGTCTTCGCGGCGCCGATCACCCTCGCAACCTTGGTCATCCACCCACGGGACGATGGAAGCCGAGGACCGCGCGAATGGCTTCTCTGGGCCGCCCACAGCCCCCTGGCCCGGTTTACTCGTCGCCCCGTCGTCGCCGCGTCCCTGTTCGCCACGTCGCTGTGGTTGTTCCACTACTCCGACCTGTTCCGATGGTCGCTCTACGACCAGCTCGGAGCGGAATGGATGATCAGCCAGCTCCTCGTCACCGGGTGCCTCTTCGTACGATCGCTTTCCCCGAACGCGTCCACGACTCCCGAGGGGCGGTGGCGTGTGGCCTCACTCACTGCGCTCACAGGCGTGGCCACTTTCTTCGGCATCGCCACTATCGCTCGCTCCGACCTCATCGTCGCGGAGTGGTTTGGCGCCATGGGGCGCACGTGGGGACCCACCCCCCTGCAGGACCAGGCCCTCGCCGGAGCCGCCACCTTGATGATCGCGGGAATGCTCGCAATCCTCACCGGCTTCTCCGTCCTCCACACGAAACGCAACAACAGACCTACCGACAGCACCCCCGTGCCCGCCGGACGAAAGGACCCACGCCCGTGACCTCCACCCACCGCACCCGCTGGCTCGCCAGCACACTTCTTGCCCTCATCGCACTGGGAATCGTGGCCGCACCGGCCCCCGCAGCTCTCGCGCACGACAACCTCCTGGACACCGTGCCCGGGGCAGACGAAACCGTCACCCAACTCGACGACGTCGCTCTCACGTTCAGCGGGGAACTCATTGACTTCAGCCAGGCAAGCTTCGCCCAAGTGCAAGGACCCGACGGCCTCTTCTACGAATCCAGCTGCTCCACCATCGACCGCAACATCCTCACCACCCCGGTCGCACTCGGAGAACCCGGCGTCTACACCGTGCTTTGGAACGCCGTCTCCAGCGACGGTCACCCCATATCCGAGAGCTTCACGTTCACGTACGCTCCCACCGGCATCGAGCCAGGGCTGGGATGGGACCAACCAGCATGCGGGAACGAACAATCACGGATGCAACCGGCAAAGGCGTCGCCCTCTGCTGTGCCAACTACCGAACCTCCCGCAGCGGACACCCCTGCCCCGGCGGCATCCGCAGGCGAGAACGAGGTGGCTTCGATCGCGATCCCGCTCATCATCGCCGTGGCTGTCATAGGTGCCGCGGTGATCGCCACCACCGTTGTCGTACGGCAAGTGAAAAAGAACAAACACAACAAGGTGAGCCCCGACATCCACACGGACCCGAAAGCGTGAACTTCGTGTCAGGACAGTCGAACTCGAATTCGATGCGACAGATATGGGCCACTGATCAGAGATCACGAGCGAGTCGGCGCGACTTCGGCGGCCACGTACGGCCGATGGACCAGACGGCGGGCAATGCAAGCGTGGCCAATCTGCGCGCCCATGGCAGCAGAATCCACGAAGCCGAGCTCGAGGAGAGGGCACAGTGAACGGACGACTCGTCTCTGCGGCTACGGAGGCGGCTGAAGAATGCGGTTGTGCACCCACGCCCGCCGAACGCGACTCGTTCTGGAAGCTGAGTGTTACTCGACGTGGCGCTTTCGGGCTCGGCGCGCTCGGTGTCGCTGCATTCGCTGCACTCGGCATCGGCTCCGGCGACTCAGCGGCGTACGCTGCGTCGTACCCGAGTTGGGACGATGTGCAACGCGCCAAGAACAACGAAGCTGCCAAGGCTGCCGAGATCACCCGAATCGAAGGGCTGATCCAGTCCTTGACGCGGAAGGTCGCTGAGACTCAGGTTGCTGCCGATACAGCCTCCGACGAGTTCTATGCAGCGCAGCAGGAGTACTTCGCTGCGATCACGGAAGCTCAGAGCCTGCAGGCGCAGGCGGACGAACAATCAGCGATTGCCGAAACCTCTGCGCGCAGGGCCGGTCAAGTTGCGGCACAGCTGTATCGCAACGGTGGAGATGATTCAGCACTGCAACTGTTCTTCTCCGGTTCCGCGGCCAACGCCGATGAGCTCCTGTCACGCCTGGGCACCATGGACAAGCTTCTCGAGTACAACCGGTCGGTCTACGATGGCGCAATCTCGGCGCGCAACACCGCCCAATCGCTGACCGATCAGGCGAAGGTTGCCCGCGACGAACGAGACCGCCTGCAGCAGGTCGCAGAGCAGAAGATGATTGCGGCACAAGAAGCGGCCGACGCCGCACAGGCCGCGCTCGACGAGCAAGCCGCGAACCTCGAGACGATGCAGGCGCAGCTCGCCGCGCTGAAAGACACCACCACGCAGACTGTCGCTGGTTACCAGTCGGGTGTGGCCGCGCGCGAGGCCGAAGAGCGCGCCCGTCGCGAACGCGAAGCCGCGGAAGCGGCAGCCAACGGTGGCGGCAACGGCGGCGGCGGAGGCTCTGCCGGTAGCGGCGGTTGGGTCCGGCCCCACGGGGGCGGCCGAAGTTCAAGCTACGGCCCGCGGACCCCGATCTGCGGTTCGCAGGGCTGCTCCTCGAGCTACCACTACGGCGCGGACATGGCCAATGGCTGCGGAGCGGCGATCTACGCCGCCAACTCCGGAACAGTGGACTACGCCGGCGCGAACGGCAACTACGGCAATTACGTCCGCATCCAACACGGCGGGGGCGTCAGCACCGGGTACGCGCACATCAAACCCAGTGGCATCCTCGTTGGCAGGGGGCAATGGGTCAATTCGGGCCAGGTCATCGCTTACGCGGGTGACACTGGACGCTCCTTCGGTTGCCATCTGCATTTCGAGGTCTACATCAATGGTGGTTACACCAACCCCGTCCGATTCATGGAAGACCGCGGCGTCTATATCTAAGGCTCCGACATGGGAGCACGAAGTGGCGCCACCCACAATGACCAGTTGGGTAGAGAGGGCTGCTCCAGTCGTCACTCGCGACATCCTTGCTAGGGATCTCAGAGAGGGAGAATGACGCTACCCATCACCGCCGTCAGCCGCGACATGATGTCGGTCCACAGCCCTGTCACCATCAGGATTCCGAGGACGATCAGCAGTATGCCTCCGCATACGTTCACCACCCGGATGTGACGACGGAGGAACTCGACCGTCTTCGCCGCCCAACCGAACCCGAATGCGACCAACAGGAACGGGATGCCGAGGCCGAGCGAATACGCGAGGCCGAGGAAGCCGGCACGGACAGGGTCGCCAGCATTGAACGAAAGCGCGATGATCGCGGCAAGCGTCGGACCCATGCACGGTGCCCAGCCGATACCAAGTGCCACTCCAAGTAGCGGCGCCCCTGCGATTCCGGCCCGGGAGCCGACGTGGAAGCGGACCTCCCGCTGGGCGAAATTGAACAACCCGAGAAAGACGAGCCCCATCAGGATGATGACGACTCCGAGGATGCGTGTGACCAGGTCGCCCCAGCGTAGGAAGAACACGCCGGCCGTGCCGCCCAGCGCGGTGATGAGAACGAAGACGACGCTGAAGCCGAGGATGAACAGCAGTACGCCGACTACGAGCTGACGGCGCTGGGGCGCGACTGCGTTCGTCGCGCGACCCTTCGAGTCCGGCGCGACCACCCCGCCAAGGAAGCCGAGGTAGCCGGGGACCAGCGGGAGCACGCAGGGCGACAAGAACGACACGAGGCCAGCGAGCATCGCGACGGGGACTGCGAGCCAGAGCGCACCGGACCCGATGATGGTGTCGGCGTTCACGGTGTCTCCGCCAGAGCGTCCTTGACGAGCGTCGAGAGGATCGAGGTGCCGTCGATGGGTCCGATGATGCGGGCGGCGACACGGCCCTGCCTGTCGAGCACGAGAGTCGTCGGTGTCGCCTGGATCGGCACGACCTCGGAGAAAGCGAGTTTCGCCTCGGCCGTGTTCACGTCGATCAGGCTCGGGTAGGTGATGCCGAACTCGTGAGAGAAAGCCTGGGCAGTGTCGGCCTGGTCGCGGGTATTGATGCCGATGAAAGCTACATCCTCGCCGCCGTATTCTTGCCAGACGCTTTCGAGATCCTTCGCCTCGATGCGGCACGGCGCGCACCCGGCGTACCAGAAGTTCACCACCGTGACCTTGCCGGCGTTGTCTGCGCTGTCGAAATCATCACCAGTTTCAGTGATGCCGCTGAAGTCGACCGGTTCGCTCCGCTCGTCGATCGGGATCTCGACGATCGCGCCGCCAGCGGCCACATACCCGGTGTTCTCACCCTTGAGGAAGGAATCGCTGACCGGATCCGGCGCACACCCGCTCAGACCGATCACGGACACAGCGAGCATGGCCCCGACCGCGCCACGAACGGCACGAAAGCGGGGTCTTCGACGCATATTTCGAACCTTACACAGATCACCTATGCGTCACCTTTGCCTCGGACACTTCCCGACCGGGAATAGACTCGCATGCATTGTGTTATATACCCCTAGGGGGTATCTTTTTGGGAGTGAACGGCTACGAGAGCAACAAGGCTGATCTGCGTAAGCGGTTGAGCCGGGTAGAGGGTCAGGTGCGAGGTATCGCACGAATGGTTGATGAGGACAAGTACTGCATCGATATCTTGACGCAGGTGTCTGCGGCGACGAAGGCCCTCGAGACGGTGGCGTTGTCGCTACTCAGTGACCATCTCGCTCATTGTGTCGCTCAGGCAAGTGCTGAGGGAGGCGAGGTGGCTGCGGCGAAGGTCCGCGAGGCCAACGAAGCGATCGCTCGTCTCGTCCGTTCATAACTACTACGTCTGTCTACTCGAAGGAGCACATCATGACTGATCGCATCGAACTCGGCTTGAAGGACGCGAATGCGGGGTGCGCATGCTGCGCTGCCCCTTCATCCGTTGACGCATCCGCGCCTGTCGCGGCCCCGGTCTCGGCCGAGATCTTGGTTGCGGGGATGACATGCTCGCATTGCGCCTCCAGCGTCAGCGATGAGCTGAACGCCATCGATGGTGTCGACGGTGTCACGGTCGACCTGAATGCCGGCGGGGCATCCCGCGTGATTGTCCACAGCGCCGCCCCTATCGATCCCACGGCTGTACGGGCTGCGGTTGAAGAGGCCGGCTACACCCTCGCGACCTCCCCGATCTGAGTCGCTATCCGTTTGCGCCCGGCTGATCCGGGTGCATCCGAGCAAGGAGTTTCCGATGAGCCAGCATGACCAGCACCACGAACACACTGCGCATCAGGATCACGGCAGCGTGCCGACAACGGAGCATGACCACACGGCGATGAGCCACGACCACGGTGCTCCCCCAGAGCACGCTGGTCACACGAGCCGCGGCGGTCACGGCGGTCACGGCGGTCACGGCGGTCACGGCGGTCACGGCGATCATGTCGGTCAGTTCCGGCGGTTGTTCTGGATCATGCTGGTCCTCGCGGCCCCTGTGGTTGGGTTCTCGATGATGTTCTCGATGCTGCTCGGGTACCCATTGCCCGACGCCGCGTGGGTGGGTTGGGTGTCCCCGGTTCTCGGGACCGTGATGTATGTGTGGGGCGGGGCCCCGTTCCTCACGGGTGCCGTGAGCGAGCTCCGTGCACGCAAGCCCGGGATGATGCTGCTGATCGCCCTTGCGATCACCGTGGCATTCCTGGCGTCCTGGGGTGCGAGCCTCGGCATGCTGCACCACGAGTTGGATTTCTGGTGGGAGCTGGCGCTGCTGATCGTGATCATGCTGCTTGGTCACTGGATCGAGATGCGCTCGCTCGCGCAGACGACATCGGCCTTGGATTCCTTAGCGGCGTTGCTGCCTGACGAGGCAGAAAAGGTCGACGGCGATACGACCGTAACGGTCGCGCCCTCGGACTTGCAGGTAGGCGATGTCGTGGTCGTGCGTCCGGGCGGGCGGGTCCCCGCCGATGGGCGCATCGTTCAGGGATCGGCCAGCATGGACGAGTCGATGATCACCGGAGAATCCCGGCCGGTGCGCCGCAGCGATGGCGACCCGGTCATTGCCGGTACCGTCGCCACGGATTCCGGAGTGCGGGTGGAGATCACGGCCATCGGTGAGGACACCGCTCTCGCGGGGATTCAGAAGCTGGTCACCGAGGCGCAGAGTTCGTCGTCTCGGGCGCAGCGGCTCGCGGACAAGGCCGCAGGGTGGCTGTTCTGGTTCGCGCTCGGCGCCGCAGCGATCACCGCGATCGTCTGGACGGTTGTTGGCCTACCCGACGCCGCCGTCATCCGCACCATCACGGTGCTGGTGATCGCCTGCCCGCACGCGCTGGGCCTGGCGATCCCGCTGGTCGTGTCGATCGCGACCGAGCGCGCCGCCCGCGGGGGCGTGCTCATCAAGGATCGTCTCGCGCTGGAGAGCATGCGCACCGTCGACACTGTTCTGTTCGACAAGACGGGCACGCTCACCAAGGGCACCCCCGCGGTGACCGCCATCAACCCCGTCACGGGGACCGACGCCGATCAGCTGTTGGCGTGGGCGGCCGCGGCGGAAGCAGACTCCGAGCACCCCCTCGCCCGCGCGATCGTCAACGCGGCAAAAGAGAAGACGCTCACCGTTCCACGCTCAACCGACTTCGAGTCATCCCCCGCTGTCGGGGTGCGTGCCCGCGTTGACGGACGTGTCGTGCAGGTCGGTGGCCCGTACATGCTCGAGCAAGAACACGCCGCCGAGCTGCCGGTTGCCGACGAGTGGCGCGGTGAGGGTGCGATCATCCTTCACGTGCTCGTCGACGGTCAGGTGACGGGCGCGCTGCGCCTCGCGGATGAAATCCGCTCCGAGTCGCGTCACGCGGTCGTTGCGCTTCACGAGCGCGGCGTGCAGGTGGTCATGATCACCGGTGACGCTGACGCGGTCGCCGCGTCCGTCGCCGGCGAGCTGGGTATCGACCGGTACTTCGCCGGGGTCCGTCCGGAGGACAAAGCCTCCAAGGTGAAAGAACTGCAAAACGAAGGCCGCAAGGTCGGGATGGTCGGTGACGGCGTGAACGACGCCCCCGCCCTCGCCCAGGCAGACGTAGGGATTGCGATCGGTGCAGGAACGGACGTTGCGATCGCCTCCGCAGGTGTCATCCTCGCCAGCGACGACCCCCGATCGGTGATCTCCGTGATTGAGCTGTCGCGGGCCAGTTACCGGAAGATGAAACAGAACCTCTGGTGGGCCGCCGGGTACAACCTTCTCTCGGTGCCGTTGGCTGCCGGTGCGCTCGCCCCCGTCGGGTTCGTGTTGCCGATGTCGGTCGGTGCAGTGTTGATGTCACTATCCACGATCGTTGTCGCGCTGAATGCGCAGTTGCTGCGACGGCTGAACCTCAGCCCGGACGCCGTCGTCGACAAGTAGGCGCATGGGCGGCGGCGACGTACCCTGGAAGAAAGGGAGGTGGGACAGTGTTGACGACGATCGCACGGCGCGTGCATGACCAGCGCACCCTCACCCGCACCCTCCTGACCGTCGTCGCCGTCGCCTTTTCCGTGATCTTCGGGCTTCTGGCGATGCACTCGATGAACACGCACACCATGCCCTCCGGGCACAGCGAAACCATCGCGGTCGCACCCGCGCATGCCGACGCTCACCCCGCACACGCCTCAGGCGAAGCTGCAGCGATGGATGAGACGGGCTGTGCGACGTGCTCTGACGATCACGGCATGTCGTGGATGGCCTGCGTTCTCGCGCTCCTCATCGCCGTAGTGCTGGTCACCCGGCCGCCCGCCTGGTGGCGCTCACTCACCGAAACCCCTGGTCCGCTCCTTTCACGTTTTGCGCTTCGCGGCGCGCTGTACCCGCTGCGGCCGCCGTCTCTCACCGTTCTCTGCATCAGTCGCACCTGATGGTTGGCATGCCCGTTCTATGGGCAACGCCCCCTCGCCCAGCCTGTCTCGCTGGGCACCATCATCGACTCTTGGAGAGAACCATCATGAAGACCCGTTTTGCGGCGACCGCCGCACTCACTCTCACTGCTGTGCTCGCCCTTGCCGGCTGCGCTGGAAACACCTCCGGCGGAGGCGATATGCCCGGCATGAATCACGAGAGCAGCAGCTCCGCCCCGGCGTCGGCGGACGCCAATGACGCCGACATCATGTTCGCCAGCATGATGAAGGAGCACCACGCTCAGGCCATCGAGATGTCTGACATGCTCCTCAGCAAGGACGGCGTCAACGAGCGCGTCGCCGCCCTCGCGGAAGAGATCAAGGCAGCGCAGGGCCCCGAAATCCAGAAGATGGAGCAGTGGCTCGAAGAGTGGGGCGCTGATACCTCCAACATGGAAGGCATGGACCACGGCGGCGGCATGATGTCCGACGACGACATGCAGGCCCTCGAAGATGCCACCGGGGCGGACGCCAGCCGTCTGTTCCTCGAGCAGATGATCGAGCACCACCAGGGTGCCGTCGAAATGGCCCAAGACGAAGTCGACAACGGCCAGAACAGTGACGCGGTCGCCCTGGCCGAGACGATCATCGAGGCACAGACCACGGAGATCGCCACGATGAAAGACCTCCTCGACACACTCTGATCTACCTTCGGGGGTGCGGCGCTCGCCCGCACCCCCGAACTGGCCTTCTCGCAGTAACCCACGCCACCGCGCTGGTGCCATGTCGCGACTCTCATTCGCGTACCGCTCGCGCACCTGCATGCATTTCTTCACGTCGGAGTCTCATGAACCGCCACTCGCCCCTACCCGCTTTCGCGATCGCTCTCGCAGCCGTCGCCCTCACCGGCTGCGCCGTGCCGCAGGCCTCCGGCACCAACGCGGTCCCCCCCGTTATCCAACACATTCACGGTGTTGCCGCTGACCCCCGCGGTGAGGACCTCTTCATAGCCACCCACGGAGGACTCTTCACCCTCACTCCTGAAGGTGCGATCGCCGGTCCCATCGGAGGCCACGATTTCGATGCGATGGGCTTTACCGTCCTCGACGACGCCCTCTTCGCATCCGGTCACCCGGGCACACAGACACCCGCAGAGCTCGGCTCCCCGAACCTAGGTGTCATTCGTAGTGACGACTTCGGCGAATCGTGGTCACCGATCGCCCTCACTGGCAGTACGGACTTCCATGTCCTCACCGCCGGACCAGACGGCACTCTCTACGGGATCGCCTCCGATGGCGTCGATCTGCTCATCAGCACTGACGACGGTCTCGAATGGACCCGCGGCGCAACACTTGCCGCGGCAGACCTCGCCGCCACCGGCGACGGTCTCTACGCCGCCGCGGAAGAAGGACTGCTCCTCAGCACCGACAACGGCGCCACCTTCACCCCCGTCGCCGACGCCCCGCTGCTCTACACACTCGACGCCAAACCCAATGGCTCGCTCGCAGGAGTCGGAACCGACGGTGCCCTCTGGTCACAGAACACCGAAGGAACATGGCAACGCCTCGACGCGCTTCAAGGGGCCGCTCAGGCCTTCACCGCGATCGATGACGAACGCTTCATCGTTGTCGACGACCGCGGCATCGTCCAGATCACAGCCGACGACACAACCATCCTCGCCCCCGCCCGGTAGAGAACGCCACCACCAGAACGGCCACCCATGGTCCCCCGCCGCAATCCCTTCCGACGCATATCCGTCTTCATCGCGTGCGCCACAGTCCTCGCCCTGCTTCTCGCCCTTGCGAGCTTCTACCTCATCGGAGCCATATTCAGATGACCCGCCACCTGCACCCAGCTCGGCACCGTCCACGAGCACACGTTCCCACGCGCACCAGCCACATGTCCCCACAGCGGCGTCACGATCGCCTCGTACGTATCGGGGCCTTCCTTCTCCTGGCCGCCGTCGCACTGATCGCAACTCATCTCCTCATCGACACAACCGTTCCAGACCAACGGTCACTCTGGGCATACACGCTCGGAAGCTACGAAACAGCGTTCATCCTCGCGATCGTCGGACTGGCGCTCGTGCTGCGTGAACCTCCGGGAGGCGCGGATGAATCTCAATGACTACTGGACCAACGCCTTTTGGTCCGTCATCCCCACGATCGCCGTCGTCGCAGCATTCTGGTTCGTCCTGCGGTCCATCATCAGAGCCGACCGCAACGAACGAAAAGCACACGCCAAGATCGAGCAACAACTCCGCGCGGAACGAAACCATCCTCGCCAACTCGCATCGGCGGACGACGAGCGAGACCCGCTACCTGAACGCCGGAAACGTCTGCCGAAAGCAGATACCGGCGAACGTTAACGGCGGGCGCACGATGACGGGCGACGCGAACTCGCCGGAAACGATCGTTTTCGGCGGGTCGTCTGCTGCACGCTCCCTCCTGCTGTGCTCACTCGCGTCTTCAGCGGGAGATTTTGGAAAGCGGAGATGGGTCCGAGGCCTCGCTTGCGGCACCACCAGTAGAACCGAATGCGAATCCACGCCGCAAACGATCGTGTACGGCGGGCGGCACCGAACCGTGAGGTTGCTCAACATTTTCTTGCGAGAGGCGAGGGGAAGTCTGCAATGTCGGACATATGAGGGATCGTGGTGACTATGAGCTGACCAGGATCGTGAGGGAACGCTATGACCGGTAACGACGAGCCCGAAGGGCATTCGTCCCCCGATGGCGTTCCTACTCTCATCGCGTGGGCAACGGATCAGGCCTGGCTGGCCGAGGCAGACCGCGATCGCGCCGAGGAACGTTTCGACCGGCTCGCTGGAGACCGCGAACTCGCGACCGCACTCCAGGCCAGCGGATACCGTGGCCGGAACTACGATCTGTTCGCGAATGAGATCGCGAAGTACGGGTGGGCTGTCATCCGCGGGTGGATCTACAAAGGGCAGATTCGTGGCGAGGTGAAGCGAAAAGGCTTCGGCGCACTGGAGCCTGAGCCCCGCCCGGGCTCGATGATCGAAGAGGCCGAGAGCCTGGCGGATGAGACGATCGTGCTCGCCCTCACCGCGTTCCGAGACAAGGTGCTCGTCCCGGGCAAGTGGGACCCCGCCAAGGGAGCTTCCCTGCGCACGTTCTTCGTGGGCCAGTGCCTTCTGCAGTTCAGCAACGTCTACAAGCGTTGGCGTCGAGAAGAGCTGCGTTCATATGCGGAGCCGCAGGCTCCGCCGCCCGCAGCGGCCTGGGCCGACGACTTCGAGGAGGGTCCGTCGACGTCGGCTGCTCCCGACGCGAGCGAGGCGGCGCACATCAAGGACGAGCTGCGTCGTGCATTCGGGAGCATCAAGGACGAGCGTGTCCGCTCAGCCTTTTATCTGAACGTGACGCATGGCTTCACGCACGCGGAGATCGGCGAGAAGCTTGGCATGACCGCGAAAGCGGTGGAGTCGGCGATCGCGCGCGCACGTCAGCAAGTACGACAGAACCGGGAGTCCGCATGAGCAGTGAATTTCGAGGCAAGATCGAGCGCTCGTCCTTCGGGACCCAGAACGCGAAGGCGGCACGCCGAACCGTTTCCGCCAACAAAGCGCAGTCGCTCGTCTCGCGATCGATGACGGGCAAGACTCAATCGAAGCAGTTGAGAGGCCGCGAGGGGAAGTGACCAGCGGCGGACATATACCGAGATGTCGGGATCACAACGGAAAAGAGCCGCCCCGCGGTAACGGGACGGCTCACAAGCCCTGAGAAGGTCAGGTCTCATCCAGAGCACTGACTGTACCGGAGTTGGCAGCCGCAGACTAGCGGCGCTCCATCTCATGGCACCCCGGCACCAATCAGTGAAGGAGTTCCCATGGGAACCGTTCGTCGCTCTGCATCCACCGGTCGTTTCGTCTCCAAGGCCGCTGCGGCCCGCTGGCCCGGAAAGACCACCACCGAACGTGTCGGTTCCGGCACGAGCAACTCGACCACGGTGCACCGCTCCGCGTCGTCGGGCCGGTTCGTCACCGAATCGACCGCCAACCGCAACCCGGGCGGCACGATCAGCCAGCGCGTCTAATCGAACCTGAGGGCCTGCACGTGCACACGTGCAGGCCCTCGTTGTGTAAGTCGAGGGCCTCCAGAACCCCGTCGGTGGCGGTCAGTAGTTCACCTTGTCGATGACGAGGTTCCCGTCGAGCATCTCGTGCGGGACGGGTCCTGCACTGGGGGAGCGGGATGGTCAGTCTCACGAGGTCGGGGTCCGCAACGGTCTCCGCGGACGCCAAGGCGTGAGCGCCCGGGACGGCAACGCCGACCGGCATCTCAATGTCTGCCGCAGCGCCGGAGCCGGCAATGTTCACCGGAAGCCGGCGGCGAGTACTGTTCACCCGAAGGCTAGTGGGGGAGCTTTCCCCTCGTTCGTTCAAGTCTGGCCTTGCGTTGCCTAGACCTTGCGACGGAAGCCGGTGGAGTCCCGAGTGACATCGGGCGACCAACGATGCGGTTCTCGCTTCACGTCGGGCCACTCGAGATCAGATCGAACGATATCCGGTCCGCGCCGGTGTGTCGGAAGCCCGTCGAAGCCGACCGGGCTGATCCTGGGCGCAGGCGACGAAGATGTGCCTACCGGCACTCCGCCTCCCTCCGGGAGTGATGATGAAGCCAGCTGAGATCGCACGGATGATCGCTCGTCGACGGTTCTCGAAAGAGTCGGAGCTGCACTGGGTGCCGCGTGATCATCGTTCGGAGACTGGCTATGCGAACAACACCTCGTTCGCACCGGTCGACCGAAGTCTCGGCCGTTTGGATTGGTCTGTCATCGACCCCATGAAGGTTCGAGTATCGAAGGGCGCCAGCCACTTCTTCACAGGATCTGAGTACTTCTGGAGTCGCACCCGCAGCCACGTGTGGTGTGAGTCTCAGTTCGAGCGCGACGAGTTGATGTGGCTCGATTTTGCCGGACAGGTCGAAAGGGTGTGGTCGCAGCCGTTTGGCGTGGTGTTCGGCGTCCGCTCACCGATGGCCGGTCATTGGCACGTGCCGGATTTCTTGTTGCAGATGTCGGACGGCTCCTACGCCGTCCGAGATGTGAAGCCGAAGGAACGCATCGACGAGTCCGTGCAACTGCAGTTCGATGAAACCGCACGGCTGTCGGCAACGCTCGGCTGGCACTACGAGGTGCTCTCCGGTCACAGCGTCCATGCGACTCGCGTGGTCGAATGGTTGTCGGCGTCGCGTCATGACCGTTGCAGGCCGTCGGCGGACATCGAGGACAAGATCCTCGACGCAGCTACTCAGGGCAAAACACGCCGGGAGTTGTGTGAGCTGGCGTCTCCAGATTGCCCGCTTCTAGCGTGCGCATGGGTTGACAACCTCGCCTGGCGCAGACTTCTCGCGCTCGACTTGTCGTCCGTATTCAATAGCAACACGCTACTGACTACCGCACATCGGGAGAGAACGGACGCGATCAGTGTCCGATGAACGCAAACTGAAGCTCGGAGACTCTTTCGAGATTGACGGCGAGAGCTGGGTCTGGGTCCACATCATTCCTGGCCTGGAGGTGAAGCTCCGCTCTGAACACGCGCCCGATCGACACCTGATCATGTCCGTAGACGAGTTCCTGCTCCAGGCCGGAACAGCCCAACGGGATCGCAGCGTATCTCTTCGACCGGACGGGGATGCATGGCCGACCGACGTATGCGATATGGAAGCCCATCTCCTTGAGGCGTTCACGGGCAGGCCGATGGATCCGTTGGCCTCCGCTTCTCGGGCACAATACGACCCTGCGCTGACAACTCAGAACGCACGCGTTGACGCGAAGCTGCTCGAGCTAAAAGGCACGTCACTTGGGCGAGCGCGCAGCACCTTTCACCTCCTGTGGAAGACGTACCAGCAAGACGGTGCAGCCGGGCTGAATGCCCGCATGCATCGCAAGGGCGAGCAGCGACTCTCCATCAGCCGGGCAGATGCACGGCTGGTGACGATCATCGATCGATTCCTCGATCGCCAAACGGACAAGTCGACGAGCAGCAAACGCCGGTGCGCTGTCTTGGTGAGGCGAGAGCTCGAGACCACTTACCCGGGCGATCCTCTATGCGAGATCAAGGCTCGCACCCTCCAGGGCTACATCAACGAGCGGGCGGCCGGCCGTTACAGCTTCGACAAAGCGACCACCCGGCGAAACACCGATAACAGCCCCAAGCGTCAGTACTACTCCGGGGCTGCCTATCAACTTGGGGAGCGATGCGAGATCGATTCAACGAAACTCGACGTTCTCGTCTGGGATGAGAACAGTGAGTTCCGGCCGACACTCACCGTGCTTCTCGATGTCGCAAGCCGGGTACCGCTCGCTTGGGCGATTCACGCGGACAGCCCTGGCGGATTCGACCATGCACTCCTGCTCGCCCGGGCTGTCATCGGGCGCAAAGCCGTACCTGGTTCGGGAGCAGCCACCCTCGCGGGATCAGCCACGTTGCCTTCTGACCTGATGAAGCAGGTGAACCCCTACCTCACTGACGATTCTCTGGCCCTCCCGTGGATCTTCCCGCGATCGATCACTATCGACGGCGGAGCAGATTTTCGGTCCCGCACGTTCAGAGATGCCTGCAGCGCGTACGGAATCCACAGGGAACTTGCCCCCTCCAGAACGCCGACGGTAAAGCCACACGTAGAGCGCAACTTCGGCACCCTCTCGACAGACTTCGCCGCATGGCTGGCCGGTTTCGTGGGGAACTCCGTCGCCCATCGGGCCGCCAAAGACGACCCCACCCTCACCCTGGATTCGCTTCGCCTCATCCTCGACAGCTGGATAACGAACATCTACCTGAACAGGCCTCACCGTGGCTTGAAGTCGACGAGCTCCCCAGGGCGCATCTTCACCCCGAATCAGATGTACACCGAACTGTTCGCTGTAGGACCCGGCGTCCCGGTGCCTTTCGGAGTTGAGGAGTACCTCGCGCTCTTGCCCACGGAACGGCGCATGATCGGTCGTGCAGGGATCGAACTCCACAATCGCCGCTACGACTCATCCCACCTGGAAGATCTCCGCAATCGCTCCCTCACGGGCGCTGAACCGGGATCCGCGAAAGCCAGGAAATTCCCAGTGAGCTTCGACCCCTACAACGCCAATGCCGTCTGGGTGCGTCACCCAGAAACCGGTGTGTGGATCGAGTGCTGGGACATCGCTCTGCGGGAGAAGACAGCACCGATGGTCGCCGAGATCGACATGAAACTCCTTGCCCGATACCCCGACGCCGCAATCGACGATCCCGACCGCCGCCGCGAGTGGATCGACCACGTCGAAAGTCGCGAACGAGGAGACAAACGGAAGCGCACCCAGCACAAACGGGAGCAACAGCGCCTCAAGGTCGAAGCGCAACGTGAACCAGGCCCCTCGACAACGACACCGATCCCACTACGGCAATGGGCCAAACCCGTCGACATCAGCACCATCGATTGGACATCCCCCGACATAGATCTCGCGCAAGCAGAGGAGCTTGATTCATGAAGATCACCCCACTCGTCCTCCACCATGACCGCAAGACCAGCCTTGCAGGGCTTCGAGAAGCATTCGACGCCGAGCCCGCATCCCCGCCGAAGATCACCTTCCGTCAGTACAGAGATCTGGACAGTGAAGCTCGAGAGCTATACGACCAAGCTCGCGAAGACTTTCTCCGGCTGACGCTGAGGGTGAAGACACGCGAGCAAGCGGTCTGCGCTCGCATTCTGGAGGACCTCATCCGGATCAACCCTCGGCTGAAGAACTCGCGGCGCGGGCTGATGATATCCGCGCCGATGTTCTCCGGCAAGACAGAGCTCGCTCTCCTGTTGGCTCGATCCGTAGAACGCAGACACGCAGCCCAACACCCCGACTACCTCAGAGACGGAGACGCACCGGTCGTCTGGGTGGAGATGACCGAACACTCGACCGGAAAAGCTCTCCTTGCCCAGATCGTGGAGTTTCTCGCCCCCACCATCGTTCTCCCCAAACAGATCGCCACCGACAGGCTGAGGAAGCTTGCCGTCGAGGCCCTCCACCGTCACGGCACGAAGCTGCTCGTGATTGACGAAGCGCACAAGCTCGGCGGGACTGAACCCTCCAGTGTCATCAAAGCCCTCCAGAACGAGTCTTGTGCGACCGTCGTCCTGGTTGGAATCAATCTCGACCAAGCATTCAAGACGGGCGACGGCCTGCAAGTCAGCGCACGATGTGACTTCGTCACACTCGACAAGATCGACCCCGCCGTCCAAGAGGACTTCGAACAATGGATCAAATGGGTCGCCACCTTCGACAGCTTCCTACCACTATGCGGGCACGCCCACGGCCTTCTCACCCGCAACGCCGGCACGCTAGTCCACGCCGCCGACGGGAAACTCGCCGTTCTCGCGATGATCGTGGACCGCCTCGTCGCGTCCATCTTGCGCGACGAATCGCGCACCTCGGAGACCGTAACCCGCGAGCGACTCTTCGGGGTTCTCGATACTCTCCGGCGCACCACGCTCAACACACACAACGTCACCCTGGACGACCTGGTGGACGCCGCATGATCAGCACGCAGGCGTGGGCGAAACGACCCAAGTGGCATCATCTTGAGACGCCACGCTCCTACGCGCAGCGGCAATGCCGCGCCGCAGGAGTACCGTTCGACTTCGCCGAGAGGGCACTGACCAGCCGAGCGCAACCGAACATCCACCGCGTCTGGATCGACGACGAAGCGGCCGCTCGGACGGTCGAGGCGACGGCAGGGCGCCCAGCCGGTCATTACCTCCGCATGAAGCGTCTAGCGCAACCGGACTCCACACGGGCCTACCCGCAGCGCTTCCTGTGCCGCCTATGCAGTGCCGGGGAGACGATCGAGCAAATTCCCCACGATCGGGAAAACTTCTGTCTCCGACACCCGAGGCAGATGGTGTGGGTCGGTCCCGGAACCGAACCCGATACCCAGGTGATCGTTCCCTTCGATCCCACGCTTCGGAACGCGGAACTCTCCTTCCGTCGACTCGTCGCCACTGGTCGGGTCACCACACAACTGCACGGTCAAGTGTGGGCCATGGTGCGCGACAACGAAACGCTCTCCGCCCAGAACGCAGAGACCGGGCAGAATCCGTGCTTGATGAGCGCGGTACGCGAGATCGATCGCCGCGCACATCTGTACCGCGCGACGGTGCGCGTTCTGCAGATCTTGTCCAATCGTGCACACTGCGCACGATGGCGCACTCAGTCGGCGGCAGATCTACGACTCGACATCACCGCAACGTTGGGCCTCACCAACAGCGACATCCTCGTCGAACGCGTGATTCTCTGGCTCCGCCCCCTCCGCCGCCACACCATCCCCACGAAATTCCGCCCCCTGGAAGCCGCCCTCGACACCGTCGACGTCCCCCGCATCCTCGACACCACCGCCAACTACCCGCTGTGGATCCTCCGCCACCCGAAAGCCATCTCCGAATGGGACTGGGATCGCAACCCGCCCACCCGCGACCCCTGGTCCGGAGTCGATGTCTCTCACAAAGCGTGGTGGTTGTGCGAGGAGGGGCACTCCTGGGAAGCAAGCCCCCACGTGCGAGGCTCTGCCGAGACCAACTGCGAATATTGCATCGGCATGGACTTCTGGCCGGGACACACCGATCTCGGCACCCTGCGGCCAGACATCGCCGCGGAATGGGACACTACCCCAGGAGCCAACCGGGGGGACCCCCATCACGTGAGCGCCACCTCCGCCCGGAAAATCAACTGGAGGTGTACTGCTCACGAGCACACCTGGCCCGCCCAGGTGCGCTCCCGCACCACGCAAGAAAGCAAATGCCCCTATTGCAGCGGTAGCCGGGCGATACCGGGTGAAACAGATTTAGCCACTCTTCACCCCGGCCTCGCAGCAGAGTGGGATCACGAACTCAACGACAGCTCCATCACTCCGGAGACAGTCACCCCCGGATCGGACCGTGTCGTCTGGTGGCACGGCCACTGCGACCACAGCTGGGACGCGGCTGTCGGTGACCGTTGCTCAGGACACGGGTGCCCGTACTGCTCCAATCAACGCACCCTCGCCGGTTTCAATGACCTCGCCACCACTCACCCTCATCTCGCCGAACAATGGGACCGCGTCAACTCCAAGTCCGCTTGTGAGGTCACCGCGGGCTCGGATTACCCCGCAGTATGGCGCTGCGCGCTGAGTCACACATGGGAGCTCCCCGTCTGGGGCCGCACGAAGGACAAGACGGGATGCCCCGTGTGTGCGAATCGCGTCGTCCTCGCGGGGTTCAATGACTTGGGGACTCTCGATCCTCATTTGGCTTCGGAATGGGACCGCACCCCAGGAGCGAACGACCGGACACCGTCCGAAGTGACCGTCAGTAGTTCCTATGAAGCCCAATGGCGGTGCGCAGAAAACCACACCTGGCCAGCGACCGTCGCCAACCGACACGCAGGCTCAGGCTGCCCGTCATGCTCCGGCCGGGTCGCTATCCCGGGAGCCACTGACCTCGCGACACGCAGACCCGATATTGCCGCGCAATGGGATCCCAGCAACGACTGCTCACCGAATCAGGTCACGGTCTCCTCCCACGTGAAAGTGTCGTGGATCTGCCACCGCAATCACTCGTGGCCCGCGACAGTCAAAAACCGGACGTCCGGCTGCGGCTGCCCTTACTGCACAGGAAAGCTACCCATCCCAGGGGAGACCGACCTTGCAACCCTGCGACCCGATCTCGCAGCGCAGTGGGACTCCTCTAACGCCCTCTCGCCCACCGAGGTCACCGTGGGATCGGGGAGAAAAGTCACCTGGCACTGTGCCTGCGGGTATACATGGCCATCGAGAGTTCAGACCAGAACCCGCAGGCCTCACGCCCGCTGCCCCGAATGCCGCAAATAGCGACACTCCAGGTTCCAACGCCATCGAGCTCGCACTTGGCAATGCTGACCCCCTCGAGCACGAAGGACAAAGGCTCACGTGTTCGCTGCTCGCCCAAACGCGAGCGAGTCGAGAAGCGCTGAAGGCCTGACCAAGGTCGCACTGCCGACTCGCCGTTCACGTCAGCGTCGCGGATTGTCGAGCGCGTGCGCTTCTCAGAGGAGCTCGCTCACCAGCTGTTCGATGCGACCACGGATATCGTCGCGGATGGGCCGTACGGCGTCGATGCCCTGGCCAGCGGGGTCGTCGAGCTTCCAGTCTTCGTAGCGCTTTCCGGGGAAGAACGGGCAGGCGTCGCCACAACCCATGGTGATCACGACGTCAGAGGCCTGCACCGCCTCGGTGGTGAGGACCTTGGGCTGCTCGGCGGTGATGTCGATACCAAGTTCCTGCATCGCGTCGACGGCGGTGGGGTTGATCTGATCCGCAGGCATGGACCCGGCCGAGCGCACTTCGATACGGTCGCCAGCGATCTCGCGGAGGAACCCGGCCGCCATCTGCGACCGTCCGGCATTGTGAACGCAGACGAAGAGGACGGACGGCTTGACGGTGGTGTCAGTCATGTTTGCTCCTGAATGGGCGGTAGAGGGGTTAGCGGAGAAGGTCGTCGACGAGAACATGGACGCGTGCGGCGATATCGTCACGGATCGCTTCGACGCCTTCGCGAGACGCGAGAGCGGGGTCACCCACCGCCCAGTCGTCGTACCGAACGCCGGGGATGATCGGGCAAACGTCCCCGCAGCCCATCGTGACGACCACATCTGCCGCGCGCACCGCGTCGTCGGTGAGCGGCTTGGGATACCGATCGGCGGCAATGTCACCTTCGATGTCCGTGAGCAATGATCGCACATGGGGGTGGATGACGTCCGCGGGATTCGACCCTGCGGAGCGCGCAACGACCTTGCCGCCGCTGATCTGATTCACGAGTGCTGCGGCGAGCTGGGAGCGTCCGGCGTTCGCGACGCACACAAACAGCACCTGCGGGACGGAAGAGACGCGGTCTCTGGTGAGGTCAGCGAGGCGCTGCCGGGCGAACCTCTCGGTCAAGGGGATCAATGCAGAGGTGACGCGAGCAGTGCGGGCAAGGGACGTGTACGACTCGCGGACGATGGTGAGCACCACGTCCGCGTCAACCTCCGGAATCTCGGCGGCGAGCTCATCGGCAAGATGAGTCACGCGCGCGTCGAAGTCGGGTCGAGTGCTCGCATCCGTGTGCTCAACGCTCCACGGCTCACTCACGGTCGCAGGTGCGAACGAGTCCAGGAGAGCGGTGACCGCGCCTCGGCGGTTCGGGTTGATGCGGTACCAGACCCAGGTGCCACGCCGCTCGGAGACGAGGACATCCACGTCTTTGAGGACTTTCAGGTGGTGCGACACGGTGGGCTGGGAGACGTCGGCCAGTTCGGCCAGGTCGCACACGCACGATTCTCCGCGGGGATCGGAGGCGATGGCCGACAGCATGCGCAGCCTGAGCGGGTCGGACAGCGCTTTTAGCGTCGCTGCGACCGAGGTGGCAGCGTCGATGCCGATCGCGTGGGTGGCGACGGGACTGCAGGTGTCGCCGGTGGTCGTCAGTGTGACGTTCATGGCTACATCCTTTCAGCGGTGTACGGGTTGGTGTGGAACCAGCGTCGGGCCGCCCACAGGGAGACGTAAACGAGTCCGACGAGCACGGGGACCTCGATCAGTGGGCCGACGACGCCGGCGAGGGCCTGACCGGAGGTGGCCCCGAAGGTGCCGATGGCGACGGCGATGGCGAGTTCGAAGTTGTTGCCCGCGGCCGTGAACGCCAGCGTGGAGGATCGGGCGTATCCGAGCCCGAGCGCCTTCCCGGTGAACAGTCCGATGAACCACATCACGGCGAAGTACGCCAACAGCGGGAGGGCGATACGGGCCACATCCCACGGCCGGTTGGTGACCTGCTCGCCCTGCAGGGCGAACAGCAACACAATCGTGAACAGCAGGCCGTACAGCGCCCACGGTCCGATCTTGGGAAGGAACTTCTCTTCGTACCAGTCGCGGCCCTTCGCACGCTCCCCGATCAGGCGGGAGGCGAAGCCGGCGATCAGGGGGATGCCGAGGAAGACGAGGACATTGAGGGCGATCTGCCAGACCGAGATCTCCAGTCCCTGCGAGTCCAGTCCGAGCCATCCGGGGAGCACGGTGAGGTAGAACCAACCGAGCAGGGAGAAGGCGATGACCTGGAACACGGAGTTGATGGCGACAAGGACGGCGGCGGCTTCCCGATCGCCGCAGGCGAGATCGTTCCAGATGACGACCATCGCGATGCAGCGGGCCAGGCCCACGATGATGAGGCCGGTGCGGTACTCGGGGAGATCCGGAAGGAACGCCCAGGCGAGGGCGAACATCAGTGCCGGTCCGACGACCCAGTTCAGAGCGAGTGAGGAGATGAGTAGCTTCTTGTCGCCGGTGACAGCGGCGACTTTGTCGTAGCGGACCTTCGCGAGGACCGGGTACATCATCACCAGCAGGCCGAGAGCGATCGGCACAGAGATGCCGCCAACCTCAATGTGTGCGAGGAGGTCGGAGACGCCAGGGATGAAGCGGCCGACGAGGATTCCGGCGACCATAGCCAGTCCGATCCACAGCGGCAACCATCGGTCAAGGGTCGACAGGCGGCGGGTCGTCGTTGTGGGGGTGGGTGCGGTTGCGGTGCTCATGCGAGGAGCGCCTCCATCTTCTCTGCGATTACGGGCTTGGCGTGGGCGCCGATGAGCATGTCAACGCGCGCACCCTGGTTGTAGAAGACCAGCGTGGGGATCGAGGTGACGCCGATGGCGGTCACCGTGGCCGGGTTCTGGTCGGCGTCGAGCTTCACGATCTTGACCCGCCCGTCGTACTCGACGGCGAGCTGGTTCAGAAGCGGTGCGATCTGCTTACACGGACCGCACCAGGTGGCCCAGATGTCCACCACGACGGGGATCTCGGAGTCGGTGACTTCGTTCTGGAATGTGGCGTCGGTGACCACGATCGGGAAACTCATGCGAGGACCTCCTGGGCATCGAATGCGGGCGCGGTGTCCGTGAGGGCCGCGAGGTAGTGCTGGGCGTCCTGGGCGGCCGCGCAGCCCGTACCGGCTGCGGTGATGGCCTGCCGGTAGGTGTGATCGACCAGGTCGCCGGCGGCGAAGACGCCGTCGAGGGTGGTGCGGGTGGACGGGTGGACGACCCGCACATACCCGTCGGCGTCGGTGTCGACGGAGCCCGCGACGAGCTCGGAGCGCGGGTCGTGCCCGATGGCGACGAAGACCCCAGTGACGGAGAGTTCGCGCTCCGCCCCGGAGACCGTGTCGCGCAGCGTGACCGCCTCGACCTTGTCCGTCCCGAGGATGCCGGCCACTTCGCTGTTCCAGGCGACGTCGATCTTCGGGTGCTCGAGCACCCGCTGCGCCATGATCTGTGAGGCGCGGAACGTGTCGCGGCGGTGCACCACGGTGACCTTCGACGCGAACCGGGTGAGGAACAGAGCTTCCTCCATCGCCGAATCGCCACCGCCGACCACGACGATCTCCTGGTCGCGGAAGAAGAAGCCGTCGCAGGTCGCACACCAGGAGACCCCGTGGCCGGTGAGACGCTCTTCGTCGGCCAGTCCGATCTTGCGGTACGCGGACCCCATGGCGAGGATCACCGCACGCGCCAGGTACGTGTCACCCGATCCGGTGCGCACCGTCTTCACCGGCCCTGCCAGGTCGACCGCGACAGCGTCGTCGAGAAGGATGCGGGCACCGAAGCGCTCAGCCTGCGCGCGCATCGACTCCATCAACTCCGGACCCTGGACACCGTCGACGAAACCGGGGAAGTTCTCCACCTCGGTGGTTGTCATGAGCGCACCGCCGGCGGTGACGGAACCGGCAAGCACGACAGGGGCAAGGCCCGCCCGCGCCGCATACACCGCAGCCGTATACCCGGCGGGCCCGGATCCGATGATGACTAGCTCAACCTCTTGAATCGACATGCGTCTATATTGACACTTATCAATGCAACGTGCAAGCCTGGTGTCATACCAACGATCCGGCGAGTGTCTCGCCGGAGGAGAGAAGGATGACGTGACAGACCCTCAGACCGTGCTGTTCATCTGTACGCACAATGCGGGACGCTCGCAGCTGGGCGCGCACCTGCTGGCCCGGCATGCTGGCGATCGACTGATCGCAGACAGCGCCGGAGTGCACCCCGCTGCCGCGATCAACCCCGCGGTCGCCGCGACCCTCGACGACCTCGGCATCGACACATCAGCGGCAGTACCGCGCGGTGTCACCCCGGACGACCTCGCGAACGCTGATGTGGTGGTGCTGATGAAGCCGGGCTTGGAACTACCCGGGCCGGTCTCCGGCGAGCTCGTGCAGTGGGAGTTCCCCGACCCTGCGGACTGGTCCGTGGACAGCGACTCGGTTCGTGACCTGCGCGATTCGGTCGATCTCAAGGTGCGGGCACTGGCAGCCCGACTGTTGGAGTAGCCAGGCCCCTCAAGGAAGATCCTCGCAGCGCAGGCACGCTCAACCTTCATCACCACTCCCGCCTGGGCGGTACACCTCAGAGCATGGCAGGCTTGCATCGACCTCAATACCTCTGGCCGTCGCGGCCGTCGCCTTCGGCGAGTTCAGACCATACCTAGACGCGTCGACAGCTCGCGCGCAGCTCGCGAGACGAGCGCGCCAAGCGCCTCAAGGCGGTGCCCGATTCGCGCCTTCGGGGCGCTTACGTTCACGGCTGCGACGATACGTCCCGTGAAGTCGATGATCGGCGCCGAGGCTGCCACCACCCCGAACTCGAGCTCCTCGTCCGATAGCGCGTAGCCCTGCTCGCGGATACGGCCGAGTTCGGTGTGCAGGCTCGCGAGATCCGTCACCGGAGAGTTGCCCGGCGGGGGAGAGTCCAGAACCGGGAATCCGGAGGGGTCAGCCTGGTCGAAACGGCCGACGAGGGGCTGATCCTGCCCGTGGTCGTCATACCAGCGTGCGAGGGACTCCTCGTCCCAGTCGCTCAGCAGCGCACGACCCGAGGGAGTGCGCCACGCGGCCGTGGTGGTGCCCGCCCAGCCGGTCGTGCGCACGTCGTGCGGGCTCAGCTCGCTAAGCAGCGTAAGCACGTTGCCGCCGCGCAGCACGCACAGGTGACTCGTCTCGCGCGTGGACTGCACAAGTCGTCGCAGGATGCTGCGCGAGGCGTGCACGAGCGTCGACGTGGCCGTGTGCGCCGCCAGGGCGTATAGCCGCGGCCCGAGCAGGTAGCGCAGCGACTCCTCATCGCGTTCGACGAGTCCGGTCTCGGCGAGCGTCGCGAGTGTGCGTGACACGACCGCCTTGTCCCGCCCGGTGAGCTGTGCCACCTGCGAGACGCCGAGTCCGCCGGAGCGCAACGCCTCGTCGCCGCCGAGCAGCTCGAGGATCTCGATGTCGCGTCCGAGGCCGGAGGAATTGCGGCGAGGGCCGCCGGAGGTGGTGGTCACGGTAAGAGTGTAGCGTCAGCGGTTGCCATATACACAACGCTCTTTGACGAAATGGCCACAAAGGCTACCGTGAGTCTCATCCCCGGTACCGGCCTCAACGACGAGACAGGAGCCCTCTTGACCGGATTCAACTGGGAAGACCTCATGGCCTTCCTCACGCGTCGCGCGGACGACATTCTTGAGCTCACCCGCGATCACCTCGTCGTCGTCGTCGTCTCAGTCGTCCTCGCGGCGATTATCGGCATCGGCCTCGGCATCCTGGTCCGCAACCGTCGCATCGCCCGCACCACCGTGCTCACGGCCGCCGCTGTCGCGATCACCATCCCGTCACTCGCCCTCCTTGCCCTCCTGAGCCCCGTCCTCGGCCTCGGGTGGCTGCCGACCGTCGTCGCCCTCGTTTTCTACTCGCTGCTCCCGGTGGTGCGGAACACCGTCGTGGGACTCCGCGAAGTACCGGTCTCGGTGCTCGAGTCGGCGCGGGGCATGGGCCTCGGCCCCACCCGCATCCTCTTCACGGTGCAGCTGCCGATCGCCTGGCCGGTCATCATGACCGGCATCCGTGTCGCCGCCCAACTCACGGTCGGGATCGCGGCGATCGCCGCCTACGTCGCCGGCCCCGGGCTCGGCGAGTACATCTTCAAGGGCCTGAGCTCGCTCGGTTCGAAGAACGCCCTCAACTACGCGCTCACGGGCACCGTCGCAGTGATCATCCTCGCGCTCGTCCTCGACGGCATCCTCGTGCTCGTCGCCCGCCTCACCACCTCAAGGGGTCTCCGTGCCTGACATCACAACGAACACCGGCGTTCTCACCTCCCTCGCGGCGCAGCAGGGCGGCGTCGACATCGTCCTCGACCACATCACCAAGCAGTACCCGGGTCAGCAGAGGCCCGCCGTCGAGGACTTCTCGATGCGTGTAGAGCCCGGCGAGCTGATCATGTTCGTCGGCCCCAGCGGCTGCGGCAAGACCACGACGATGAAGATGATCAACCGCATCATCGAGCCGACCTCCGGGTCGATCCGGATCAACGGCGATGACGTGCTGTCGCTCGACGGCAACGAGCTGCGTCGGCACATCGGCTACGTCATCCAGCAGATCGGCCTGTTCCCGCACTTCACGATCGCCGAGAACATCGCGATCGTGCCGAAGCTGCTCGGCTGGTCCAAAGCCCGTATCGCCGAGCGCGTGGACGAGCTCCTGCGCACCGTGCAGCTCGACCCGGGCACGTTCGCACAGCGATACCCCCGTCAGCTTTCCGGCGGGCAGCAGCAGCGTGTCGGAGTGGCCCGGGCACTGGCTGCCGATCCGCCCGTCATGCTCATGGACGAGCCCTTCGGTGCGACCGACCCGATCACGCGGGAGAAGCTGCAGGCGGAGTTCCTGCGCATTCAGGCCGACATCGGCAAGACCATCATCTTCGTGACGCACGATTTCGAAGAGGCGATCCGCATGGGCGACCGCATCGCAGTGCTGAGCGATCGCAGCCAGATCGAGCAGTTCGACACTCCGGCGCGCATCCTCGCCGAGCCTGCCAACGACTATGTACGATCGTTCATCGGCGAGGGGGCCGCCCTGAAGCGTCTCGCTCTGATCCCGGTGACGGACGCGCGAATCGGATCCGCGGATGCCGCAGCCCCGGCCGTCACGGTCGACGAGCACTCCTCGCTGCGCGAGGCCCTCGACACCCTGGTGCTGACCGGCGCCGCGCGCGTCAACGTCACCCGCGCCGGGGCGGTCGTCGGCTCGATCGACCAGGCGGCCATCTCGGCAGCGCTGGGCTCCGAAGGCCCCGCGCGTCGCGCCGAGGAGGCGTGACCGTGACCGGCCCCCAGGTCGTGCCCTCCGCGACCACGATGCTGCGCACGCAGTCCGCGCCCCGACGCGGCATGCCCGTGCTGCTGCGCCGCCTGATGCCGCTCATCGTCGTCGCGGTCGTGCTGGTGCTCACCTACGTGTGGGTGTCGAGCCTCGACCTCGACTCGATCGAGCAGCGCACGCTCAACGCCGACTACATCACGGCCCGCATCGGCGAGCACCTCGTGCTGTCGATCATCGCCTCCGTGCTCGTGGCTGTGCTGGCGATCCCCGCCGGCATCGCGGTGAGCCGCTCCCGATCGAAGGTGTTCCGCGGCGTCGTGATCGGCATCGCGAACATCGGTCAGGCGACGCCGGCGATCGGCGTCGTGATCCTGCTCGCAATCGTCTGGCAGACGGGATTCACGACGGCACTGCTCGCACTCGTGATCTACTCCTTCCTGCCCGTGCTGCAGAACACGATCGCGGGCCTCGCCCAGGTCGATCCCAGCATCCGCGAGTCGGCCCGGGGCATGGGCATGACCCCGTCACAGGTTCTGCGCCGAGTGGAGCTGCCGCTCGCCTCGCCCGTGATCCTCGCGGGACTCCGCACCGCGCTCGTCTTCGCGGTCGGTGTGGCCACGGTCGCGACCTTCATCAACGCCGGCGGTCTCGGCGACATGATCATCAACGGCCTGAAGCTGCAGCGCTATCCCGTTCTCGTCGTCGGAGCGATCCTCGTCGCCTCGATCGCCGTGCTCATCGACTGGGCCGCCGGCGTCGTGGAGGACATCGTTCGACCCAAGGGCCTCTGAGCACCACCACTCCACCACTAATTCACATGCACAGCACACTCCCTTCCCGAAAGGAACTTGCAATGAACACACGCACCATCGCCACCGCCTCGTTCGCCGCCATCGCCGCCGGCGCTCTGCTCCTCACCGGCTGCTCGTCCGGTGCCGGCGGAGGCTCCGGAGCCCAAGGCGACGAGCTGGAAGGTCTCACTGGCGAGATCGGCTCGAAGGACTTTTCGGAGCAGTACATCCTCGCCTACATGACGGCGGAACTGCTCAATGCGCACGGTGCCGACGTCGAGGCCAACACGAAGCTCGTCGGCTCCGCCAACGTGCGTCAGGCGCTCGAGAATGACCAGTTCCTCGGCTACTGGGAGTACACCGGCACGTCGTGGATCACGTACAACGGCAATACGACGCCGGTGCAGGGCGCCGAGGCGCAGTTCGATGCCGTCAAGGGAGCGGACGCCGAGAACGGCATCGCGTGGCTCGACCCCGCGCCGTTCAACAACACCTACGCCTTCGCGATCCGTAAGAAGGAGGCTGACGAGCTGGGCGTGAAGACGCTGAGTGATGTCGCAGCCCTGCCGAGCGCCGATCAGACGTTCTGCATCGAGAGCGAGTTCTCGACGCGCGACGATGGCTGGCCGGGTCTCAAGGCCGCCTACGGCTTCGATGCCCCGGACTCGAACGTCACGATGCTCGACACCGGCGTCATCTACACGGCGACCCAGAAGGGCGACGACTGCAACTTCGGCGAGGTCTTCCAGACCGACGGCCGCATCCCCGCCCTCGACCTCGTGGTGATGGAAGACGACAAGGAGTTCTTCCCCAGCTACCAGGGCGGCTTCACGCTCAAGCAGAGCACCCTCGACGAGTACCCGGCGATCGCCGACGTGCTGGCCGAGCTGAGCCCGCTGCTGACCACCGAGGTCATGCAGGAGCTCAACGCCAAGGCCGATGTCGACGGTGAGGACCCCGAGGACATCGCGATCGACTGGCTCGAGGAGCAGGGACTCATCTGATGACCTCGACCATCCAGCTCGGCGAGAGCTTCGTCGGCGACGGCGTCAACGCCGCACACATCAACACCGTGCTCGGCCACCGCGAGGGACCTGCGGGGACGGCGTGGGCCACTGCCCTCGCCAGCCCCAGCCAGGGGCACGTGCCCTTCGTGGCGGTGCTCCGCCCCTCCCTCCCGGTGAAGCCCCTGACGCTGTTCGTCACGAAGGCCGCACCGGCGGGTGACGAGCACGGCCTCCTCATCTGGGGCCCGGCGCAGGCCGGAGTCGCTGCGGGCGTGGCCGACGCCGTCGCCGACGGTGTGATCCCGCGCGAGGCTGCCGACACGCACGCCCTCATCGCCGCAGTGTGGGTCAATCCGGCGGCCGACGACGCCGACACGGTCTACCGCAACAACCGCGAGGCGACACGCACCGCGCTCGCGAACGGCGCGGCGGGCCTGCCCAAGCTCGACGCCGTGCTGGAAGCCCGGCACGCGCCGACCAATCCGTTCTACACCCCTTCCACCGCATCCGCCTGATCCACAAAGGACACGCATCACCCATGAGCTCTCCCACCCCCGTCCTCGACCCAACGCCGGTCGGGACCCGACCCACCGTCGGGTTCATCGGACTCGGCAACATGGGGTCAGGAATGACCCGCAACCTGCAGGCCGCGGGCTTCCCGCTGGTCGTGACCGATCTGCGCCGCGAGTCGGCGTCCGACCTGATCGAGGGCGGTGCCCGGTGGGCTGAGACCCCTCGCGAGGTCGCCGCCGCCAGTGACCTCATCATCACGATGCTGCCGACGCCCAAGCACGTCGAGGCCGTCGCCTCGGGGCCTGACGGCCTCGTGGTGGGGCTGCCGGACGGCGGTACCTGGATCGACATGTCGACCTCGGTGCCGGACGTGCTGGACGGTGTGCGCGCCGCGACCGCCGGCCGCGGACTGCACCTGCTCGACGCCCCCGTCAGTGGGATGTCAGTGGGCGCCGCGAACGGGATGCTGCAGATCTTCGTCGGTGGTGACGCCGACGATGTGCAGCGGCTGCGTCCCGTGTTCGAGGCGATGGGGGACCCGGAGCGGATCCTGCACGTCGGCGGGCCCGGCGCAGGCTACGCCGTGAAGCTCATGATCAACCAGCTGTGGTTCTCCCACCTGGTCGCGACGGCGGAGGTGCTGTCGGTCGGCGTCGCCGCGGGGGTCGACCTTGGCGTGCTGCGGGACGCGCTCATCGCGAGCCCCGCGAACAGCACCTTCGTCTCACGCGACGTGTTGTCGATCCTCGACCACGGCGACTACGACGAGGGCTTCGCGATCGCCCTCGCCTGCAAGGACCTCGGTCTCTCCGTCGATCTGGCCCGCTCGGTCGGGATGCCGGTCGAGCTGTCCTCCCTCGTCGAGCAGATCTTCCGTCGAGCCCGCGCGAGCTACGGCGACCGCGCCGGGGAGATGACGCCCGTGCGTCTCTACGAGGAACTACTCGGCCGCGACCTCCGTCGGGAGATGCCCGCATGACCGCGGCACGCGAGGCCGAGGTCATCGCCTCCGTCCCCACCGGCCTGCTGATCGGCGGTCAGTGGCGGGAAGCGACCTCCGGCCACACCTTCGAGGTGCACGACCCGTCGACGGGTGAGGTGCTCGCCCATGTCGCCGATGCGACGCCCGAGGACGGCATGGCCGCACTCGACGCTGCTGCTGCGGCGCAGACCGCCTGGGCCGCCACTGCTCCGCGACAGCGCGGGGAGATCCTGCGCCGGGCGTTCGAGCTCGTCACGGCCCGCGCCGAGGACTTCGCACTCGTCATGACGCTCGAGATGGGCAAGCCTCTCGCCGAATCGCGCGCCGAGGTCGCGTACGGCGCCGAGTTCCTGCGCTGGTTCTCGGAAGAAGCACCCCGCATCTCCGGGCGATACGCCACCGCTCCCGACGGCCGCAACCGACTGCTCGTCGCGAAGCGACCGGTCGGTCCGAGCCTGCTCATCACCCCGTGGAACTTCCCGCTCGCGATGGCCACGCGCAAGATCGCGCCGGCACTCGCGGCCGGCTGCACCTCGGTGCTCAAGCCCGCCGCGCTCACACCGCTCACCGCACTCCTGTTCGCCGAGGTGCTCCGCGAGGCCGGAGTGCCGGACGGCGTCGTGAACGTCATCCCCACGACCCGCGCCGGCGCGGTCACGGGCCCGCTCATCACCGACCCGCGACTGCGCAAACTCTCGTTCACCGGATCAACCGAAGTGGGGCGCCGCCTCATCGCGGACGCCGCGCACCAGGTGCTCCGCGTCTCGATGGAACTCGGAGGCAACGCCCCCTTCCTCGTGTTCGACGACGCTGACGTGGACGCCGCGGTCGAGGGTGCCCTGCTCGCAAAGCTCCGCAACGGCGGCGAGGCCTGCGTCGCCGCGAACCGCTTCCTCGTGCACGAGAGCGTGGCGGAGGAATTCACCTCGCGGCTCGTTGAACGCATGGCAGGGTACGTCAACGCCCGCGGCACCGACCCGGAGTCGACCCTCGGGCCGCTCGTGGACGAGTCGACCCGCAAGAAGGTCGCCGACCTCGTGTCCGGCGCGCTGGAGGACGGAGCGAGCATCGCACTCGGCGGCAGCATCCCCCAGGGGCGCGGCTACTTCTACCCGGCGACCGTGCTCGTGGACGTGCCGCAGGACGCCCGCATCCTCCAGGAGGAGATCTTCGGACCCGTCGCGCCCATCACCGTGTTCCGCGACGAGGACGAGGCCGTGCGCCTCGCCAACGCGAGCGAGTACGGGCTGGTGTGCTTCGCGTACACCCGCGACCTGAACCGGGCGCTGCGCCTCGCCGAGCGTCTGGAGACCGGCATGTTCGGCCTCAACACCGGACTCGTGTCGAACCCGGCTGCGCCGTTCGGTGGCGTCAAGCAGTCCGGCATCGGTCGCGAGGGCGGCTTCGAGGGCATCGACGAGTACCTCGAGACGACCTACATCGGCATCGCCGATCCCTTCGTCGGCACCCACTCCTGAAGGATCATCCGTGCACATCACCGACTTCTCCCTCGACCACTTCTCCCTCCGGGGCAAGCGGGCGATCGTCACCGGGGGCAACACCGGTCTCGGCCAGGCGTTCACCCTCGCTCTCGCCAAAGCGGGTGCCGACATGTTCGTTCCGACGCTGTTCGACGACGGCGGCGAGACCGCAGCTCTCCTCGCCGAGGCGGGTGTCGGCTACCGGGAACTCCGCGTCGACATCACGGCGGAGGGCGCACCCGCGCGCGTGATCGACGCATGCGTCGAGGCGTTCGGGGGCGTGGACGTTCTGGTCAACTCGGCCGGGATCAGCCGCATCGCCGACGTCACCGAGTTCGGGCGCGTGCAGTGGGACCCCATGGTCGCGGTGAACCTCACCGCCGCGTTCGAAATGTCGCACGAGGCCGCGAAGCGGATGATCCCGCAGGGCTCGGGCAAGATCATCAACATCGCCTCGCTGTTCTCGTTCCTCGGGGGACTCGGATCTCCCGCGTACGCCGCGACCAAGCACGGCATCGCCGGGCTCACGAAGGCGTACGCCGACGAGCTCGGCGGACACGGCATCCAGGTCAACGCGATCGCCCCGGGATACTTCGCCACCCCGATTACCTCCGAGACGCGTGGGGACGCGGAGGCGAACCGGCGCATCGTCGACCACACGCCGGCGGGGAGGTGGGGGGACGTCGCCGATCTCATGGGCGCGACCGTCTTCCTCGCGAGCCCCGCCTCCGACTTCGTCAACGGGCACGTGCTGTCCGTCGACGGCGGTTACCTGGTGCGCTGACCGCGGCGCCCCCACACCCTCAACGAACAGGACACCTTCCCCATGGTCACTTCACGATCCGCTCTCTCACGTGAGGAGATCGTCACCCGACTGCAGGAGATCCTCGGCACCGACCAGGTCGAGACCGAGGCGCAGGCGCTGCGCGAGGCGAGCGTCGACCGCTTCAAGAAGTACACATCCGTGCACGGCATCTTCGACGGTCCGATCCCCTCCGCGATCGCCTACGCGCGGTCCACCGCCGACGTGTCGGCGATCCTCGCGTTCGCGGACGAGAACCTCGTCAACGTCGTGCCCCGCACCGGCCGCACCGCGACCGAGGGCGGACTCGAGACGATCGTCGAGGATTCGATCGTGCTCGACGGCTCGCGAATGGACGCGATCCTCGACATCGACCCCGTCGACATGATGGTCACGGCCCAGTGCGGCGTTCCGCTGCAGCTGCTCGAAGACACCCTTCGGGCGCAGGGCCTCACGACGGGGCACTCACCGCAGTCGAAGCCGCTCGCGCAGATGGGTGGACTGGTCGCGACCCGGTCCATCGGCCAGTTCTCCACGCTGTACGGCGGGATCGAGGACATGGTGATCGGGCTCGAAGCCGTGCTGCCCGACGGCGAGGTCGTACGCATCAAGAACGTGCCGCGACGCGCCGCCGGACCCGACATCCGCCACATCATGATCGGCAACGAGGGCGCGCTTGCCGTCATCACCGAGGTCACCGTCAAGGTGTTCACCTACCAGCCGGAGAACAATCGTTTCCTCGGGTACCTCGTCGACTCGCTCCCGGCGGGCGTGGCAGGTCTCCGCGAGATCATCGTCGCCGGCTACCGCCCGTCGGTGGCACGCGCGTACTCCGAGGAGGACGCCGCGCAGCACTTCTCGCACTTCGCCGACGGCAAGGCCGTGGTCGTGGTCGTCGCCGAAGGACCGAAGGGCGTGGCCGACGCCACAGCCGCCGGCGTCGAGGAAATCTTCGCCAGCATCCCGCACGAGAAGGTCGACCCCGCACTGATCGAGAACTGGTTCGACAACCTCAATTGGGGGCAGGACAAGATCGACGCCGAGAAGCGCGAGATGCTCGAGAAGGCGCGCCTCGGCTACACGACCGAGGTATCGATCGACTGGTCAGGCGTCGAGGAACTGTTCGAGTCCGTCATGCGCCGCGCACGCACCGAGTTCCCGCGCGCGGCGGACCTGCGGATGCTCGGCGCGCACTCCTCGCACAGCTACCAGACCGGCACCAACTTGTACTTCGTCTACGACTACGACATCGCCTGCGAGCCGCGCGAAGAGATCACCGAGTACCACGAGCCCCTCAACGCGATCGTCGTGGAGGAGGCACTGCGCCTCGGCGGCTCCATGGTGCACCACCACGGCATCGGCAAGTACCGCACGCCGTGGACACATGAGGAGCACGGCAGCGCCTACCGGCTGCTGCGCACCCTCAAGGACGGGCTCGACCCGCGCGGGATCATGAACCGCGGGACCATCTATCCCCTGGACGACGTCGCCACGCCCGAGGCCGAGATGGCGACGCGGGCGTGAGCGCGTCGGCGGCGGGGTACGTCGTCGCGATCGACAACGGCTCGCAGAGCACGAAGGTCCTGATCGTCGACGGCGACGGGACCGTGCACGCGAGCGCCCGTGTCGCGCTGCGGCCGTATTCGTCGCCCGCGCCGGGTCGATGGGAGCATCCGGACGACGACCTGTGGGACTCGATCGTCGCCGCGACGCGCGCCGCGGTCGCCGACTTCGCGGGGGATCCGGCCGAGATCCGCGGCATCGGCCTGTGCACGATCCGCTTCTGCCGGGCCGTGCTGCGCGCTGACGGATCGCTCGCCCAGCCGGTCATGAGCTGGATGGACGAGCGTCTGCCGCGCGCGTACGAGCGTGAAACCGACGAGGCGGTGTACGTCACAACTTCGTCGGGGTACATCACTCACAAGCTCACCGGAGAGCGCCAGGATGCCGCGGGCAACGTACAGGGCAGCTGGCCTATCGACACTGCACACTGGGCCTGGAGCATGGATGCCGCCGAGTATGAGCGTGTGGGTCTGGGACGGGAGATGTTGTTCGACCTGGTCGCTCCAGGCGAGGCACTCGGCACTCTCGCCTCCGAGGTAGCACTGCTGCTCGGTCTGCCCGCGGGAATCCCCGTGATCGCGACGTCGAACGACAAGGCCGTCGAAGCCCTGGGTGCAGGGCTCCAGGACGAGGGGGACGCATTGTTGTCCCTGGGCACGTACGTCGCGACCATGACGCCAGGGGATCGTCCGCTGCCACCGCATCCAGACGTGTGGACGAACTTCTCGTCACAGCCCGGCGGATACCTCTACGAAAGCGCCGGAGTGCGACGCGGCATGTGGACGGTCAGCTGGTTCCGCGACGTCGTATCCGGGTCCATCGAGGCAACGTCGGAAGATGACCTCAACCGCGGTGCCGACAACGTCCCGGCTGGCGCGGGCGGCCTCGTCGCTGCTCTGGACTGGCTCGCGCCCGCGGATGAGCCGTGGCGGCGCGGGGCGCTGGTCGGCTTCGACGGCACGCAGGGACGGTTCCACATCTATCGGGCGATCCTCGAGGCGCTCGCGATCGAGACCGAGAGCGCTGACGCCCGTGCGCGCCGCGCGCTCGGGCGAGACCGTCGTTCCCTCATCGTCACCGGCGGTGGAAGCGAATCGGATCTCATGCTGCGCATCCTGGCTGCCGTATATGGGGTACCCGTGCGCACACCCCGTGTACGTGACGCAGCTGGTATGGGGGCAGCGATCTGCGCGGCCGTCGGGACGGGGCTGCACCCCACCTGGGCTGACGCCATCACTGCCATGGTGGGGACAGGACAAGAAATTCAGCCCGACCTCGAACTCGTCAGCGCGTACGGGGAAGTCCGTCAGACGTACAGACGAGTGATTCCCCGCGTGCGGACGCTGTTCTCCCCATAAGCCACTCACGGCAGATGTCCCGCGATACATGCAGAAGGGGAGCTCGCCCGAGGTGGAAGAGCTCCCCTTCGCGGGGCCGAGGTTCGACGTCCAGGTCTACTTGGAGCCGTATCCAACTGGGTTGCCCAGGGAGGGCGTGCGCGGCGTGCATGCACAGTCGGACAGATCCAGCTCGAGCTGGATGGTGACGGCGAGCGGGGTGCCGTCGCGGGGGTCTTCGATCGTGACGTTCTTCTCGATCAGCTGGTTGGCCATGTGAGTACTCCTTGGGTTGATTGCGCCCCGCGGGGCGCTGGGTGGTGGTTCGAGCGGCCGGTCAGCCGACGGCGACGCGGGTGGGCTCGAGCTGGATGACGGGCGCTGCGCAGCAGCTGCTGCCGGCCCCGTCGAAGTCTCCGGATCCGCCGCAGACGCCGGTGTCGGGAAGGACGAGCTCATTGCGCTCGGCGCCTGCATGGTCGCCCGCGAGGTGGGCGGCGACGCTGCGAACCTGCTCGAACCCGGTGAGAGCGAGGAAGGTGGGGGCGCGCCCGTAGCTTTTCGCGCCGACGATGAAGAAGTCCGGCTCGGGCTGGGTGAGGTCGCGGGCCCCGGTGGCGCCGATCGATCCGCAGGAGTGGACGTTCGGATTGATCTCTTCCGCGATCCCGGCGACCGCCTCCAAGGACGCATCCAGGTCGATGCGCATCTCCGACAGGATGCTCACATCGGGGCGGAATCCGGTCAGCGCGAACACGCGGGACACCCCGTCGACCTCCTTGCCGTTCTCCGCGACGATGCGCAGCCCCGCCGCCTCGTCGTGGAACTCGGCGACGCGGAAGCCCGTCACCACCTCGACAACACCGGCTTCGATCACCTTGCGCGCTCGGGTGCCCAGAGCTGCACGCTCGGGCAGTTCATCGCCCGCTCCACCACCCAAGACGTTGCCCGTCGTACCGCGACGCAGCAGCCACGTCACCCGGGTGCCTGGGGTTCTGCGCGCCAGCTCGCTCAGCCGGAGGACGGCATGCACTGCGGAGTGCCCGGCACCGATCACGACCAGGTGCTGCCCCGCACACGCGGAGACATCCTCCGGGATGCGGTACGAGATCCGTGAGGCCGCGACCGCGGCCCGCTCGCCGAGCGCGGGCAGCCCGTCCGCCCCGGCAGGGTTCGGGAGCGTCCATGTGCCGCTGGCGTCGATGACGGCGCGCGCGGAGATCCGCCCTTCTGCCCCCTGCGTGTCCCGGGTATGCACGATGAACGGCTGCCCCTTACGGCCGCTGTCGACCATCAGATCCCGGCCCTTGCGGGCGACACCGGTGACGGTCGTCGAGTAGACGACGCGGTCACCGAAGACGCGGGCGAGCGGGTCCAGGTAGCCGGCGACCCATTCGGCTCCCGTGGGGTAGCCCGAGTGCGGTGCGGTCCACCCGGTCGGCTCCAGCAGACGCCGGGCGGCCGTGTCGGTGAGTTCCGGCCAGCTGGAGAACAGGCGCACATGCCCCCACTCGGACACCGCAGCAGCTGGCTCATCGCCTCGCTCAACGACCGTCACGGCGATGCCACGCTCCGTCAGGTGGGCGGCCGCAGCAAGCCCTTGGGGGCCGGCGCCGATGACTACGACGGGAAGCTCGTTCATCACATCTCCTCAAATCGAAAAACTTCAATATGAATAGCCTGCTCCTCCTATCGAAGTTTGTCAATGCGTGCGATACTGGTGTCATGAGTCTTCCTGCCACCCTCGACACCTCGAAGTCCTGCTGCGCCCCTCGGGTGACAGCAGCGATCACGGTCGAGGACGCGGAGCGCGTCGCACGGGTGTTCAAAGCGCTCGGGGATCCGACACGGGTGCGCCTGTTGTCGCTGATTGCCGCCGGTGACGGTGGGGAGGCGTGCATCTGCGACCTCACCGCGCCGGTCGGACTGTCGCAGGGCACGGTGTCGCACCACATGAAGTTGCTCGCCGACGCGGGGCTTGTCACCCGCGAGCAGCGAGGGAAGTGGGCATACTTCGCGATCACCGACGGGGCGCTGGACGCCGCCGCGGACACCCTGCGTTCGGTGTGACGGCCCGGGCCCCGGGCTCCCGGTTCGGGGGGCGGCTTGTCGCGCTGTCGCTGGGGCAGGTCATCAGCTGGGGGGTTCTGTTCTATGCGTTGATCGTCGCCTCGCCCGCGATCGCGGACGCGACAGGGTGGCCCGTGGCGCTGGTGACGTTGTCGTTCTCGGGTGGACTCGCTGCGTCGGCGATCGCGGGCGTCGTTGTCGGGCGCTGGCTCGACGAGCGTGGGCCTCGGATGATCATGACCGTGGGAAGCATTGTCGGTGCGGGTGGGCTGGTCATCGTCGCGGCCGCGCCGAATCTTGTCGTGTTCACGGCGGGGTGGATCGTGGCGGGGACCGCGCAGGCCGCGGTGTTGTACCAGGCCGCGTTCACGGTGATCGCTCGCCGGTATGGAGACCGCCGCCGGGGTGCGATGACGATCCTCACCCTCGCGGGAGGATTGGCGTCGACCGTCTTCGCTCCTATCGTCGCCGTGTTGCTGACGGTGATGGATTGGCGGTCGGTGTTTCTTGTCCTCGCCGTCGTCCTCGTGGTGACGACCACACCGCTGCACTGGTTCTTTCTCGAGTCGTCCTGGCCGCCCGTCGTCCATGATGCGTCGGCCGATCACCATACGGTGGCGAGCGTGGTGCGCACGCGGCGCTTCTGGATGCTTGAGGCGTCGATGCTCACCTTGGCGGCGGCGCTGTTCAGCGTCACACTCGCGATCATTCCTCTGTTCACTGAGAAGGGGATGACGTACGAGGTCGCCGCTTGGGCGCTGGGGCTGCTCGGCGCCGGCCAGGTGATCGGCCGACTGCTGTATGTCGCCATCCCACACGCCGCCGCACCCTGGGTGGCGTTGGCGGCGACGGCGGGGCTGAGCGTCATCGGGCTTGCTCTGCTCGCGATCGTGCCTGGGCCGCCGTGGCTGCTCATCAGTATCGGCGTGGGGGTCGGAGCCGTGCGCGGTGCACAGACGCTCGTGCAGGGCTCTGCCGTCGCTGACCGGTGGGGCACGCGGAACTACGGCTCGATCAATGGTGTCTTCGCCGCACCGATCACGGCGATCGGTGCGGTCGGTCCCGCACTCGGCCCGCTCATCGCGGTGGCGACGGGGTCGTACTCCGCCATGGCATGGGTTGCTGTCGGGTTCGCCGGGCTTTCACTCATTTTCGCCCGCTTCACCTGATCTCGCCGCCCGGTCAATGCCGCCCGCCTCCGAGCTGCGAGACGCACCGGCGTGGACAGGGGTCGTTGATCCCGCTGCGCGGGTTGACGTGCTCCACGCTTGGGTAGCGATCTGCACCGCATCCCAGGGGGAGCCGAGCGGCGGGGTATAGGACAGGTCGAGGTCGCTGATCGCGTCTACGGACATGCTGTGGTGCAGTGCTGTCGCGAACGTATCGACGCGCTTGGATATCTCGGCGCTGCGCGATCCGAGCAGTTGCGCGCCGAGGAGACGCCCCGATTCGAAGTCTCCGGTCACGCGGATGTGGATGGGGGTGGCACCGGGGTAGTAGCGCTTGTGGTCGTCGGCAGTGACGGTGTGGCTGTGCGGTCGATGCCCCGCGGTTTCGGCTTCGTGATCTCGAAGGCCCGTGCGGGCAGCCACCAGGTCGAACACCTTCACGACCTGGGTTCCCAGGCTGCCGTGGAATCGCGCATCGGCGCCGACCGCGTTCGCGCCCGCGACTCGCCCTTGTTTGTGCGCGGTCGTGCCGAGCGGAAGATACGTGTCGCCGAGAAGGCGATGACGGGTGATCACACCGTCCCCGCCCGCCCAGATCTGCGGGATCCCTGTCTGCATCCGTTCGTCCACGATGACGGCGCCGCCGGCTCCGGTTCGTGCCCCGATTCCGGTGAGGAGCTCCACATTGGGGCGCACACCCACCACGACGAGGACCAGCTCGGCGCGACGCACGAACGGGGCACCGTCGCGGGTGCCCTGGACCGCGAGGAGCCCGCTGTCGCGGCCGATATCGTGCACCTGCATGCCCGTTTCCACCGTGACGCCGTTGCGGTCGAGCTCGTCGCGCACGAGCGCTCCGAGTTCCGTGTCGAGGGTGGAGAGCACCTGGGGTCCGCGTTGCAGCTGCGTGACCTGGAGCCCGCGGATGGTGAGCGCTTCGGCCATCTCGAGGCCAACGTACCCCGCGCCGATGATGATTGCCGTCGACGGTTGATGCTCATCGAGGTAGTTCTCAAGAGCGAAGGTGTCACCCATCGTGTGGAGCGTATGCACCCCGTCCGCAGGCCCGAGCCGGTCGGTCCCGTGGATACCCGCCGTCGAGGCGGATGCGCCCGTCCCGACGACGAGCGCATCGTAAGGAATGGCGGACTCCGCTCCACCGTTGTTCCGCACGGTGAGTGTGCGGGCATTGACGCTGATGCCCGTCGCGAGCGTGTTGGTGCGCACCTGGAGACCGGCCGCTTCCAGATCGGCAAGCGTGCGATGTGCGAGCGACTGCCACGGTTGCACCTCCCGCGAGAAGTAGTAAGGGATGCCACAGATCGAGAAGTTCGGGTATGCATCGGCAACGACGACCGTCACATCAGCGGATTCGTCCACCTCTCGGGCACGGAGCGCCGCGGAGATTCCTGCGTCACTTCCCCCGATCACGACCAGGTGCATGTGAGTCCTTTCTGTCGAGACCTCGCCGCCTGCGAAGCCTCACTGACGCGCGCGACGTCCGCGCACCTGATCATCGCGTCGATCACGGCACGATCCGACACCCGGGCGGGAAGATCAACGAACCCTTTCGCCCCCGTTCACCCCGCGTTCATATAGATAGCCTTCTATAACTACGTCGGATAGACAAGCATCTATGTGAAGCGGCGATTTGACTGCTTCATCCCTCGAATACCTGAGATGAAGGAAGCACACGTGCGAAAGTCCACAGCAAAGATCTTCGCGTCCACCGCATTGGTCGTGATCGGGGCACTAGCCCTGAGCGGGTGCGGCGGGCAGTCCTCTGGTGGCGACACCTCTGGATCCGGCGCGAGCGGAGGCGGACTGACCGGTTCGGTGAACACCGACGGTTCATCGACCGTCGCCCCGCTGACTGAGGCCGCCGCCGATCTGTTCCGCGACGAGGAGAGCGGCGTGAACGTCTCGGTCGCGACGTCGGGAACCGGTGGTGGCTTCAAGACGTTCTGCGCCGGTGAAACGGATGTGTCCAACGCGTCACGTCCGATCAAGGACGAGGAGGCCGCCGAGTGCGAGGCCGCTGGCATCGAGTACACCGAGATCATCGCCGCCAACGATGGCCTGTCGGTCATCGTGAACCCGGAGAATGACTGGGCGGAGGACTTGACCGTCGAGCAGCTCAACCTGATCTGGGGTCCCGAAGCGGAAGGCGAGATCACGAACTGGAATCAGGTCGATTCCAGTTTCCCCGACCAGGCCATCACGCTCTTCGGCGCCGGCACCGACTCAGGAACGTTCGACTATTTCACCGAGGCGATCAACGGCGAGGACGGTGCGATCCGCACCGACTACAGCCCCTCCGAAGATGACAACATCACCATCCAGGGTGTCGCCGGAGACGTCGGCGCAATCGGGTTCCTCGGTCTCAGCTACGTTGAGGAGAACGAAGGCGTCATCAAGGCAGTCGCCGTCGACGGCGTCCTGCCGAGCACCGAGACCGTGCAGGACGGCACCTACACGCCGCTGGGTCGCCCCCTGTTCATCTACGTCAACAACGCTTCGTACGTCGACAAGGAGCAGGTGAAGTCGTTCATCGACTTCTACGTCGCCAACTCCGCGGAGATCGCTGAGCGTGCACTGTTCGTGCCGCTGACCGAGGAGCAGGTCACCATCGCCACCGACGAGCTCGCCTCGCTCGGCTGAGCACCGCACTCTCCATGACCGCCATCATTGAACGGCGTGGGGGTCCGGCTTCCGGCCGGGCCCCTGCCCCCGCCAGCAGCTTCGCCGGCCGCCGCCGCCCCGGCGAGTTCCTCATCAAGCTCGCCCTGCGCCTGGCTGCAGCCGTCACCGTCGTGACGACGGTAGGGATCCTCATCGCGCTGCTTATCCCGTCGCTGAGCTTCTTCGCCGAGGTCCCGGTCCTGGAGTTCCTGTTCGGCACCCGGTGGGCGCCGCGCTTCGCCGACGCATCGTTCGGCGTGCTGCCCCTGGTCACCGCGACGTTGTGGACCACGCTCATCGCGCTGCTCGTGGCGGTGCCGTTCGGGCTCGGGGCTGCAACGCTGCTCGCCGAGTACGCCCGCCCCCGCGTCCGCAAGGTCCTCAAGCCCTTGCTCGAGATCCTCGCTGGCATCCCCACGGTCGTCTACGGATTCTTCGCCCTGCAGTTCGTGCAAGGCACCGTCCTGCGGGACTGGCTCCACCTTCCGACCGGGGCGTTCAGTGTCCTCGCGGCGGGCCTCGTTATGGGTGTGATGATCATCCCGACGATCGCGTCGATCGCAGAAGACGCCATGTCCGCTGTCCCGCAGGCGCTCCGCCAGGGCAGCGCCGCGCTCGGAGCGAACCGGATGCAGACCACCCTCCGTGTCGTGTTCCCCGCCGCCCTGTCCGGGATCGTCGCGGCCGTCGTGCTGGGCATCTCCCGAGCGGTCGGCGAAACCATGATCGTCGCCATCGCCGCCGGCAACCAAGCACAGCTCGTCACCAACCCGCTCGATCAGGGGCAGACGATGACGGGATTCATCGCCAACGCCGCCCTCGGCGACTCCCGTGTCGGGAGCCTCGAATACAACACGTTGTTCGCGGTCGGGCTGCTGCTGTTCCTCATCACCCTGCTGATCAACTTCATCAGCATCCGATTCGTCCGCCGCTTCCGGGAGGCCTACTGATGTCCCCCACCTCGACGACCGCGACGCAACCGTTGCGCGCCTCGGCCCCCATCGCGACCGGCCGCAACGGTGAGATGCGACCGAGCGCACTCGCGTTCCTTGTGCTGCTGTGGCTCTCCCTGTTCGTCGCATTCGCGGTGCTCATCACACTGCTGATCACGATCTTCCTCACCGGGCAGAACAAGCTCTCCACGGCGCTGCTGTTCAACTTCCCCTCCGCCGACCCTGACGAGGCCGGAGCCCGGCCCGCCATCCTCGGATCCGTGTGGGCCATCGGTGCGACCGCCGTGATGACACTCCCGCTCGGGATCGCCGCCGCCGTGCACCTGGAAGAGTTCGCCGACCGGAAGCGGTGGTTCAACCGGTTCATCGAACTCAACGTGCAGAACCTCGCCGCAGTGCCCTCGATCGTGTACGGGCTGCTCGCGCTCGCCTTCCTCTCGATGCTCGGCGTCACCAACAAAAACATCGTCATCGGCGGGGCGTTCGCCCTGACGCTGCTCATCCTGCCGGTGATCATCATCGCGACCAGAGAAGCACTGCGCGCGGTCCCGCGAGAGATTCGCGACGGATCCCTCGCACTCGGCGCCACCCAATGGCAGACGACGTGGAGACAGGTGCTCCCCGCATCCGTTCCCGGGATCGCGACCGGCTCCATCCTCGCGCTCTCCCGCGCACTCGGGGAGGCCGCCCCGCTGCTCGTGCTCGGCGCGCTGGTGTACATCACCTTCGACCCGAACGGGCTCCTCAGTGGCTACACCACGCTGCCGATCCAGATCTTCAACTGGACCGGCCGCCCGCAAGAAGGGTTCCACGAACTCGCCGGCGCCACCAGCATCCTGCTGCTCGCCGTCCTCATCCTGATGAACGCTCTCGCGATCTTCATCCGCAACAAGTTCCAGAAACGGTGGTAACCATGAGCACTCCCACAGGCAGCGCCGCGACAGCGACGCACACGAACTTCCATGCCGCAGAAACACGACGGCTCGCCGCCACCCCCAGTGGCCTGATCCGCTGCGAAGACGTCAATGTGTACTACGGCGACTTCCGGGCCGTGACCGGCGTCAACCTCGAGTTCGGGCGTAACGAGATCACCGCGCTAATCGGACCCTCCGGCTGCGGAAAATCAACGCTGTTGCGCTCCCTGAACCGTATGAACGACCTCGTCGATGGTGCCCGCGTGGAGGGCACCGTCCTCTTCCAAGACGAGGACATCTATGCCAAGGCCGTGGATCCGATCGAGGTTCGTCGGCGGATCGGCATGGTGTTCCAAAAGCCCAACCCGTTCCCGAAATCGATCTACGACAACATCGCCTACGGCCCCCGGGTCACCGGGATGAAAGTCGACAACATGGACGACCTCGTCGAAGAGGCACTGACCCGCTCCGCGCTCTGGGGCGAGGTGAGGGACAAGCTCAAACAATCCGCGTTCGGTCTCTCCGGTGGTCAACAGCAGCGCCTGTGCATCGCGCGGACGATCGCCGTGCAACCCGACGTGATCCTGATGGACGAGCCCTGCTCCGCCCTTGACCCGATCGCCACGTCTCGGATCGAAGACCTCATGCACGAGCTCCGCAAGGACTACACGATCATCATCGTCACCCACAACATGCAGCAGGCAGCACGCGTGGCCGATCGCACCGCATTCTTCACCGCCCTCGCCGACGAAAGCACCGGTGACCGCACCGGCGTGCTCGTCGAGTACGACCTCACCCGCAACATCTTCGAGCAGCCGCAAGACCAGCGCACGGAGGACTACATCAGCGGACGATTCGGATGACCTCCCCGTCTGGTGGTGACCCGCGGTTCGTTCTGCACGGACGCAGTTCGGAGATCCTTCGTGGAAGCTTCGCTGAGTTCAGGCATGCAGGCGTCCCGATAGCGGTGCACGCTGAGATCGTCGATGCGCTGGCAGACTTGGCCCACGACTACGAGGCGTCGCTCGTCCTCGCCGGCGGGGAGTCAGTTGACCGGCTGGCGGCCATCGTGCAGATCGCCGAGCCGGTGTGCGGAGGACCGATCTTCTTCGGGGTGAGCGAAGACACGGAGACGTCGATGATTGAAGCCGCGATGCGGGCAGGAATGCGTGGCACCATCCGCCTCCCCATCACCCCCGACCGATTGCGTGAATTGGCCCGCTTGCACCCACGGACAGGGCCGCTGGACCGCACCCTCCGATTCGGGGAACTGACCCTCGACATCACGCACCGCAGCCTCCGTTGGCAGAAGCATGCGCTGTTGCTTCCTCCGCGCGAATTCGAACTCCTGCATCAGATCATGCGCGCGTACCCGGAGAGCGTGAGCATTGACACACTCGCCCTCGCCTTCGGCTCCGACCTTGAGGATCCGCACGCCTCTGTTCGCGTCGCCATGACGAAGCTGCGCGCACGGCTGGCGACTTTCGCCCCCGCACAAGCCCTCATCGAGACGGTGCGAGTCGCCGGCTACCGGCTCGCGTCCTGAGGCTCCACTTTGAGCTCGACCAGGAGTTGTAGCACCCGGGCGCGAATGTCGTCTCGAACGCCACGAAGACCGTCTTGGTCGAGCTCCAACGGATCCGGTAGATCCCACTCCATGTAGCGGCGCCCAGGGAAGACGGGGCACGCATCCCCACACCCCATCGTGATGACGTAGTCGGCGGCACGCACCACTTCATCGGTCAGCGGTTTCGGGAACTCTCCCCACAGCTCCACGCCCACTTCCTCGAGCGCAGCGGCAACACGAGGGTGTGCACCCTCCGCCGGTGAGGAACCTGCGGTACGCACGTGCACCCGGCCGCCCGAAAGATGACGTAGCAGGGCTCCAGCCATCTGCGACCGCCCCGCGTTCTGAACGCACACAAACAGGACCTCAGGAGTGTCACGGAGAACCAGGCCCTGACTAGTCGCCAGTGCGTCCAAGCGGTCGGCCGCGTACCGAGCGGTCATCGTCAACAGGTGCTCACGCACTCGCGTTCGCTGGCTCAGCAACAGGTAGCTTTGGGCGACATAACCGGCCACTGTCTCGCGGCTGAAGGTTGAACTGAATCTGTAAGAGAGGTCGTCAACGACGGTGGCCACAGCGCGTGGGAGAGCCGTGACGGGAGCCTCGGGGGTTGTCGGCTCAATCGACTCACTCAACAGCAGTCTCCCGAAACGGACCCAGGCATCGACGGTCGGCACCCAGACATCGTCATCGCTGCGGATGAGATCGACGAGCTCCAGCGAGTGGATTGCTTGCTCGACGACCGAGAGATCGGCATTCAGCACAACCGCTATGTCCGGCGCTTTGATACCGGAAGCAAGCGCGCTGAGAACACGGAGCGTGTCGGGGTTACCGAGAACCGACACTTGACCTGCGCGCTCCCGGGCAGCACGCTCGCCGAGAGGGCTTCCCACTCGGTGCTGCGACTCCTCGCTCACCGCAGAAAATCCTCAACGGCGCTGCGGCGCGTCGGGTGCACGGAGAGCCAGCCGAGCTTGCCGTCCTGCTCACGTGCCAGGAACCCGTCGTCCAAGAGAATGCGGACGTGATGGGTCACTGTCGGCTGCCGCAGCCCCAGCGCCTCCGTCAGTTGACCTACGGTCGCCCGTTCATCAGCCGAGCCCAGCACGATACTCAAAATCTGGAGACGAGTCGGATCAGCGACCGCCCTCAGCGTCCGCGCCAGCTCTTCGGCCGCACCACGATTGAGCGCAGCTCCGACCCGAGGCTTCGGTGCAGGCTGAGCGGTCATGCCAGGATTCTAGTTGCCGAACCTTGCGACCCCCTCAGACGTGCCGGTGCTCGAAACGTGCGGGACTGAGACGCGACTACTTCGCGAACATGTCGCCGCGAAGCTTCGACGCGGCGTGCAACCGAAGTAGCTCGATACTGAGGGCTGCGCTTGCCGGACTGCTCTGCGACAAGCTCTTCGCAGCAGCTGCAAGGGCGGGACGAGCGGCATCCCGCTCAAGAGCAATCAGCATGTCGACCGAGACTCCGAGCGAACGTCCCCGCCAGACAGCACCAGGCGTCTGCAGTTGCTCGACAAGGAGGAGGACCTCCGCCGTCGGGTTGGATGCCCGGGCGAGAGCGCGTGCGAGGATCGCCGCATCAGCGTGGATCGGTCCGGGTTCGGGTCTGATGTATTTCCGCCCCTCGGTCAAGGTCGTTCGTGCCTGCTTGGCGAGATCTGACATACCGGCACTATTGTCGCTCAATGCGCGGGTGGCGAGGTTTGCAGGGTTCTCGCGGCTGAGCTCGTGCAGGGCTTCAAGCACGATGGCCTGCTCTCGCTCGCCTTGCTCCAACGCAGTCGCCAGAAGGTTCGCAACGCCGGCCGGCATGCCATCAGCGAGATCTGCGAATTGGTTCACAGCGGCGCTGAGGAGTTTGCGTCGTGTCGCCGGGAACTCGATCCCGAAGTTGTCGAGGTAGAGGTCGCCGGCGAGGCTCGCGCCGAGGGCTGTGATCGGCGACTCGGCGGCTTGAGTGTCGTATTGAACGACGATGTTGATGAGGTCATCGATGAGGTGCTCTCGACGCTTCAGCAGGCGGCCCGCCGCGAGCAGCCACGTGTTGCGCCAGTGACTTGATGGAACGAGTTCGCGCAGGTTCTGCAAGACGACCTGTTCGTCACCATCGGTGATCGCGCGAGCCGCCATGTATTCCTGCAGCGATCGCACCTCGAACTCATACTTCGATGTCTTCGGGGAGACGAGCATGACCAGTCGCTCCGTCGACAGTTTGAGGAGAGTCGTCGCGATCGACTCCGATTCACTCTCTTCGAACCCAGCCGCGCTCAGCCGGCGGCATAGGATACGGGAGATCTCGGCTTTCGTGAGGATAGCGTCCGAGTTACCTGGTCGCTCAGTTCTTGCTTGCAGCTTGAGCCCGGCCTGTTCGTGAAGATGGTCGATGTGTGGGCGCAGCGACTTCAGTTCCGTGAAGGCTTCACTTTTCGCCAGTTCACGGTCGTAGACGACGCGATAGTACCGGTCGAACAGCTCGAATCGATCCGTCGGAAGGTCGACTGCTTCTTCAGCGAGAGCAGTCATGATCGTCACCTGCAACGGTGTGGTCATCAGTCGTTGCGTCACTCGTTCATGGACGGCCGTGATGAGCCTTTGTGCAACCTGCTCGGCGAGGTCCGGATCGTCGACCGCCCGCAACGCGGTGAGTGCTTCCGAGTAGCTAATCGCTTCTGTCTCGGTGAGTTCAGACAGGATGATCTGCGTGCAGGGAAACGCATCGTCGAACTCCCGCCGGTATCCCTGTGGGCGTGTTGTGGCGACGAAGAGCACGTCCGCCTTCTCAGAGCTGAGCTCGCTCACTAGCGCTGTGACGGCCTCGATGAGCCGGCTGCGGATCTTCGCGTCAGGCACCTCGTCAAGGCCGTCGAGCACGAGGCATGACGGCCAGGTGCGCAACCAGTCCAGCAACGCCCCTGGGTCCGACTTCTTCCCCCGAATCAGGATGGAATCTGCAATGTAGGTGAGCAATGAAAACGTCGACGGGGAGGATGCGATTGCGGCCCCCGCCTTTGCCAGCTCGATCACGAACGGCCACCGACGTTTCTGCGGGTTCGGGATTCCCGCCTTTCTGAGCCGTGCGTCGAGGCCATCGAAGGCGAGCTGCGCCCTCTCGCCGTACTCCGCGACGTTTGTGTCAGCGAGGAAGGCGACACGATACGTGTGGGCGATCACTTGGGCGATCGTGCTCTTGCCCTGACCTGGGCCTCCAACGATGACCACCCCGCGAGGCCCCCGCCCTGAGACGGTCGACAAGTGGAGGTCTCCGATTTGCACCGTCTCGGCCGCGGTCATCAACCGCAGGTGGCCCTCCTCGCCCGCGCGCGCCTCCGCAGTGAACGGCAAATCGATAGCGATGTCCGCGAGCCTCACCTTCGACGCGTCGTTGTACCCCGCGTCGCCCGTTCGAACCCATTGCCTGTTGATGAGCTCGGCGACTGCATGCCCAGCAAGCCGGTCCACCTCGAGAGCTGTCTTTTCCGGGAGCAGTTCGGCGACTTGCGCAAGAAAGTCGCCGGTGACGATCTGCTCCAGGTATCGCTGTCGAATGGACGTGTGGGTGTCGAGCATGACGCGAATCTCGTCGTAGTCCCACACGTACCACCCACGCAGCCCCAAATCTTCCGCGTTGGCTGCAAGAAGCTGGTCGAACTGGTCGCGGCCGCCCGTGTCTTTGGTCCCCGTCAGCACAACGTTGGTGGAGAACAGCAGGTACTCCGGCGTCTTCTCGCCGACCCTCCTCTTTACGAGCCAACCACGCAGCTCGGAGCGGACCTCGTCAAGGAACCAACGCCAGTCAGCCGTCGTCGATACAGGCTTCTCGTTGTACTTCATTTGAATGACGCCGTAGCCATCCCACTTCGCGCCCGCCCCGACCGGGAAGTCGACGCGGCCGTCGAACGTGGCGTCGCGCTGCGCGTCGCGACCTGACCCAAACGGCCGGACACCATTGCCCAGCTCAGCCTTTGCAAGCGCTTGGAGCATGTGCTCGAACTGCTGCCAGCCCATTCGGTTGAGGTTGTAGTGGCCCACAGAGTCCCTCCGGGTCAACGTCGACGCCTATGAGGCGCATTAGAGACATTCTGTACCAGTGCTGCTGCCTATCCGGCTGAACCGGCGAGCGAACGCGTTCGACCGTACGGGGTTCTCCCGGCGACGAGAAACGATCCCAATCCGATCACCAGCGCGCACATTTGAGCCGAGTAGGGCGAGGCCTGAGCTCCGCCCGCCTGCCATTGAACCGATCGGATCCTCGACGTCAATGCCCAGGGAACCCTCCCCTTCCGGTGAAGGCTCATCTACGCTGTCGCACATGGATGAAACCGATGGCCAGCCACGGCCCCGCCCTTGGCAAGCACAGCCATCCACCGATGTGATCGCGGCGTTCACTGACGCCGTCGCTCGGTTGAACGCCGACGGGGACTTCATCGTTCGAGCGCTGACTGACCAGCTGCTCGCAGAGCGACCGATCGCGGACCAGGAAGAGCTGACGCCGCAGGAGATCAGCTATCTCACCCGGTCCAAGGCCTTCACGCCCGAGTCGTTCGAGAAGACATCGACTCGGGTTGCTCGCGGCGGTCTTCTGGCGAGCGAAGCGAGCACCCTTCTGACGGGCGTGCTTCAAACCATGTCCGCGTCCGCAGCCGCTGCCTTCTTGAGTATGGACGAGGACTCGCTCTTCGCCGCCGCCGATCGTGGCGAGTTGTACGCCGTCGATGTTGCCCACTCCAGACGGTTTCCGTCGTGGCAGTTCAGTCTCTCGTCGCCAGGAAAAATCCTGCCGCACCTGACCGAGATCATCGACATTGTGAAAGACAAAGGATGGGTGTCGGTATCGGCTCTCATGGCGACGCCCCAGTCGATCATGGTCACCGACGGGCACCAGAGCCCTGTGGAATGGTTCAGGCGCGGCGGCGACGCGGAGACCCTGGCTCGGATCATCGAGGCTCAGAAGTGGCGATAGAGCTCCTGCTGGGGACGTGAATTCGTGCGCGCCGCCGCTCTCGCATGTCACCTACGGCGTTTGGCCTCGAGCTGCGAGAAACTCCGTCGCCGTCTCAACCCGATACCGCTCGTCGACGTAGTTTGCCGGAGTGAGATTTCGGGTTACGAAGAGCGTGCTCAGGCGAAACTGCTCGCCTTCAGGCGGGTCCCCGAGTCCGAGGCGCGTCGCAATGCTCGCGACGTGGGGCGCTAGTTCGCTCTCCTTGCGGGCTAGCTGCGTGGCGTAGCAGGGCTTGGCCCCGCGGTCTCCTACCTGGTCCCGGAAGAAGGTGCGCAGTTGGCGTGCCGTCTCAGCGAATCCGTGCACCGACGCAGGATCCTTCGCCTCGATTAACCAGATGGTGCTATCGCCAGGGCGTCCGCACACGAGGTCAACTTCGGTCGTGAGAATCGGCACGCCGAGTCGCGCGTGGTCGTTGGGTTTCACGCGGGCGACCGTGGTGTAGCCGAGTTCCTCTAGCCGGTCTTGAAGGAATCTTTCGAACCGAATATTGCGGCGCGCACGGCGATCCGCAAGCGCGTTGCTGACAGGCTGGGGAACGTCTCCCGCCCAGGGAAGAACTCCTTGGAGGAGGTGGCGGTAGTAGACCTGGAAGGACGTCAGTAAGTACTGCGGGCTGATAATGAGTCGTCCGTCCGAGTCTTGCACCAGCGGTTGCACGAGGAGCCGGTGACGCCGTGTGCGCGTTTGCCAGGGTTTCCACTCCACGGCTTGCATCTGGACGGCCGTGCTGGTGAGCATCCGAATAGCGGCGTCAACACGCGTTCTCTGCGACTCATCCGCGTCCGGGCCCAGCGCGTCACAGACCCATGCTGTTGCCTCGGCCACGGTGACGTGCGCGGTCGTCCTGCTTGGCTCGAACGTTTCCCACTTTGCGAGGGTGGCGAGTGCGGCGAGCATGTCCTGCGACGTCGCTCCCCATGCCGGCTGGAACGCATCTTCGACGTCGTCTTCTTCGTTCGCCTGTTGCAGCGAGTCGTCGTCTTGAGTGCCGTGCAATCGGACGCTCGCAGCTGCACGGGTCAGTTCGTCGTTTCGCAGGCCCCACGCCGATGCGTCGGGATGCGGATCGTCGTCAACTGCCAGCTCGTACATCGGGCTGAGGTTGATGACTGCGGGCGCGACTTGGTGATACATCCGCTCACTCAGCGTGGTCGCGGTGAGGTACGCATCTGCGGCGGCAAGAAGACCGCTCCACTCCTGAGGAGTGATCGGCTTCACCGCCGCCGGATTGCCCAGGATGCGCAAGGCAGCCTCCACCACGATCTCGTTACACTGACGAAGCTGAAGTGTCTCCGCCGAGAGCTCGGCCGTGCGGGTGAGCGGATCCCATTCGGTCGCGAGATTCGCTGCGACTCGGGATAGATCGTCTTGCTGATGAATGGCACTGTCCATCACCCCCGCCAGCTGCTCCATCCCCGTGAGCACCACCTCGCTCACGTCGTGTCTCTTGATTCCTTCAGTCAGGGTCTCGAGAGCAAGGGGCGCAAGATGCTCGCGGATGAGTCGATTCGCGTCGTCCGCTCGGTACTCTCCCGGTTGAACGCCGGCGTCGTGGAGTCGTCGTCCCAAAGCCGCAACCATGCGGCTCTCATCAGAGGGTCGTAGACGCCACGGATCAGGCAGGTGATTGAGAGTGGTCCGGGCCTGCTTCATCTCCAAGATGAGAAAGGGTCTCGCTGTGCGCCACTGGTCGCGGAGCGCCGCTCCGGTGTCGATATCCATGCCGCCCGCGCGGAGCAGATCGAACACTGCATCCGCTGTTAGGAGATTCGCCGCGTGCGGATCTCCATTCGCCGAGTCTGCGAATCCCTCGACATCGATGCGCCACAAGAAGTTGACTGGTTCGTCGACGGCACGCGCGTGCGGGTCGAGATACGGCGTGACCACACCGGGCGGTTCACCCGAGACCGTTTCCGATGCGTGGAGGTAGAGGACGTATCCGGGCACATCGATCTCCTGGTGCGCGAAACGCCATCGATCACCAAGCGCAGCGAAGCCGTAGATTAGCCCGCCGCAGAAGTCGAAGAAGAACCGTCGGTGGTCGGCAGATGCTTCCTCCAGGCTCGCCCGTGCCACGGCAACGGGAGGTTCGGTGAGAGCGAGAGACCACCCGTCAACACTCGGCGCGATGTTGACACCGCGGGTGGCGTCGTACATGGGGTCACCTGCGATCATCGCGACGTTTGCGACGGGCCCCGGGGCGACTTCTGCCGCTCGGAGGTCTCGAATCGGGGGAAGCCCAACCCTGAGGAGCGCCACTTCGAGATCCGATAGCTCTACCGCTCGATCCCACTCGGCCTCGCCCGCGTGCGCTTCAAAGTAGACGGCATTGGGTACCACGCCACCCTTGAAAAAAGACTTGCCATTGGCTTTCCATGGCTCCCAGTAGTTGATCGCTTCCCATCCGAAACTCTCAGGGAAATCGGGAGCGCTCAGGTCCCGCGTGAATGCGTAGAGATCATCGTCGGACGTAGCCGTTTCCGCGATCCAGGTCAGGTCTTCGAGCGCGAGTTTTGCTTCGCCGACCGCCTGCGGCACAGCGATGTGACCGGGCGCAGCGAACACCGTCAACGGGATGACCTCCGCGCCCGGCCTGACGGTTCCTCGTCGCCCGCCCGCCATCCGCACCGGCACAGGGTCTGATTGCGACCTCACCTGTTTCGCCAGCTCCACTGAGCCGATGTATGGCGCCGGCGCGGCCCCCAGGTCGGGGACGTAGATGACTGAGACGGCGATGAAAGTGGACGGGTTCACCGGCACCAACCACTGAACGTCAATCCCGCGAAGCGGGGAATCGAGGCCTTCGCTGTTGGGAGGAGCTTCGATCAAGCTGTTGGAAAAGCGCCATAGGGACTGGCGAATCTGGTTCAGGCAAGAACTCCGGAGGGCTCGTCGTGCTTGCCCGTCCCGGTCGAGCGCAGACACCAGTTCTCGTACGGCATGGGCCATGATCTCTGGGATGAAAAGTGGCGGCACCCATCGATGTGCACCCGCCGAGTCAGCGAAGCGAAGGTACCTCCCGAACGGGCTGGAGAGACTCTCCGCGTCGAACGTGGCCCGACTTGCGGAGTTCGTCATCCATTCCAACGCCCTTTCATCAGCTTCACCGAGTTCGATGTGGTCGAGCGGGTTCAGGTTGAGGAGGGCCCGCGTCGCTTCGTACTCCGCGTCCGGCAGGGAGACCTCGTCGTTGAGCGCGAGGTCCGGGGCTGGTACCCATGCGTCTGCAAGGTGGCGGGCGCAGAAGTCGCCGTACTTCATCGCCACGTTCACCACGTTTGCGATGCCGAATTGAAATCGTCTGTGAAGCCGACCGTCTACCGCTTCCGCCATTCTGAGCGCACGCGTGAGGTCGGCGACCGGCCGTTCGGTGAGGCCAGGCACCGCGCGCAGCGGCTCAGAGCCGACCGCGAGGAAGACAGTTCGAGTCGGGTCGGTGGGGATGAAATCTTCACGCGCCGGGCCGATCCCATAGGTGGTAGCCGCTAGATCGGACAGTGCTTGGATCGAAGGCAGCGGCTGGTATTCGTCTGGCGCCGGAGCGGCGGAGGCTCGTAGCGCAGCCGCGAAGCTGCTCCCCAATGTCACCGACCGATGCCTGTTGCCGGGGGACGTGGCGGCGGCGAAAATCAGCGTCCAGAGCTCGTCCGGATCGTACGCTGAAAAGGCCAGTTCGAGTGCGTCGGGCTCCCGTCGCGCGGCGCTCACCGCCCGCGGTTGAGATCGAGACCGCTTGCTTCTCCGAGTTTTCTTGCTCTTTCCCACGCAAGCATTCAAGCGTAAGCCAACGACATCCGCACTGATTACTGAGCGTTGAAAGCGTTGCGCCGGGGAGGAAGGTGGCGAAGAGTTGGGGTGCCGCCTCGAACGCGCGGACGACAGGTCTCCTTCAACGCCGCTGCTCCCGGGCCAGGGAGCTCTTGACCGCTCTCACCTCGTCACCTCGCGGGGGTGCATACACGCAAAAGCGCGCGTAAGATATTGCGTGTACGCGCTAACCAGATGACGACACGAGGAGGCAAGATGGCCGTGAAGAAAAGTCGCACTCGTGCCGCCTCCGCTCGCGAGGCGACTGTGAACCGCGGCACAGTGACAGGTCGATTCCTCAACGGGAACCCGAAGCTCGTCGTGGCGACCAAGGCCCCCGCAAAGACCGACGTACAAGCCGGTGTCGAGCGCCTTGCGCAGGTGGCGAAGACGTCAAACGTCGACGTATCCGTGTTCAACGCACTCATCGACGAGCTCGCCGATGCCATGACCGACCGTCAATCGACCGAGCTGGGCCTCACAGAGCAGGAAGCCAACTTCCTGATCGAGTCTGGCGATTTCACTCCGGAGGAGCTCGCCGAGGCAGCCGCATTCGTCACCAGCGGTGGGATCGCCAAGCTCGAGCGCGAGACTCACGTGCGCGCCCTAACCAACACCTACACCGCATCCGAGGTCGCAGCGCTCCTCGGCATCGATGCCTCCAGTGTGCGTCACCGCCAGAGCAAGAACACCTTGTACGGCTTCCGGGCAGGAAGGATCCGCCTCTACCCTCGATGGCAGTTCATTTCCGGCGATAGGGTCTCGACGATCCCCCACCTCCCGCTGCTCGTCCGAGCGATCCCGTCCGACTGGGATCCGGCCGACGTCGAAGGCTTCATGACAACACCTCAAGACGACTTGCGGTCGAGCGATGAGTCTGTCGACCCCCAGGAATGGATGACGCCGATCGAGTGGCTGGCTGCCGCGAAGGATCCTGCACCCGTAGTGGACATCCTCGAAGACGCCGACATCACGTGAGCCCGTCGAACGCGAAAGTCCCCGCAACACCCCCGGCGCCGCTCACACTCGACGCGAGTGAGCACCTGAGATCATTCGATGGGATCCTCTGGCGGGTCTTCGCTACGAGAGGTGCTCACCCACAGGCGTGGGATGAGCTACGGCACTTCGGGCCGATCAGAACCATGCGCTTTGACCCGCATCCCGAGCCGCAGCAGCACCATGCCGATTATGGCGTGACGTACGCAGCTGCCGGATCTACAACAGCTCTCGGCGAGGTGTTTCAGAAGGGCCGACTAATCAATCGGCGCGTTCGTGGAAACACCCTCGCGGCTTGGCGGCCGACGCGTGAGCTTCGGTTACTGGATCTCACCAGCAACTGGCCCGTGATCAACGGGACGACCTCTTCGATCCAGATGGGGCCTAAGCGATACACGCGGAACTGGGCGAATGCGATCCATGACCAGCTTGGGTCGAGCATCGACGGGCTCTACCATGTGTCATCGATCGACTTCGGCCCGATGGTGACGCTGTTCTCGTCCGCCGAGGGCTCGTTCCCGCCGCTGCCGTTGGTGCACACCCGACTGGACTCATCCAGTGCGAACGTGTACCTCGCGAAAGCCGTGAAAAGGCTCGGCTACCGCGTTAAGAAATAGAACCGCCCCAGGACGGCAGTCCGCGATTCTCGGATTATCAGATGACGCTCGATCCACCCGTACTCTCAGTGCTATGCCAAAGCGTTCCACATTGCAGACTCTCGGCGGTGCTGTCGAAGGATTCCGGGACTTCGCGGCGGCGATCAAGAGTGGAGTGCCCACGGTTCGAAAGGGGTCAATGGCGGAGGAAGATCAAGCCCTCGCAGGAAACATCGTCATCCCTCATGCCATAGTCTCCGGGCTCGTCCTCACCGCTGCGGACCACGTATCCGCCTGGGCGGAGCTTGCCGCTAGCCCCGAGGAGAACGTGTTGCTCCTTCATATGCAGGCTGACTACACCTTGTTCCGTCCTGTCTTGGAGGGGCTCGCGGAGCTCATCTGGATCCTGGACGGCACCGATTCCTCGAGTCCGCAGGGCGCTCGAGATCGCCCGCATCGAGTACAGGCACGGGCTGAAGCTGACGAACGCTCTGCGCAAAGCTCAAACACCAGATGACAGAACGGAACAAGGAATAGCCGCGCTGGGGCGTTTCCTTAGGACCACCGCGACCAACCTCGGGTCCGATCCAGAGGACGTTCTCAGTGCGCCATTGATCGATCCCTCCTCGATCACAAGGAAGATTGCGAGTCGCGTTCCAGGCCCCACGTTGCGGACCTTCAACTATTGGGCGATAACTTCGGCCCACGCGCACGGGCAGTTCATCACCACTCTGCGCCACGCGATCGAGACGCGCCCATCTACACCTCAGATGGGCAGGACTCTGTACGAACCAGACGAGGAGTTGATCGCAGACCTCATCGAGTTCATTGGGACGCTGCTCGAGATCGCAATCAACCTCCTTAACGAACAGGGTTACGAACTTCGACGCTAGAGCTGTCCTGCTTGGCCGATCGGGGAGCGCTGGGTCGCCGAGATGCGCGCCATGGGGATTCAGAGCTCCCTGAGGCGAGATGTCCGACCCCATCCGTATGATCGAATCAGCCCCTTCGTGAGGCGGTTCGGTGAGGGAGTGGGCTTCGCGCTTTACATCGGACTTAGTCCGATTTCATCGCGATTCTGACATTCGATAATTGAAGTGGCAGGTTCGAGCGCTCCCGCCTTCCGCACCGCGCGGCAGACCACTCGACCTGCTGGAAGGAAGACAATGAAAGCTCTCCGTTACGTCGAGATCGGCAAGCCGCCCGTCGTCGTCGACATTCCGATTCCGAAGCCGGGGCCGGGTCAGGTCCTGCTCAAGGTCACCGCTGGCGGCGTCTGCCACTCCGACGACTACGTCATGGGCCTCCCCGAGAAGGACTACCTCGAGCAGAGCTACCCGCTGCCGCTGACGCTCGGTCATGAAGGCGCCGGCATCGTGCACGAGATCGGTGAGGGCGTCGACTCGACGCTGAAGGTCGGAGACGCCGTCGCGGTCTACGGACCGTGGGGCTGCGGTCGCTGCCACAACTGCTCGCAGGGCATGGAGAACTACTGCACCAACGCCGCCGCAGAGGGCATCCGCCCTCCCGGTCTCGGCAGCCAGGGCTCGATGGCCGAGTACATGATCGTCGACGACGCCCGCCACCTCGTGCCGCTCGGCGACCTCGACCCCGTGCAGAACGTCTCGCTGACCGACGCCGGCCTCACCCCGTACCACGCGATCAAGAGCTCACTCCCGAAGCTCGGTGCAGGCACCTTCGCGGTGGTCATCGGCACCGGCGGCCTCGGCCACGTCGGCATCCAGATCCTGAAGGCGATCTCGGGCGCCACCGTCATCGCGCTCGACGTGAACGACACCAAGCTCGCCCTCGCCACCGAGGTGGGTGCCGATCACGTGCTGATCAGCGATGCCTCCGCCGCCGACAAGATCCGCGAGATCACCGGCGGCCTCGGCGCGAACGCCGTGTTCGACTTCGTCGGCGCCAACCCGACGATGGCGCTCGCGCAGAGCGTGGCGGCGCTGGATTCCGACGTCACGATCGTCGGCATCGGCGGCGGGACCATGAGCCTCGGCTTCGGCTCGATCGCCTACGACGCGGCCGTGCGCATCCCCTACTGGGGCTCCCGCTCCGAGCTGATCGAGGTCCTCGACCTCGCCCGCGCGGGCAAGATCCACGTGCAGACCGAGACCTACTCGCTCGACGACGGCCCGAAGGCCTACGAGGATCTCGCCGCGAACAGCATCCGCGGTCGCGCAGTCATCGTCCCGTGACGCACGAGCGCCGTGCGGTCGGGCACCGACCGCGCGGCGCTCCGTTCACCCTTCCCGGTCAGGTCAGAGCGGCGAACCGCCGTCGACCGTCGCAACGACCGCGACGATGTGCCCGCCCTTGCGCTCGACCCGGCGCACCGACGCGGGGTCGACGGCATCGCGCTCGAGCATCCGCCACGGCCGTGCCGAGATGTCTGCCCCGCCCGTCGCGCAGGCCAGACGCGCCAGCGGTGAGAGCACACGCCAGAACCCGTGCGGCGGCTGCATGTCGACGATGCACGCCCGTGCGCCGGGGCGCAGGCACGCCCGCGCTCGACGCCAGGCCTCTTCTCGCTCGGTGATCACGCTGAGCGAGTAGGTCGCGAGCAGGGCATCCGCACGTCCGTCGCCACCGCCGCGCAGCTCGGTCACGGTCCGAGTCACCGCTTCGGGTTGCAGCTCTGCGGCATCCGACTCGATCAGGCGCACCCTGTCCCCCCAGCCCTCCCGGTCGATCCGCCTCTGGGCAACGGCCAGCATCTCGGCGCTGCGATCGATGCCGATCACGACCCCCGACGGCCCCGTCGCGTCGAGCAGCAGCGCGAAGTTCAGACCGGTGCCGCATCCGAGGTCGACGACGGCGTCGCCGGGGCTCAGGTCGAGCAGAGAGATCCCCGCCAGGCGTCCGGCCCGATACACCGGGCGCTCACCGGAGAGCACGTCGTACCACCGCGCACCCACGCCGTAGCGCCGCATCAATGCCGCCATCCGCCCTCCCGCTTCCGGGTCCACTCTAGGCTTCAGGCATGAGCACCCCTTCTCGCAGACCGGCGCGCGCACTGACCGCACGTGAAGCAGGCGGACGCATGTGGGACCTGGTCGTCATCGGAGCCGGCAGCGCCGGACTCGTCGGGTCGCGCACCGCAGCCGCGCTCGGCGCGCGCGTGCTGCTGGTCGAGGCGCACCGGTTCGGCGGCGAATGCCTGCACACCGGCTGCGTGCCGTCGAAGGCGCTCATCGCGTCGGCCGCCGCCGCACACGCCGCGCGCAGCAGTGCAGGGCTGGGTGTGACCGCGGGCGAGATCCGGGTCGACTTCCCCGCCGTCATGCAGCACGTGCACTCCGCGATCCATGACATCGAGCCCGTCGACTCCCCCGAGACGCTCAACCGAGACGGCGTCCACACGCTCGTCGGACGCGCGCGGTTCGATGGCCCTCGATCCGTCGTGGTCGGCGGTGAACGCATCGCGTTCCGTGACGCGCTGATCGCCGCGGGAAGCACGCCGGTGCGCACGTCCGTCGAGGGCGAGGCGTCGATCGACGTGCTGACGAACGAGACGTTCTGGGATCTGGAGGAACTGCCCGCTCGGCTGCTGGTGCAGGGCGGCGGCGCGATCGGCTGCGAGCTCGCGCAGGCGATGGCGCGTCTCGGCAGCGCGGTCACGCTGGTGCACCGGGGCGATCGACTGCTGCCGAAGGAGGATGCCGCGGCGAGCGCTGTCATCCTCGCCGCCCTGCGCGCGGACGGCGTCGACGTGCGTCTCGGCACGACCGTGCGCGCCTTCGAGTCCCCCGGCTCCGACGACGATCCCTCCCCGTCAGGAACCGCGACGCTGAGCGACGGCACGCAGGTCGCATTCGATCGGGCGCTGGCCGCACTGGGTCGTCGCGTCGAGGCCGGAGACCTCGAACTGTCGGCAGCCGGTGTGCGCCTCGATCGCCGCGGAGCCGTCGACGTCGACGCCTCGCTGCGCACGTCGAACCCGCGCATCCGTGCCGCCGGTGATGTGACCCCGCTGCCGCGGTTCACTCACACCGCCGGCATGTACGGCAGCGTCGCCGCGACGAACGCCGTGCTCGGGCTCTCCCGCAAGATCGACGCCAATGTCGTGCCACGCATCACGTTCACCTCGCCCGAGGTCGCGGCCGTCGGCATCACGCCGGACGATGCACCTGGACGAGGGATGCGAGTGGTCGTGCATTCCCACGCTCATCTCGATCGGGCGATCGCCGACGGGCACACCGACGGCTTCACGAGCATAGTCGTCGACCGGCGAGGCCGCGTCACCGGCGCCGTCATCGTCGGACCGCGGGCCGGAGAGTCGCTCGCGGAGTACACCGTGGCGGTGAAGACCGGCATGAACGTGCGCACGGTGGCCACGACGATGCACGCCTATCCGAGCTACTCCGACGCCGGGTGGAATGCCGTCGTGAAGGAGGCGCAGCGCGGCCTCCGCGGCGGGGCCGTCGCATTCGGCATCCGCGTCCTGGGCCGCATCCATCGTCGCCGCGGCTGAGCCCGGCCCGACTCAGCGCAGGCTGCGGTAGCCGACGACGATGCGCTGCACAGCGCTGACGGCCACGAAGAGCGCCCACACCAACGCGATCTGCCACGCCCAGAACGGCAGGATTAGCCACAGCGAATGCACGGCGATGGTCTCGGTGCCCTCGGCTATCCGCCCGAGGAAGGAGAGCGACCGCCCGTCGTCTATCGTTCGCCCGGTGCGCTCGGCGATCGAGGAGAAGGCGAGGAAGGCCGTGCCGTTCACGTAGTAGACGAGGAGCACCAGCAGGAACGGCCACCACGGAGCGCCGAACTGCGCCGTGGCACCGAAGGCGACTCCGACGACCGTGGCACCGTAGACGACGAAGTCGGCGGTGATGTCGAGGAATCCGCCCGCGTGGGAGGGCGCGGAGTCCCGCCCCTGCGACTCGGCCAGCCGTCGGCGGCGTCGGGCGAGGGTGCCGTCGAGACCGTCCGCGATCCGCGAGACGAGCCAGAGCACGAGGGCGACCCACCACAGCTGGAGCCCGGCCGTGACGGCGGATGCGACGCCGAGCGCGAGACCGAGCACCGTCAGGCGGTCGGGAGTGATCCCCGGGCGGTCGAGGGCGGCGGCCGTCACCTCGAGTGGTCGGGCGAGCACGGCCCGCAGAGAACGGTCAAGCATCGTGGCCACTCGCAGTCCTCTGCGCCGACGACGAGCGGTCTCCGCCGCGGCGACGCAGGATCGCCGCCGTCACGACGCCGCCGAGGATGAGCACGCCCAGCACGGCCACCGCGATCCAGAAGGGCGGTCCGAGCTCGAGTCCGAACGCGCCGAGCGCCACATAGGCGGCGGACCCGGGGAGGATGCCGATGGCCGTGCCCAGCGCGTAGTCGCGTCGTCGCACCGCCGTCAGTCCCGCGCCGTAGTTGATGAGCGTGAACGGGATGATCGGCACCAGCCGAGCGCCGAGGACGGCGAGGAATCCGCGGTACGCGAGGGCGGCGTCGAGGCGCGCGACCCGAGCCCCGGTGAGCCGCTCGACCGCCTCTCTGCCGAGCGCTCGACCGATCACGAACGACGCGGCGGCGCCCAGCAGAGCACCGACGTAGACGAGCACCAGGGCGAGCCAGAATCCCCACACGAGACCCGCCGCGATCGTGAGCAGATTCTTGGGCACCGGTGTCAGCGTGAGGGCGGCGTACCCCGCCACGAAGAGCAGCGCGCCGCCCGGTCCGAGGCTCGCCGCCCAGTCACGCACCGCGTCGATGTCGCTCGGAGCGAGGAAATACCCAACCGTTCCGACGAGGGCGACGAACAGGAGGAGAAGCACGAGGCGGACGATCGCCGACCGCTTCGAGGGGGCGTCTCTGACACGCGAATCACCAGCGTCCACAGCATCCTCCCCGACTCCTATACCCTAGCCCGGCGCGATATGCCGATACACCGATTCCGAAGCGAGGAACCCCTGATGAGCAGCATCGCACGACGACCTCGGAGAACCGCAGCCCTCGCTCTCGCCGTGCCGCTGCTCGCCCTCACGGCCTGCGCGGCACCCGAGAGCAGCGCGTCGACGGCATACGACGACTGGGATGCCGTGCTCGCGGATGCCGAGGGTCAGACCGTGCAGCTGTGGATGTACGGCGGCGACGACCAGGGCAACGCCTACGTCGACGACATCCTCACCCCGGCCGTCGCGGAGTACGGAGTGACGCTCGAGCGCGTGCCCGTGACCGATACGGGAGATGCGCTGAACCGCGTCTTCACCGAGATCCAGGCCGGCCGCTCCGACGGCACGGTCGACCTCATCTGGGTCAACGGCGACAACTTCCGCACCGGCAAGGAGGCCGATGCCTGGCTGTGCGACTGGACCGACCTGCTGCCGTCGATGGCTGCCACCGATCCCGACGACCCGCTGCTGCAGTCGGACTTCGGCACGCCCGTCGACGGCTGCGAAGCCCCGTGGCACAAGGCGCAGTTCACGCTCGCCTACAACGCCGAGGCGATCCCCGACCCGCCGACGACCCTCGCCGGGGTGCTCGACTGGGCCGAAGCCCACCCCGGACGCTTCACCTACCCCGCCCCGCCGGACTTCACCGGTTCGGTGTTCGTTCGCGAGGTGCTGGCGAGCGTCTCGGGCGGCGCCGACGAGGTGCCCGCGGCGTACTCGGACAAGGCCTTCGACGAGCTGAGCCCTGCTCTCTACGACCGACTGAGCGAACTGGCCCCGAGCCTGTGGCGCGGCGGTGACACGTATCCCGCGAACGAAGCCGAGCTCGGTCAGCTCTTCGCCGACCGTCAGATCGACATGACGATGACCTACGGCCCCGCGACACTCACCGATCTCGTCGCCGACGGGACGTACCCGCCGGAGACCACCGTGCTGCCACTCGAGGACGGCACCGTGGGCAACGCGAGCTTCCTCGGCCTGCCCGCCAACTCCGACTCGATCGCGGGGGCGATGGTCGTCGCGAACGTCGCACTCTCGGTGGAGCAGCAGGCTGCGAAGGCCCAGCCCGACGTATGGGGCCAGTTCACGGTGCTCGACATCGAGAGCCTGCCGGACGACGACCGCGCCCTGTTCGACGCCCTCCCGACGTCGCCGGTCGTGCCAGGGTACGAGGTGCTCTCCGAGAACGCGCACGGTGAGCTCGCTGCCGAGTGGGTCCCCGCGCTCGACGAGGGCTGGCGGACGGGCGTGCTCGACCGATGAGCTTCGCGCCGGTGGCGCGCCGTCGTGGGAGCGCCCGTCAGCTCCTCCGCGGCACGCTGCTGGTGCTGCCCGCCGCCCTCGCGACGCTGCTCGTCGTGGGCGGCGGCATCGGCGCCACGCTGCTCCAGGCCCTCGGACTCATGCCCATCGCGGGTCCCGTGACCCCCGGGATCGACGCCTTCCTCGCGCACCCGCGCGACCTCGCCGCCGCTACGGGGGTGTCGATCGCCGTCGCCGCCGCGTCGACCGTGATCGCCGTCGTCATCGGCACGGGCGCTGCGGTCGTCATCGCGTCCGGTCGCGCGGGCAGTCGCCTGCTCGCCGCCCTCGGCGCGACGACCGTGACCGTGCCGCACCTCATCGGCGCCGCCACCATCGGGCTGCTGCTCTCCGACGCTGGCGTCCTGCCCCGACTGCTCGGGATCCCGCCCGAGTCGTGGGCGCCCTGGGTGGGGGGTTCGTTGTGGGGTGCCGTGATCGCCGAGTTCGCCTGGAAGGAGTCCGCCTTCGTCGCGCTCGTCGTCACGGGCACCCTCGCCACCCGGATCGCCACCTACGACGAGGCGGCCGCGCTGCTCGGCGCCGGCCGGCGGCGGCGCTTCCGTCATGTGCTGCTGCCCCTGACCGCGCCGACGATCGTCATCTGCGCCGCGATCAGCTTCGTCTACGCTCTCGGGTCGTACGAGGTGGCGTGGCTGCTCGGTCGCACCTACCCCGAGCCACTGCCCGTGCTCGCCGTGCGGCTGTTCCAGGGCGTCTCGCTGGCATCTCGTCCCGAGGCAGCGGCCGTCGCGCTCGTGACCTGCGCGATCTCGCTCGCCGTCGTGGCCCTCACTTTCGCGGCGCTCCGGCGCACGGCCGTCTGGCGGTGATCGGATGCCGTCGCCGACCCTGCCGATGCAGAGCACCCCCACCATGCAGAGCACCCGAACCATGCAGAGCACCCTCACCACGCCACGAGGCGCCGGCCGTGTCATCCGCGTGGCGCTGACGATGCTGCTGGTGGCCTGGTTCGCTCTGCCGTTCCTCCCCCTCGTGCTCTGGGCGTCCGCCGACGCCTGGTCGTTTCCGTCTCCCCTGTCCACGGCATGGGGAGTGCAGGGCCTCGAGGAGGCTCTGGGCTTCGGCCTGGTGCCGGGATTCGACCGGTCCGTGCTGCTCGGATCGGTCGTCGCCGCGGTCGCCACACCGCTCGGCGCCCTCGCCGCGCGGGCGCTGACCTTCGGCACCGTACCCTTCCCTCGCACGGTCTCGGCGCTGCTGCTCGCACCCATCGCCCTGCCGCCGTTCGCCGCGGTCCTCGGCGTCAACGTGCTGCTGCTGCGCGCATATGTGCCTCCGATCGTCGGCGTGGTCCTGGTGCTCGTCGTGCTCGCTCTGCCGTACACGACGTTCGTGATGCGCGCGGCGTACGGCGCCTACGACCTGTCATACGAAGAGG